>CAZWMX010000121.1:5014-7272 GCA_964635205.1 uncultured Acidimicrobiaceae bacterium | reverse complement strand
GCCGTGGCCAAGCCTCCCAAGCAGAGGCGGAAGCGCCGGTAGAATCGCCGGATGAGGACTCCATCGGATACTCAGGAGGCGTCGTCAGAAGAGGCCAACAACCCTGGCAGCTTTGTTGATCCCGCCGTTGCAGGTCGAACGCCCGACGAGATGTTCGCGGACATCATCGAGACGTTCCGAGAGACCCATCCGCAAGGGGATACCGAATCGATCCGCGAGGCATACGAAGTCGCGACTGCTCGGCACTACGGTCAGAAACGCGCAACAGGAGATCCATACGTCGTGCACCCGCTCGCCGTCACCGAGATCCTTGCAGAGTACGGCATGGACGAAGCGACCCTCTCGGCCTCTCTGATGCACGACACAGTGGAAGACACGGACCTCACGCTCGACGGCGTAGTCGAGCAGTTCGGCGACGAGGTGGCGCTCCTGATCGATGGTGTCACCAAGCTCGACCGCATCAAGTTCTCGAGCAGGGAACATGCCCAGGCGGCCACGATCCGCAAGATGGCAGTCGCGATGGCGAAAGATATTCGTGTTCTTGTCATCAAGCTCGCCGACCGCACCCACAACATCCGCACCATCAGCCCTCTACCGCCTGAGAAGCAGAAACGTGTTGCCCTTGAAACCCTCGACATCTATGCGCCTCTTGCACATCGGTTGGGGATGCAGGAGATCAAGCACGAGATGGAGGAGACGTGCTTCGGGATCCTGTACCCGGGGCCAAAGGCAGAGATCGAATCAAAGGTCCTCGCCCGTTCTCCTGAGCGTGCCCACTACATCGAGTCTGTGATCAACGAGTTGGTCGAGGTTCTCTCAATCAACGGCATCAGTTCCGAGATCACCGGGCGGCCGAAACACCTCTACTCCATCTACCGCAAGATGGTCGCGTCGGGTCTGGCGTTCGAAGACATCCACGATCTCATCGGCATTCGGGTGATCGTCGATGAACTCCGTGATTGTTATGGCGCTCTCGGTCTCGTGCACACGATGTGGCCTCCGATTCAGGGTCGCTTCAAGGACTACATCGCGATGCCGAAGTTCAACTTCTACCAGTCGCTGCACACAACGGTGGTTGGTCCGGACGGCAAACCGCTCGAGGTTCAGATTCGCACGCAGGAGATGCACGATCGTGCCGAAGCAGGGATCGCCGCTCATTGGCGCTATAAGAACGACGGGACCGAAGAGGCCGACCTTCTGGTGGTTGAAGACATCAGAGACATGCAGGAGGACGCTGATGATCCCGAGGAGTTCCTCGAAGCACTGAAATTGGATCTCTATCAGGACGAGGTGTTCGCTCTCACTCCGGCAGGGGACGTGAAGGTGCTGCCTGCAGGCGCGACTCCGGTCGATTTCGCATACCGGATCCACACAGATGTCGGACACCGTTGCACCGGAGCGAAGGTGAACGGCAGGCTTGTGCCGCTCTCGACGCAGCTCGAGTCGGGCGACATCGTCGAGATCCTCACGTCGAAAGCACAGGATGCGCATCCGAGCAGGGACTGGCTCGAATTCGTCAAGTCTTCCAAGGCCACGTCCAAGATCAAGGCCTGGTTCTCCCGCGAGCGCAGGGAGAGCGCTCTCGTCGAGGGCAAGGAGTCGGTCACGAAGCTACTGCGGCGCCAGGGTTTACCCCTCAAGGGTGTGGACACAGAGCTCGCGGCTGTTGCCGACCAACTCGGATTCGTAGACCTCGATGGTCTCTACAGGTCTGTGGGCGAGAACCGAACCAGCCCCCAAACCGTTACGCAACGCCTCGCACGAGAACTCAGGCCCGAGGACACGGCAGAGGCTGTCATGGCAGAGCGCCTCCCGGTGCCTCACAAACGGAGACGACCTGCAACAGGCGACGTCATCGTCGAGGGACTCGAAGACATGCTTGTTCGGATGGCGAAGTGCTGTGGGCCGGTGCCCGGAGACGACATCATCGGGTTCGTCACGATCGGTCGAGGTGTGTCTGTGCACAGGGCGGATTGCGCGAACATCGGATCGCTGACCGAACGCGCCGAGCGAATGGTCGATGTCGACTGGGCTGCCGAGCAGACGGGCACGTTCTTCGTATGGATACAGGTCGAAGCCCTCGATCGGTCGAGGCTGCTGCGCGATGTCACCGCCGCGCTCTCCGACTGTGAAGCCAACATCCACGCATCGTCTTCCGTCACGGGAAGAGACCGCATAGCGCTCCTTCGGTACGAGATCGAGCTGTCGGATAGGGAGGCCCTCGAGGGTGTGCTTTCAGGTCTCCGAGATATCGACGG
>CAZWMX010000121.1:0-4914 GCA_964635205.1 uncultured Acidimicrobiaceae bacterium | reverse complement strand
GGGAAGAAGCGAACGCGGCGAGTGCCGGTCCTACATGGCTCGCTGCTCGGCCTATCTTTGCACCATGTCCCTACTGATCGACGCAAAGCCGCTCTGGCACTTCCAGACGAATACGTACGTCGTTGCACCCGACACGGGTGGGCCTGCCGTTGTGATCGATGCCCCACCCGATCCCGAAGGTGTCGGCCTGCTTCTGGCAAAACACGATCTGACACCTGTAGCCGTCCTCGTTACCCACGGCCATATCGATCATGTGGGTGGAATCGATGGGATGGTGTCTCCGACCGTGCGGGCGTATCTGCACCCGGACGATCTGAACATGGCGAGACACCCAGGGGAGCAGCTTCGGGCGCTACTCGGGTCGGCGTTCCCAACAGGGGATGACGAGCTCGTAACGACGAGCTTCGTCGAACTAGCCGACGGCCAGACACTCAACCTCGGCGGTGTTGCAATCGATGTGCTGCACACACCGGGGCACACGCCCGGTCACTGCTGCTTCCACCTCGCCACGGAGGGTGTGTTGTTCTCGGGTGATCAGCTCTTTGCCGGCTCGATCGGGCGCACAGACCTTCCCGGCGGATCGTATGAGACACTCATGGCGTCGATGGTGAGCCACGTTCTTCCGCTGCCGGAGGAAACCGTGGTACTGCCAGGTCACGGTCCCACCACTACGCTTGCCGCCGAGCGCAAGCTCAACCCCTTCCTTCAGGAGTTGTTGTGACCAAGTTCCGAGCCCCGAAGGGCACCTATGACGTGCTTCCACCAGATTCCGCGTGGTGGCGTGATGCGCGCAACATCTTCGATGAGCTGAGCGCACAGTACGGATACGACCTGGTTCTCACCCCGATGTTCGAGGACACAGACGTGTTCGCTCGCGGTGTCGGAACAGATACCGAGGTCGTCCAGAAACAGATGTACACGTTCGAGGACAAGGGTGGGCGATCCATCACGCTGAGGCCGGAGCAGACAGCGTCGGTCGTGCGAGCCTTGATCCAGGCCGGGGGAGTGCAGGGCAGGTTCAAGGGTGCCTACTGGGGTGAGATGTTCCGCTACGAACGACCACAGAAGGGTCGCACGCGTCAGTTCATGCAGGCAGGCGTCGAGTATCTCGGTTCAGACTCAGCCGAGGCAGATGTCGAAGTGATCGAGTTCGGCTACCGACTGCTTGAGCGTCTCGATGTTCCCGATGTCGAGATCCGCATCAACTCGATAGGCGATCCGGAGGATCGGTCGGCGTATCGCGACGCGATTCGCGAGTACCTACGTGGGCGTTTCGATGAGCTCTCGGACGATTCGAAGAACCGGGTTGAATCCAATCCGATGCGTGTGCTGGATTCGAAAGCCGATCAGGGCGTCGTTGCCGATGCTCCCGTCCCACTCGACTATCTCGGAGATGGCGCCAGAGAGCATTTCGAGGAAGTCAAGGCTGGTCTCGAGGACATCGACCTGGGATATGTGATCGACGACAAGCTGGTTCGGGGCCTCGACTACTACACAAGAACCGTATGGGAGTACGTCCCAGCGGGGTACGAGGCTGCACAGAGCTCTGTCGGCGGAGGTGGTCGTTACGACGGGCTCTTCGAGTTGCTCGGGGGCAAACCGACACCGGCGGTTGGTCTGGCCATGGGTGTTGACCGGATCCTCCTGGCCTCGAGTGCAGAGGACCGCGGATCCGCACTCGACGCGTTCATTGTTGTCACGGACGAGCCGCTCCGCAATGCTGCGCGGATTCTGACATCCGGGCTTCGAACCGCCGGTCTCCGAATCGACATGACCGACATGCAGCGGTCTGTCAAGGCGCAATTCAAGGAAGCGGACCGTGCAAGGGCGGGAGCCGCGATCGTCGTGGGCTCCGAATGGGCAGACGGCGAGGTCACCGTCAAGGACCTCGATAGCGGTGAACAGGAAGTCATGGAAACGAAGGAGATCGAAGGATGGCTACGAGCCCGATGAAGACGATCGGAGCAGGAGAGCTCCGGTCGGAGAACACCGGCGACACCGTCACGCTGGCGGGTTGGGTTGCGCGTCGTCGCGATCACGGCGGCGTGATATTCATCGATCTCCGGGATGCTTCAGGCATCGTGCAGGTTGTGCTCAACCCCGAGGATGACCCGGCATCCGAGGAAGTTCTCCACGGACTCAGAAGTGAGTTCTGCATCCAGATAACAGGAACCGTCCGTTCTCGGCCGGAAGGCACAACGAACGATGATCTCCCAACGGGTGCGGTCGAGGTTGTCGGTGAGGTACTCGACGTTTTGAGTACTTCAGCGCCGCTGCCATTCCAGATCGACGAACGCGTCGACGTCGATGAGGTTTTGCGTCTTCAGTACCGCTACCTCGATATGCGCCGCACCCGCATGGCAGAGAACCTCAAGGCCCGCTCGAAGGCGATCGGCGCGATGCGTCGAGTCATGGACCGAGACGGATTTCTCGAGGTGGAAACGCCAACACTCATCGTATCGACCCCCGAGGGCGCCCGCGACATGCTCGTGCCTTCGCGGCTCCGTCCGGGCAACTTCTATGCACTTCCGCAGTCACCCCAACTCTTCAAGCAGCTGCTGATGATCGGTGGCGTCGAGCGCTACTACCAGGTCGCGAAGTGCTACAGGGACGAGGACTTCCGCGCGGACCGTCAGATCGAGTTCACCCAACTCGACTTCGAGGGTTCGTTCTGGGGCCAGGACGACGTTCTTGCGGAACTCGAGCAGATCGTCGCGGAGGTCGTGCTCGAACTTCGGGGTGAGGCTCTCGAGCTTCCGCTGCAGCGGTTGACCTATGGGGAAGTGATGGACCGGTACGGCACCGACAAACCCGATCTTCGCTTCGGAATGGAGATCACGGACCTGTCCGACGTATTCGCCGGCACCGAGTTCAAGGCGTTCGCCGGCGTTCTGGACTCCGACGGCACGGTGAGGGGAGTCAACGGTGGAATACTCGGTCTGTCCCGATCCGGTCTCGACAGTCTTGTCTCGAGGGCTCAGGAGCTCGGCGCCAAGGGCCTCGTGTGGATGGTGGTTGAAGAGGACGGCTCGCTGCGTTCCCCCGTTGCCAAGTTCCTTTCCGACCGTGAACTCGATGGGATCAAGGCGGCGCTCAGCGCCGATGCGGGCGACACGCTGCTCATCGCTGCAGACGATGCGTCGGTCGTGGGCAGAGTGCTCGGTCGGCTCAGGCTTGACATCGGACAACCCGAAGGGAGCGACGAACTCGCTTTTGCATTCGTTGTGGACTTCCCCGTGTTCGATGTGGACGAGGATGGAAGCCTGTCTCCAGCACACCACCCCTTCACCGATCCCGGCGATCTTGAAGCACTCGTCGACAGTCCCGAAACAGCCGTCTCGAAAGCCTATGACCTCGTACTGAACGGATCTGAACTCGGTTCGGGAAGCGTCAGGATCCACGATCCTGAAGTCCAGGCGAAGGTATTCGAAGTGATGAACATCGCACCAGACGAGGCAGAGGCCCGGTTCGGTTGGTTCCTCGAGGCACTTCGCTACGGCACGCCCCCACACGCTGGGTTCGCGATCGGTATCGACCGACTCGTCAGCATCTTGCGGGATGAGCCGAATATCCGCGAGATCATCCCGTTCCCGAAGACCCAGACCGGCGCAGATCCGCTCACCGGCTCGCCCGGCAGGGTCGATGAACTCCAGCTCATCGAACTCGGCATCAACATTCGCCCGGACGTTCGTGCCGGCTGGCTCGAAGAGGAAGGCGACACAGACGCCTGATGGCACCAAGTGACCTCTTCGACGCTCGCAAGGAAGAGGTCACCCGCGCACAAGCGCCGCTGCCGGCCCGTATGCGTCCACGCGACCTGTCCGAGGTCGTTGGCCAGTCACATCTGCTCAAGGAAGGTGCCGCCTTCCGATCGATGGTTGAGATGGGGAAGCTCTCATCGCTCATCCTGTGGGGACCGCCCGGCTCGGGCAAGACCACGCTCGCTCGGCTGATCTCCACATCCACAGGAGCGCACTTCGAACAGCTTTCAGCAACGAACGCCGGAGTGAAGGATGTTCGTGAGGTGCTTGCACGCGCAGGTCAGCGGTTGGGAGAGGACAGGGGACGTACCGTTCTCTTCCTCGACGAGATCCACCGTTTCTCGAAATCCCAGCAAGATGCACTTCTGCCGGGGGTCGAGGACGGCGTCATCATCCTCGTGGGCGCAACCACGGAGAACCCGTTCTTCGAGGTCAACAGTCCGCTCATTTCCCGTGCAACCGTCTTCCGAACGGAGCCACTGACACCGCACGAGGTCGCCGAGCTCATCGACCGAGCATCCGGAGATGCGATGCGTGGGATCGGCATGGCGGTCGACGATGATGCCAAGGAGGCTCTGTCGGAAAGGGTCGGTGGCGATGCCAGGCTTGCATTGAACACGATCGAGATGGCGGCGACGATCGCCCAGGGTAAGGGGGCGGCGTCTGTCAGCGAAGACGCCGTGGCTGAGGCACTGCAACGTCGCATCATACGGTACGACAGGGCGGGAGACAGGCACTACGACGTCATCTCCGCGTTCATCAAGTCGATGCGAGGTTCTGATCCAGATGCTGCCGTCTACTGGCTCGAGACCATGGTTGAGGCGGGTGAAGACCCGAAGTTCATCGCAAGACGGATGATCATCTTCGCTTCTGAGGATGTCGGTCTTGCAGATCCTGGAGCACTCAACATCGCAAACGAGGCTTTCCGCACCGTTGAGGTTGTCGGCCTTCCCGAGGCGAACTACGCACTCACCCATGCCGCGTTGTATCTCGCCATGGCTCCGAAGTCGAACACTGTGAAGAACGCGATGCAGGCAGGCATCACAGCGGTAACCGAGGGCCCACCAGGAGAGGTGCCGGCCCATCTTCGGTCGGGAGCGACCCAGGGTGAGCGAGACATGGGCATCGGCGTCGGCTACGTCTACCCCCACGA
>CAZWMX010000120.1:2022-7368 GCA_964635205.1 uncultured Acidimicrobiaceae bacterium | reverse complement strand
CGCCGTTGTTCACGGGCTGGCTCGAGTTGAAGTAGTACCAGGGGAAGGCCTTGGCGGCATTCTCCCATCCCTCGATGACGGGGAACAGCCCCGCTCCGATGAACGAGATGAACATGACCCCGGCGCTTGCACCCGACGCCAAACCGGGGCTGCCGGTCCACGCGCCGATTGCCATTGCCAGGAAGCCGAAGAACAGCGAGATGGCGAACATGTGCAAGATCAGCGCACCGACATGCATCCCGGTGATGTCGACATCGAGCATCACCGGAGCAGCAAGCCCCACCCCCCACAGGAAGAGGGATCCCGCAGCGGTGAGGAACACCATGGATGTCATCTTGGAAGAGAGAACGCTCGTGCGACTCTTCGGGTTTCCCAGCAGCAGACCGATCGTTCCCTTGCGCTCTTCACCCGCAATGGAGACGGCGCCCATCGCCAACGCCAGCCCTGCCAGTGTCAGCGCTCCATAGGAGCCGTAGATCGCCCCATATGCGAGACTGGCGACGTCTGCGTCCTTGGGAATGTTCACCATCGTCCGGTAGACCTCTGGCAGGGAGGTGTAGACGGCGAGGTCGATGTCTCGATATATGGCCATTCCGAAGAGGAAGAGGAGCGCGAGCGTCACAGAGCCGATCGCCGTGCCCATCCACCGGTCCCTCGTTGTCTTCACAAATACGTTGGTCAGCATTATTCCTCCGCGTCCTCATCGCGGTAGTAGGTGAGGAAGATCTCCTCGAGGTCGGCTTCCTGGGTGCTGATGTCGATCAGGGTGTGTCGCTCGGTGACGATCTCGAGCAGTGTCCCCATGTGGCCGCTGTACGAGAGAGTGACGTGCCGGTTTGCCACGACGACATCGCGCACGCCGGGCACGGAATCGAAGACGTCCCCATCGGCGGGCTCATCGAAGAGGAGCTCCACCTTGCGGATGCCTTTGGACCGCAAGCTCGACACCGACTCAACGGCGACCAGCTTGCCGTGGCGGATGATCGCGACCCGGTCGGCGACCCGCTGGACCTCGGACAGGGTGTGGCTGGAGAGAAAGACGGTGCGCCCCTCGGCGGCGACTTCGCGCATCATGGCTTGGAATTCCCGCTGCATGAGTGGGTCGAGGCCGGCGCTTGGCTCATCCATGATCAGCAGTTCCGGCTTGTTCATGAACGCCTGGATCAGGCCAACCTTCTGCCGGTTCCCAGATGAGAGGTCACCGACCTTCTTCGACAGATCTGCGTCGAGCCGATCGGCCAGCTCGTTGACATACGACCAGTCGACCCCATCGCGCAGGTTGGAGAAGTAGGTGAGGGTGTCGCGTCCGGTCAGGTTCGGATACATTGCGAGATCGCCCGGAACGTATCCGATGTGGCGACGGATCTCGACCGATCGCTCGTGTGTATCCATTCCCAGGATCGAGGCGGATCCCGCGGTCGGCCTGATCTCATCGAGGATGGTTCTGATCATGGTGGTCTTGCCGGCGCCGTTCGGTCCGAGGAACCCGAAGATCTCACCCGATGAGATCTCGAGATCCAGGTCGACGAGAGCGTGAACATCGCCGTAGTGCTTGGTCAGTCCCTCGGTCTGAATCGCGATCCGTTCTGTCATGAGGTTCCTTCGCTCGGGGTCGTCTGTGGGGGTTCGGCCTCGCCAGGCGACTGTGATCTCATGTGGTCTGGTTCGCCGGCCATCCCGGCGAGTGCCTCCTGGGTGCGTGTTGTGAAGGCTTCGGTGAAGACGCCCCCTCCGTATATCTCGTAGATGGGGCCGGCATATTGGGCAATTGATGGATTCGTGAGGACCTCGGGATCCGTGAGGTCGACTCCCACGAGTCGCTCCAGATGTTCATGGAGCACCAGCGCTCCCAGACCCCAGATGGTGAGCACTATGGCCCGACCCCGTGGGTCGGCCGTGGGCCGGAGCATCCCGGATTCGACACCCTGTTGGATGTAGCCCTCGGCGTCGTCGACGAGGTCGTCGACGAGTCTCGCGACTGCCGGCGAGTCGTCGGCCAGAACACGTGCCAGATACCCCATCAGGGGACCGACGTCTCGGTTGCGAAGGGTGGCAAGCACATCGAGGTTTGGACCGGCAGACATCGACTCTTGCTTGAAATGTCGAATGACCGCAGCGACGTGCTCGTCACACGCCGAGCGCAGGCCCTCCATCGATCCGAAGTGGTGGATCACCAGTCCAGGAGACACGCCGGCGGCCTCAGCGACCTTGCGGGCCGTCGTAGCAGCTACCCCGTACTCGGTGAAGCACTCGATGGCCGCATCACGTATGCGTGCCCTGGTCGTCCGGTCGTCGACCAACCCGCTGTCATCCGGCGTTGGCCTCGTTGAACTCATGTTCAATAATCTACATGGCTGTTTGACACTCGTCAATCTGCAACGAAACCTTCCAACGGCGGAGCATCCGAGACACAAGTCGGTTCGCCGAGATGGGCCAAGATCGCGAGCGGCCACTCAGAGTGATCGACCTGAGGTCGAGCTCCGCTCCTCCGAGCCGGGGTCCGATGCCGACTCCGGCGGTCCCGAGAGCACACAAGACGATCCGCAGCACCGTTGGTAGGATTTCGCGCACATGACCGACGCACGCGACACCACGACGGCGGCCCTTGCCGGGGATGAGGAAAAGCCGTTCCCGACACAGTTCGGATTGAAGACGGACGAGTGCGCCGCCGACGGTTTGCGTCGCATCGTCCTCGAGCAGGTCGACCTGGCGACATGGCACACGCGGCGGGTCGGCGTGGCGGACGAGCATGTGCATGGGGTGCGGCGGACAACCAAACGGGTGAGAGCCGTGCTGCGAATGGTACGAGACGGCCTCGGCGAGGAGTCGTGCCGACACGACAACGTGGTCCTGCGCGATGTGGCTCGGGACCTGTCGGGAGTGCGGTCGGCGACGGTACGGGTCGAGACTCTCGAGGCCCTCGTTGAATGGCGTTCCCCGTTGGCAGTATCGGTGACCGAGCTGCACAGCGATCTGGTCACCGACGCGGCCAGGATGCGCGATGGGGTGCTTTCAGAGTCTCGGTTCATCGAGGATTTGGTCGGCCGCCTGGCGCGGGTCCGGGCCAGTGTTGATGGATGGACGCTGCCTCCTGAACTGGTCCCCACGACTCTCGGTCTCCGACGCACGTATCGACGTGGCCGACGCGGCATGGCATCGGCGTACGCCGATGCGAGCTCAGATCGCTTTCACGAGTGGCGAAAGCGGGTGAAGTATCTGCGCCATCAGATGGAGGTTCTCACAGCGGTGGATTCGGAGAAGATGCCCACGATCACAGCGAGTTTCGTGGAGCTCGGGGATGGCTTGGGACTGGACCACGATCTCGCCGACCTCGCAGGAGCACCGGCCGTCTCCGCGTCCCGCACCGAACAAGGCGAGCTGCTTGTCGCCATTGCTCAACGGCGCAAGGAACTCCAGGCCGACCTCCGGCCGCTGGCCGAGCGACTCTATGCACAGACACCACGTGATTTCGTTCGGGACATGACAACCTTCTGGGAGGAGCGGGGCAGCGGGGTACCATCTCACGCCGAGTTGCACACGGGGCCGGAGACTGGTTTGCTGTAGCCTCGGCGTCCGTGCGAAGTGCTGGTGAGACGGGAGACGACGACTGTGGCGCGACTCATACTGCTATCGGGTCCGAGCTGCGTGGGCAAAGGGCCGCTGGCGAGCGCACTGAAGCGGCACCACCCGGAGCTGGCAACGCAGCTGGTTCCGCTGGTCCTTCACAACAGTCGGGCTCCACGTCCCGGCGAGGTTGATGGCGTGGCCTACCACTTCACGCCCCGTGCAGAGATCGAGCGTCTCGCGTCGTCACGCGGATTCGTGGCGGGAGATGTTCGCGGCGACTGCCAGGGTCTCGATCTGGCGACAATCGAACAAGCCCTCGAGGATGGCCGCGACGCCTTCTTCGAAGGCAACCCGTTCATTCCCGAGATGTTGCGTGAGGCGGGAGTGCTGGATCAGTACCCGACGCTCACCGTGTTTCTCTCGCCGCTTTCGCGCGATGAGATCATCTACCTGCAGGACCCGGCCCGTCGGGTCGACCTCGAGTCATTCGTCACCGATGTGATGCGACGAAAGCTGCTTGTAAGGACGACCCGGCAGAAGACCCACCTGTCCCAGGTCGACCTCGCCGACATCGAGCGGCGGGCGAGAAGCGCCATCGTCGAGCTCCGTCACGCCCACAAATACGATCACGTCATCCCGAACCACGACGGCGAGGACAGCGAGAACTGGGATGCCTTCTACTACCCCGTGGGGGACGCGTTCGCGACCCTGGCGTCCTTTGCAGCGCTGCTTGCAGGCGAGTCTCCGGACCGGGTCGAGACGTGGGAACCCGGCCTCCTCCATGTGACCGACTGAAACGCCACGAGCGCCGCTGTCCCCACGGAGTACCTTTGGGGTGATGAGAACGCTCGCCCCCGGACGCGATCAGAGATTCCTGATCGACGACTACGAGCCGGTCTACCTCCGCACATGGCGGGAGGGTCGCCTCGACGCCAAGGTCGAGACAGCGATGGAGGAGCTCGTGGACTGCAAGGCGTGTCCGCGGGATTGCAGCGTCAACCGGCTCCTCGACGAGAGGGGTGTGTGTCACACCGGGCGATGGCCCTACGTCGCGAGCGCGTTCCACCACCACGGTGAGGAGGACTGCCTCCGCGGACAGAACGGGTCGGGGACGATCTTCTTCTCGTACTGCAATCTCAAGTGTGTGTTCTGCCAGAACTGGGACATCTCCTCGCGAGATGCAGGCCGGGAGCTCACCGCAGACCAGATCGCCGGGTTGATGCTCCGGCTCCAGGAAGAGGGCTGTCACAACATCAACTTCGTGACACCCGAGCACGTTGCACCCCAGCTCGTGGAGGCCATCGCCGTTGCGGTGCCACTCGGGCTCAACGTGCCGATCGTCTACAACACGTCGGCGTATGACGCAATGGCGTCGCTCGAGCTCATGGACGGGTTGGTCGACATCTACATGCCCGACTTCAAGTTCTGGGAGCCCGAATCCTCCCGACGCCTGGCGCGTGCCGGGGACTACCCGGAGAGGGCTCGAGCAGCGATCGCAGAGATGCACAGGCAGGTGGGTGTCCTGAGGTTCGGCCGCGACGGGTTGGCGCGCCGTGGAGTGCTCCTCCGTCACCTCGTCATGCCGGGGCACGTCGATGAAGCTGCAGCGATCTTCCGCTGGCTCCACGACGCGGTGTCACCCGACACCTACGTCAACATCATGGGTCAGTACCGGCCGGAACATCGGGTACCCGGAGCCGAGCGGTATGCCGACATCGATCGTCGTCCCGATCACGCCGAGATGGCGGCGGCGTTCGAGGCAGCGCGCGAGGCCGGCCT
>CAZWMX010000120.1:0-1922 GCA_964635205.1 uncultured Acidimicrobiaceae bacterium | reverse complement strand
GGTGGCGATGAGCGTCCCCACTGCCCCTCTGGCGCCTCCCGAGTCGATCGTGCCCACCAGGTACTGGCATGAGTTGGAGGACGGGCGGATCCAGTGCGACTTGTGTCCGCGTCTGTGCAAGCTTGGAGACCACCAACGGGGCCTCTGCTTCGTGCGAGCTCGCCAGGACGACCAGATCGTGCTCACGACGTACGGCAGGGCCAGCGGCTTCTGTATCGATCCCATCGAGAAGAAACCGCTGAACCACTTCCTTCCCGGCACTGCGGTGCTGTCGTTCGGGACCGCCGGATGCAACCTCGCCTGTCGTTTCTGCCAGAACTGGGACATCTCGAAATCTCGCGAGTACGACACCCTGACGGACCAGGCATCGCCCGAGACGATCGCCGGTCGCGCCATCGACCTCGGCTGTAGGAGCGTTGCATTCACGTACAACGACCCCGTCGTGTTCCATGAGTTCGCCATCGACGTCGCACGTGCGTGCACGGCCGTGGGAGTCAAGGCCGTCGCCGTCACTGCCGGCTACGTCCTACCGGAGCCCCGAGCCGAGTTCTACACGTACATGGATGCAGTGAACGTGGACCTGAAGGCGTTCACCGAGGAGTTCTACACCAAGGTGTGCATCGGACATCTCGAACCGGTTCTCGAAACCCTCGAGTACATCCACAACGAGACGGACGTCTGGCTCGAGGTGACAACGCTGCTGATCCCAGGGCTCAACGACTCACCGGAGGACATCGACCGGCTGACGTCCTGGATTCAAGACCGCCTGGGATCCGACGTGCCCCTGCACTTCTCGGCATTCCATCCGGACTTCAAGATGCTGGATCGTCCCCCGACGCCACCAGAGACGCTCACCTCGGCGAGAGACATAGGACTGGGCAACGGCCTGCGGCATGTCTACACGGGTAACGTGCACGACCCATTGGGACAGTCCACGTACTGCCACGAATGTGGCGCCGACGTCATCCAGCGAGACCGATACCGGCTCGGCCGCTGGGGCCTGGACGATGTCGGCCGGTGTCTCGGGTGTGGGACCGTCTGCGTCGGGGTGTTCGACCCCGGGGGGCCGGGCACCTGGGGTGCGCGACGCCTCCCGATCCGCCTCGCGGGCTGACGCGCTTCAGATCTCAGGTCCGACGGCGAACGCCCCGTATCCGACGACCCGATCCAACGAGCCGGCGGTGTCACCCGAGTTTCCCAGCGCAAGCAGGCGGCAGCTCCAGCCCCGCCTCTGGGCGAGGAGCAGGGCAGCCTGTACAGCGATGCGACCGCACGCGTCGTCCCTGGCCAGGTCTTCCGGGCGCAGCCCGGCAATAGCCTCTGCGGTCGTGGCATCCCGGCGACGGGCCGTCTCGTAGTCGTGGTAGTGGGAGAGGTCGGAGCTGATGACGCCGATGACACCGGGGGCACTGATCGTCTGATCGAGCACGTCGGCCACGGCCTCGGGTGCCACATCCCCGGCCGCCAGCGCGAGCGCCGTGAACTCACCGAGAACGACTTGGAGGAAGGGGAGCTGCACCTCGAGGCTGTGCTCGCGAGCGTGGGCAGCCGGTTCGGGAGCCACGACGGCGAGTGCCTCTGCCGTGGAGGTGAGCTCACGATCCACCGGAACGAGTCCCAGGGGCGTGGCAAGAGCCTCGACCCCCGGGGTTGCCAGACCGGCGAACCTCACGAAGTGGGAGGGACCCACTAGCACGACTCGCCGGACGGCATCGGTCATCGCCTCGAGCATTCGGTAGGCAGTCGCGGCTATGGGACCCGAGTAGACATAGCCGGCATGGGGGACGATGAGCATCGTTGGACGGATGTCGATCTCCGGCGGGGGCTCGGCCGTGAGCCGTCGCTCGACACAAGCGCGGAGCTCGTGCGGGTCGGCCGGGTAGAACATCCCCGCAACGGTGGCAGATCGGATGGTCGCCATA
>CAZWMX010000119.1:0-7372 GCA_964635205.1 uncultured Acidimicrobiaceae bacterium | reverse complement strand
GAAAAGGAGCTTGCGGAGAGGGGCGCCTACCGTCCGACCAGCAGCTGGTGTAGACGCCTGGTGGCGATCATCGCGGCCGACACGTCCTCGATGCCATCACGAGTCAGCCATGCGTACCAACGATCGATCCTCGGCTCAAGTCGCTCGGCGGAGAGAATGAACCCATCGATGGAACCGTCGGCTTCTTCGAGCACCCTCGAGACGATGTCACGACGGAGAGCCTGAAGGTCGTCTCTCACCGCTTCGATCGCCAGTCTGTCGAATGCCGTCGTACCGGGAAGCCTTCTGATCTGCCGCTCCAGCCAACCGATCCTGAAAACATTGCTGGCCTCGGAATACAAGGACGCTATGTCGAGAACATCACGCTCCAGGTGGTGAGCGATATCGACGATGTCGGGCCCGCGTCGCAGCGCACGCTGATAGGCGTGGCGCACAGCAAGGTCATGCGGCACACCCTCGGCCACGAGCTCGTCGATGACCGCCACATACGGCTCATGCCAAGCAACCGAAGACATGTTCGGGAAACCGTCTGACAGGGCAGCGAAGTCACCCACAGACCGTTCGATCTCCTCGTCGATCGATCGACCATTCGGACGGATGAGATACCAGCGGGCAACGTAGAACACCAGATCATCAACATCCTGCAACAATCGGGTGGCAACGGCAGGTTTGAGCCGACCAGCGAGTGCCTCGATGTCGGCCCACCGCTCCTGGGCGGCCGTCACAGCCCGAGCGACTCGGTACGCACGCACGACCATCGCGGCCGATGCACCCGTAACGGTTCGCATCCGCGAGTAGAACGTGCTCCCCAAGGAGTTCAACATCTGGTTGGCGACGATGGTCGATATGAGTTCTCGCCTCAGCGGGTGTTCTGCGATCTCGTCGGAGAATCGCTCCGCGATCGAGGGGGGGAAGTAACCGAGTAGATCGGACTCGAAATGGGGGTCATCCGGAAGAGCCGACTGCAAGATGTGTTCGGTGAGGCTTCGTTTTGCGTAAGCGAGCAGAACCGCGATCTCAGGGCTGGCCATCGGCTTCCCCTCACGGGACCGCTGTGCCATCTCATCACTGCTCGGCAGGAACTCGAGCTCCCGATCGAGGATGCCCTCGCGCTCCAACCGATCCATGAGGTCCATGTACGCCTCGATGTTGCGATGCGACGACAGGGACTCCTGGGAGATCATCTGTGCCTGGAGGAAGTTGTCGTAGAGGATGGACATCACGACATCGTCTGAAACGGATTCGATGATCTGATCTCGCTCGGAACGATCGATCCGGCCCCTCGCTACAGCGATACCCATCAGGATCTTGAGGTTCACCTCGCGGTCGGAGGCGTGCACACCACCAGAGTTGTCGATGAAGTCGGCGAACACCCTCCCACCTCTGCGTTCAAACTCGATTCTTCCACGCTGAGTGCAGCCGAGGTTTCCGCCCTCTCCGATGACACGACACCGCAAATCCCGGCCGTTCACCCGCACCGCATCGTTCGAACGATCCTGGACGACGTCATCTGACTCGCTCCGGGCCTTCACATAGGTTCCGATCCCACCGTTCCACAGCAGATCCACGGGAGCCTTGAGCACCAGCCGGATGAGCTCATTGGGAGCGAGCTCCTCAGCGTCGGTGTGGAGCAGCTTCTGGATCTGGGGGGTCAACGCGACACTCTTGGCCGTCCTGTCGAAGACCCCCCCGCCTTCAGACATCAGTTCCGAGTCGTAGTCGGCCCAGCTCGACCGACTGAGGCCGGCGAGGCGATCGCGTTCGGCCCAGGCGGTCCCAGGGTCCGGATCCGGGTCGATGAAGATGTGGCGGTGATCGAAGGCGGCACGGAGCTTCAGATGCTTCGACAGCAACATGCCGTTCCCGAACACATCACCTGACATATCACCGATTCCGACAGCAGTTATCTCGTCGTTGTCCACGTTCACACCGAGATCGAGGAAGTGTCTTCGCACGGACTCCCACGCTCCGCGGGCGGTGATACCGAGCGCCTTGTGGTCGTATCCGGCAGATCCGCCAGAGGCGAACGCGTCGTCGAGCCAGAAGTCGTAGCTTCGGGCGATCTCATTCGCTGTGTCCGAGAAGGATGCCGTTCCTTTGTCTGCGGCGACAACGAGGTACGGATCACCACCGTCGTGAGGAACAACGTCGGCGGGCGGGACGGCAACTCCCTCAACGAAGTTGTCGGTGACGTCCAACAATCCCCGGATGAAGACTTCGTATCCGTCCTTCACCTCGTCGTACGTCGGGCGCCCCGTGTCCGCAGGACGTTTGATCACGAAACCACCCTTGGCCCCGGTTGGCACGATGACAGCGTTCTTGGTCATCTGGGCCTTCATGAGCCCGAGCACCTCGGTGCGGTAGTCCTCCATGCGGTTCGACCATCGAATACCGCCACGAGCGACCCGTCCGCCCCGAAGATGAATACCTTCCACATCACGCGAGTACACGAAGATCTCATACAGCGGCTTCGGATCCGGCATCTCGGGGACACCTTCGGAGCGAAACTTCAATGCAAGGGACTTCCTGCCTGCGACACCGACGTTCGAGCGTTCCGTGGCGAGGATGAGACGGTAGAACCCTCGCAGGATGCGGTCCTCGTCAAGAGAAACGACATCATCGAGCGCAGCGAGGATCCTGTCCCCGATCACTTCCTCGGTCGCGGCGGCGTGGTCGGGACCGAAGCGAGCATCGAACAGCCGAACGAGGTCCTCAGCGATACGTGGATGCGAGGCGAGAGCGCTGTCCACGTATCTGATCGAGAACAAGGGAGTGACAAGCCGCCAGTAACTGCGGTAAGCCCGCAGGATCATGAGCTCCTCGTGGTCGAGGTTCGTCGACACCAGCAGCCTGTGTAGCGAATCGGACTCGATCTCGCCGGCGAGTGCAGCTTCGATTGCCTTGCCGATCCGGTCGCCGGACGAGTCGATGTCGAGTTCCTCACCCTCAACGGTGAGCACCCCAAAATCATGGATGAACGGAGCGGCCTCGCCCTTGAGTCGTGTCGGAACCTCCTCAACGACGTCAAGTCCGAGATCCTCGATGTGCGGCATCATCTCGGACAGGTTCAGCTTCCCAGTCGATCGGTACACGGTTATTCGTGTCAACGGGTCGAGGACGCCGGGCGGGTTCGCGTCTTGGTGCTCGTTCTGGAGCCGAACGATCACGTCCCTGTCTGAGCGTGCGAGGAGGTCGATGTTCAGAATGTCACCCGCAGCGATATCAACTCCGGTCGCTGTCTTGTAGTACTCGGGGAACTTGTCAGTCCATGTTCCTGCGAGACGGTGCGCTTCCGTTTCGCCCACACGCCCCATCAGCTCCTCAGCGACACGGTCGTGCCAGTTCCGGGCAAGAGCCCTCACCCGCAACTCCAGCTCCTGAATATTGACGTCGACCGGTGCCTCTTCGTCCGTCCATACGGTGAAATGGAGTCGTGCATCGCCGGATTCTCCGAGAGCGAGACGGTAGTCGGCCGACTGCCCGCCGAAGACGTCGAGGAACATATCTTGGAGCTGTATACGCAGCGCCGCGTTGAAACGGTCACGACGCACCGTGACAAGCACACTCACGGATCGGTTGAGGATGTCCCTACGCACGATCAGGCGAACGAGTTGGGTCTCCTCGGTCTCGAGCAGCTCCCCGATGGTTTCACTGAGCGCGTCCACCGACATGGCGAACAGCTCGTCCTTCGGGAACGTCTCGAACAGGTTCACGATCGCCTTGTAGTCGTGGGTCCCCTCGATGACATCCTGGTCTTCAAGGATCTGGCGGAGTTTCCTGCGAAGGACGGGGGTGGCGCTCGCAGTACCCATATATGCCTTCGAGGCGAACAGACCAAGGAGGCGTAACTCCGTGATCATCGTGCCGTCTTCGGCAACGGATCGCACGCCTATGTAGTCCATTCGGGCGTCCCTGTGCACAGTTGAGTGCCTGTTGGTCTTGGAGATGACCATGAGATCCCCACCTGTGTATCTCTCCCTGAGATGCGGTGGGAGCTCCGAAAGAGGAATGGTCACGGGCTCCGATTCGGGGTCTCTCAGGAATCCGAGTCCGCTCGACGCGTCGGCACGAATGGACGGACCGTCTTGTCCATCGACGATGTCGTACCGGCGGTATCCGAGGAACACGAAGTTGTCCTCCAGGAGCCATTCAAGGAATGCAACCGTCTCTGAGATCTCCTCGAACGAGTAGTGATGCACACCTGCCTTGGCCACACTGATCATCGTCGTGACAGCGCCTCGCAATGGCTCAAAGTCGTAAACAACCTTTGTGAGGTCGCCCAGCGTCCTGCGGATCGCCGCCTCGAGTGCAGCGGAATCCTCAGGGCTGAGAGCACGGTCGAGTTCGAAATGTTGCACCGATTCGCGACGGGCCGCCGACCGAGCCTTCTGGATGCTCACCAGTCGCCCTTCCGCGTCTCGACTGGTCCCGATCAGAGGATGGAGATGTCGAACGATGGTGGCACCACTACCGGTCACAGCGATGCCGATGGAATCGACCAGGAACGGGCGGTCGTCCGTGACAACCTGAACAACCGACCCCGGGGTGGCGTATCCGCAGTCCTCGATCCGAGGTCTGAACACCCGCACCACGTCCCGGCCAATGGGTCGTTCGTCGAAGACCACGAGCAGATCGCTGATCTCTGCGAGAAGCTGCTCAGGGGTGAGATCAGCGATATCGACCTCCGGCAGACGCCTGAGATACATGCGGACGAATGGCTCCATGAGCGCACGTCGATCGTCGGGTAGGTCGGCTGGTATTGCGGAAACGACCCGATCAACGATGGATGAGGCAGGCGTCGGTGCGCCCGTTGTCCCGGTCATATACGCGAGGCTAACCACGTCAGTGTTTCGATGAGGCGATTATTGCCGGTGAGTTCACAGTCTTCAGTTCACAGTTCACAGTCGGCAGGCTTCTGTCGGGCATCGGACCCTGGACCCTGGAACCTCTCGTCCGTCTCCATCCGCACAAATGAGAACCGCGAACCGTGAACTGTGAACTGTGAACTTCCTCTACCATTCCCGCCACAA
Source organism: uncultured Acidimicrobiaceae bacterium (assembly GCA_964635205.1). Classification (GTDB taxonomy): domain Bacteria; phylum Actinomycetota; class Acidimicrobiia; order Spongiisociales; family UBA5794; genus B3-G11. The sequence continues at coordinate 2,342 of CAZWMX010000119.1, read as the reverse complement.
GGAGGAACAATTGGCGAACCCGACACTCTCAAAACAGTTCGGCTCTCTGCCGAATTCTGGCTCGGCGGGGCAAGCATCGGCTGACGCCGCGCTTCAGAGCGCAAAGATCCCGTTTGCGGTCGCAAACAAGGACCCGATGACGATCAGCGGGACGGTCGCCAAGACGGCGTTTCTCTTGGCCCTGGTTGTCGGTGCAGGCATGTGGGGTTGGTCGCTCGTCCAGCCGGAGACGGGTACCAGCGCGATCCCTGGCTGGTGGTTCATCGCGCTGATCGGTGCCGTGGTCCTCGCCATCGTCACTGCGTTCAAGCCACAACTCGCCGTGTTCACGGGTCCGCTCTATGCGCTCACGATGGGCGTCGCGCTCGGCGTCATCAGCCACATCTACAACGTTGCGTACGAGGGCATCGTCCTCCAGGCGATCCTCGCAACCGCAGCGGTCTTCGTCGGGATGCTCGTGCTCTTCGTAACCGGAGCGATCAAGGTCACCGCCAGGTTCCGCGGCATCGTGATCGGGGCAACACTTGGCATCTTCGTCTTCTACATGGTGACGATCCTTCTCTCGCTCGTCGGCATCTCGATCCCCCTCGTCTCGGGCCCGTTCGGGATCCTGATATCGGTGTTCATCGTCAGCATCGCGGCCCTCAATCTCATGCTGGACTTCGACATGATCGTGCGCGGGACCGACGCAGCAGCACCGAAGTACATGGAGTGGTACGGCGCATTCGGCCTCATGGTGACCATCGTCTGGATGTACATCGAGATCCTCAAACTGCTCGGCCGCCTCCGCGACTAGCGGCAAATTCGCAAACCCAGGGTTCCAGTACATCGTTTCCGGGTGCTACAGCCCACAGAACGACCGTTCAAACAGGAGGGATGATCGCGTCGATCTCTGCCCCGATCTCGGACAGAAGGAAGATCACTTGCCGGTTCATGGTGCCCACGACCACGTCGTCGACGACGATGTCCTCTACGATTGTTGCCGAGTAGAGCACCCAGATGAAGCGCACATCTCGAGATGTCGGATCGGTCCAAACATCAAGCGTGGCATCCACGGAGAAGCCGGGTTCACCGCCGTTGTTGACGGTCGCCCGGAAGCGTGCACCGGGAACACCATTGGGCTTCTCCTCTCCGATGTACTCCAGATTCGGACCTCCCCAACTCGTGAAGAGCCGCTGCCCCAGCTCGAGCAGGGTGTCGGCGCCGTTTGACGCGCCGGGAGTGACAACACTCTCATCCCACCCCGTATTGCCCGGAACGAATTCCGGCCCTCCAAGAAACGTTCCAGCCCGCCGCCAGCTCGTTTCTCCGATGACTATCTCCTCCCGCGTGTCTTTCGAATCCTCGTTGCCTACATACCAGTGTTGTGCCTCGCCATCTCCACCTCCAGCGGTTCCCCACCACGCGAGCACTTCCTTCGATCCGTCGACGAACGAGGATTCCTCCCCATCGCCCTCGACCTGCACGGTTGCGGTTCTCCCGGACCAGCTGAACGACTGTCCGCCGAGGAACGCCCCGTCATCCCATGCAATCGACACGAGATGGTCGCGTACAGCCTCGGCCGTTGGTGTGAGTGGTGATGGGGACGACGCCTTCGGCAGTTCGATCTCGACCGACCCTAGATCGCTCAGCCACCATGAGGTCTCTACTGCTGCATTCCGGCTTGGGACGGAATAGGCGATGTCATACGAATGCAGGAAGCCATCCGGTGAGACCCAGACGTCACCACTGGAGTCGGTGATACCTCCACCTACCGAAAACGCGCCAACGAACTCCTCGCTGGCCTCATACCGGGCGTACCAAACTCCTTCGATCAGCTCCCAGTCGACGAAAGTAAGAGTGTCGAACGTTCTGGACAAGTAATACATCTTGATCTCCGGAGCGATGAAAGGCGCCGTACTAGGAGCGATTCGGTCGCTATCGGATCGACGCCACTCCCCTTCTTCCTTTACCCACCTGTCGTCGCGATCGACAAGAACCTCAGACGTTTCACCGTCGGGTCCCGAGTAGAGGTAGTAGGCGACGGTGGGACTCACCCGCGACTCCGCAGAGCTGACCTCGGTCCCATTCGCCGTTCGGACGTCGGTCCGAGTGTTGACGCGGTATGAGAAATATCCGCTCACATCCGCGAACGGTGACATGGTTGAGTGCAGCAGGTCGAGAGACACAAAGCCCGTTTCGGGATCAGCCGCATTTGTGAAATCAACGATCTCCGATTCGAAACCAGGCAACTCGATCGAAGGCTCACCTTGTGGTTTCGGCGAAATCGCCGGTTTGCCGGGCTGCTCGGATACCGCCGGAGAAACGGTGGTGGTCGTTACCGAAGAAGACCCACTGGTGGT
>CAZWMX010000118.1:0-7443 GCA_964635205.1 uncultured Acidimicrobiaceae bacterium | reverse complement strand
CCACTCGCTGTGGTCTCGGCTCCGCCATTCCGCCACCAGGAGTGTCGAATCCTCGCCCTTTGCGACTGGCGCGCCTGATCACCGAGCTGACCAACGGCATTACTCAGCACTCTCCTGGAACCGACGACGGATCCGTCGCTTCGCTCCCTGTTGTCGTCGCGTCTTCAGCGCTCGTCCAGAGGCACGAAGTCCCTTGCGCGCTCGCCGACATAGATCTGGCGGGGTCGCATGATGCGCGTATCGGGATCCGTGTTCATCTCCACCCAGTGTGCAATCCAGCCCGGGAGTCTGCCGATGGTGAACAGCACCGTGAACATCCGCGAAGGGAATCCGAGCGCCCTGTAGCTGATACCGGAGTAGAAGTCGACGTTCGGGAACAGCTTTCGCTCAACGAAGTAGTCATCCTCGAGGGCTGCGGCCTCGAGCTCCCTGGCAATGTCGAGCAACGGATCAGAGACGTCCATGCGGTCCAGCACATCCTCGGTGAAGGATCTGAGAACCCGCGCGCGAGGATCGTAGTTGGTGTACACCCGATGCCCGAAGCCCATCAGCCTGAACTCGTCGTCCTTGTCCTTCGCCCGAGCGAGCGTGGATGCGATCGTCGCATCTGGATCATCATGGATCGCCTGCAGCATCTCGATCACCGCCTGGTTTGCACCGCCGTGGAGGGGACCCCACAGCGCTCCCATGCCTGCAGCGACGCTTGCGAACATGTTCGCCCTCGAGGATCCGACGGACCGCACCGTTGCAGTCGAGCAGTTCATCTCATGGTCGGCGTGCAGGATGAGGAGCACATCGAGCGCTCTGACGAGTGCTGGGTCGATACGTGTTTCGGTGCCGGGCTTCGAATACATCATGTGCAGGAAGTTCTCGACATATGAATACCCGGAATGCGGGTAGATATACGGTTCGCCGATCGACTTCTTGTATGCCCATGCTGCGATCGTCGGGAGCTTTGCGATGAGCGTCCGAGCGCCGGCGTCGATCTCGCGCTTGCGCGTGGGTCTGCGATAGATGTCGTAGAACGTCGATATCGCGTTCGTCGCGGAGTTGAGGACGGCCATGGGATGTGCCCTACGAGGGAAGGCATCGAAGAACGAGCGCATCTCCTCATTGAGCATCATCTGGCTGCCGATATCGCTCTCCCACTCAGCGAGCTCGGCGGCATTCGGCAGATTCCCATATAGGAGGAGATACGAAACCTCGAGGAACGAGGCGTTCTCCGCGATCTCCTCGATTCCGTACCCGCGGTATCGGAGCTCGCCCGCTCCACCATCGATGTAGGTGATCGACGATCTTGAGATGGCCGTATTGGCGAATCCGGGATCGAAGGTGACGTAGCCCGTCTCTGGTCGCAGCTTGCGGATGTCGATGCCCTGGTTTCCAACCGTGGGCTGGAGGACATCAGCATCGTACGGGCCGGTCTCGAGACCGATCGTTGCGCTGTGTTCGCTCATTGAATCTGACCCTTTCGTGCCGAGGCAGGAGCACGTGGGCACGGAACGTCCGGCGCGCTCCAAGATGCTTAGATTCTAGCGGGTGGTGGAACTGTCGAAACCTGTGCTAATTTTCGCTTCGAAGGAGACCCGTATTGCTTGATTTCAAGGGACGCAAGAAAGCCGCTCCCATCCTGGAACCCATCGCCGGAGGGCTCGCCAAGATCGGCGTGACGCCAGCGGTTGTCACCATCATCGGTCTGGTCGTAACAGTCGGAGGCGCCGTCCTGATCGCGTCCGGTTATCTCTTCTGGGGAGGTTTGACCGCCGGCACAGGTGTCACCCTCGATGCACTCGACGGCCCTCTGGCACGGAAACTCGGGAAGGCTTCGGACCGAGGCGCGTTCCTCGACACAATGTCCGATCGCTTCGGAGAGATCGCCGTGTGGGTCGGTGTCTCTGTCTACCTCAGGGATGAGCCCCGTCTTCTCGTACTGTGCATCGTTGCCCTTGCGTTCTCGCTCCTTGTCCCATATGTCCGAGCGAAGGCCGAATTGGCTGGTCTCGAAGGTCGTGGGGGATGGATGGGTAGGGCAGAGCGCATGATCCTGATTCTGATCGGGATGATGGCCGTTGGCCTCGGGCTCCAGATCATGGAGCCGCTCCTGTGGGTGTTCGTTGTTCTCACCGGACTCACCGTCGCCCAGAGAATCCGCAAGACATGGCAACAGCTCGAAACGTGAAGGACTGGCTGACCTACATCCTTTTCCGGATCGCAGCTGCCCTTTTCGGAGCGCTCCCTGAGCAGGCCGTGCGGGGCCTGGGCACCAAGGCCGGAGCGATCGCATCGACGCGCAAGAAGGCGAATCGGCCACTCCTGGCGAAACACATGCGTCGTGTATTGGGGCCTGATGCAAGTGAGGCCGAGGTGCAGGCGGCCGTCGACGACATGTATCGGTCATATGGGAGGTACTGGGCCGAGACGTTCTGGTTCCGACCCCGCAGACGGGACGCGATCCTCGCGAGTGTTGAGAGGATCCACTTTGATCCCGTCCATGAGGCCAAGGCTGAAGGCAGGGGAATCGTGTTCGCCGTTTCGCACGTTGGCAACTGGGAGATCGCAGGCCTGGCCGCCGAAGATCTCGATCTCAATCTCTTGGCTGTGGCCGAAAACCTACCGAATCCGAAGATCACGGACTGGTTCCTCGATGTGAGGGCCAGGTTCGGCATGGACGTGGTACTGACGTCGGATCCCGCTCGACGCTCGAAGATGATCAGACGGCTCAAAGCCGGAGGTGCCCTCGCGTTGCTCGCCGATCGTGACATCACAGGGAAAGGTGTACCGGTTGTTTTCTTCGGCGAGGAAACAACGTTGCCTGCCGGCCCTGCCGCTCTCGCCGAACTCACAGATTCGGTCCTGCTCCCAGTTGTTGTGTATTTCAAGGACGGCCCCGGCTACAGGCTCGAGGTCGGTGATCCGATCGAGATTCCCGACGCCGGCACACGAGCCGACAGGGTGCAACTCGGTGCCCAGGCGGTCGCCGAGGCTCTTGAGACTCACATCCGCAAGCATCCCTCCCAATGGCATCTGTTCCAGCCGAACTGGCCCTCCGACACTGAGCCCCTCCTTCCGAGGGGGCGGGCATGAGAGTCGCCATCGTAAGCCCATACGATCTCGGAATTCACGGCGGCGTCCAGGATCAAGCCATTCGACTCACACGCTGGCTTGCGGACCTCGGACACGATCCTCTGCTCATCGGTCCGGGGAAGGAGGGGCCCGAGGACGCTGTACTCCTGGGTGCGACGACCCAGATCAGGGCGAACCGTGCTACGACACCCATAGCCGTCGACCCGAGAGTTGCCAAACGTCTCAGAGCCGCTCTGACAGATGCGGACGTGGTTCACGTCCACGAGCCGCTGATGCCCATCGTTTCGACATCGGCCACTGCAATCCGACACATCCCTTCGGTGGGGACCTTTCATGCAGACCCCCCGAAATGGGCCCGGTTCGGCTATCGCTTGGGTTCCCAGCTTTGGAAGAGGGCAGTCCGGAGGCTGGACGTTGTCACAACGGTCAGCCATGTTTCAGGCTCGGCCATCGCACCATTCGTGTCCGCAAGGGTGATACCCAACGGAATCGATGTCGAGGCGTATGGGCACGAGGCGAAGGTGGTAAATCGCGTGGCCTTTCTTGGCCGCGATGACGAGCGCAAGGGCCTCCAGGTAATCCTTGATGCCTGGCCGGCCGTCATGGAACGAGTTCCTGATGCACAACTTCATGTCATCGGTGCGGAACGGAACGAGGAGCTCCGCGGTGTCACCTTCGTGGGGAGGGTTCGGGAGAACGAGAAGATCGCTGAACTCGGTGAGGCTGAGGTGTACTGCGCCCCGAATCTTGGGGGCGAATCCTTCGGCATCGTGATCGCCGAGGGTATGGCCTCGGGGTGCGCAGTTGTTGCTTCTGCCATCCCAGCGTTCGTTGGTGTTCTAGGAGACGCGGGATCGCTCGTCGCTCCGAGTGATCCGGCATCGCTGGCTGGATCCATCGCGGATCTGCTCATCGACCGTGAGAAGCTCGCACGGAAACAAAGAGCTGCGTTGGCGGCTGTTGCACCCTTCGGCGGTGCATCGGTGGCCGGCAGGTATGTTGAAGCGTATGAGGATGCGATCGCTCGACATCGTTCCTGAAACGCACCACACCTCATGTAGAATTGGACTACGCGACAAGGGAAAACGACATGTCTTCGGCATCACCAGAAATCGGAACGGACAAGGTCAAACGCGGCCTCGCAGAAATGCTGAAGGGCGGCGTCATCATGGATGTCGTGAACGCAGATCAGGCCAAGATCGCCGAGGCGGCAGGGGCCTGTGCCGTCATGGCGCTTGAACGCGTACCCGCCGACATCCGCGCACACGGTGGCGTGGCTCGCATGGCCGACCCCGCACGCGTTGAAGAGATCGTCAACGCTGTTTCGATTCCCGTCATGGCCAAGTCCCGGATAGGGCACTTTGTCGAGGCGCAGGTGCTTGAGTCGCTCGGCGTCGACTACATCGACGAGTCCGAGGTCCTCACACCCGTCGACACAAACCACATCGACAAACATGCATTCACCGTGCCTTTCGTCTGTGGAGCAAAGGATCTCGGTGAAGCCCTCAGGCGGATCGCCGAGGGTGCGGCGATGATCCGAACAAAGGGAGAGCCCGGAACGGGCAATGTTGTGGAGGCCGTCAGGCACATGCGCAAGATGAACAATCAGATCGCGTGGCTCACGACTCTCGGAGCGAACGAGCTGATGAATGCCGCCAAGGAGATCCGTGCACCCTATGACCTTGTCAAAGAGGTGGCTGCAACGGGTGTGCTTCCTGTCGTGAACTTCGCCGCCGGCGGCATCGCGACGCCTTCGGATGCTGCGCTGATGATGCAGCTCGGATGTGATGGGATCTTCGTCGGATCAGGCGTGTTCAAGTCCGATGAACCCGATGTGAGGGCACGCGCGATCGTTGAAGCAACGACGTTCTATCAGGACGCCGCAAAGATCGGCAAGGTATCTCGGAACCTTGGCGAAGCGATGGTCGGCATCAACATCGACGAACTGCCTCCATCAGAGATGATGCAGAACCGCGGCTCGTGATCGTCGGCGTCCTTGCGCTCCAGGGTGACTTCCGCGAACACATAGCGATGCTCGAGCGGTTGGATGTCGACGCCGTTGAGGTGCGAACGCCTGAGGAGCTCGAGGCGGTTGATGCGCTCGTGATCCCTGGTGGAGAGTCGACAACCATCGGACGACTGGCTTCGATCTACGGTTTGATCGACCCCATCGCAGAACGATGCGCAGCAGGAATGCCGGTTCTGGGAACCTGCGCGGGCATGATCCTTCTGGCGTCGTCGACGGCCGTGGGTGACCAGCCCCAGCTCGGTGTGCTCGACGCGTGCGTGCGTCGCAACGCATTCGGACGGCAGGTCGACTCCTTCGAGGCCGATCTGGAGGTCACCGGACTCGACGAGCCGATGCGTGCCGTATTCATCAGGGCACCGTGGATGGAGAAGATCGGTGCCGATGTGGAAGTCCTCGCGTCGGTTGTTGACGCGTCCGGAGAGACACATCCTGTTTTGGTTCGTCAGGGACGTATCCTTGCAACCTCGTTCCACCCCGAGCTCACGGGTGACACGCGTCTCCACGAGATGCTGGTTGCGCTGATAGCAGAGGCGTGAGGAGATCCCATGGCAGGACATTCGAAATGGGCGAACATCAAGCACCGCAAGGGTCGTCAGGACGCCAAGCGCGGGAAGCTGTTCGCCAAGCTCATCAAGGGCATCGAGTCGGCCGCCCGAACCGGCGGTCCGGACGTTGACTCGAACCCAACGCTGGCAACTGCGATCCAGAAGGCGAAGGACAACTCCGTTCCCAAGGACAACATCGAGCGAGCTGTGGCACGTGGTGCCGGCGACGTCGACGGTGTCGACTACATCGAAGCCTTCTATGAGGGATACGCACCCGGTGGTGTTGCCTTGTATGTCCAGATCCTGACCGACAATCGCAACAGGGCCGCTTCCGACGTCCGTTCGACCTTCACGAAGAACGGTGGGAACCTCGGCGAGCCCGGTTCGGTTGGTTATCTCTTCGAGCAGAAGGGCTATCTGCTGGCCACAGGTGACGAAGACACCGTCATGATGGCTGCCCTCGATGGGGGAGCGGAGGACGTCACCGCGGAAGGTGATCAGTGGGAGGTCGTGTGCGCTCCAGGCGATCTCCAACAGGTTCGAGCAGAGCTCGAGAACGCCGGAGTTCAGATCGACTCAGGAGACGTCACCTATCTCCCTTCGACGTCGATCGCACTGGACGCATCATCGGCTCCCAAGGTGCTGCGTCTCGTAGACGCTCTCGAGGACCTCGATGACGTCCAGGCTGTTTTCGCAAATTTCGACATCCCGGACGAGATCCTCGCAACCCTCGAGTAGCGGGTGTCGCGTCCCACTCCCAACCCTCGACGGCGTACATACTGACACACCCGGCCGGTCATGGGCGGTCGGACGGTTCCTGGAACGTAGCTATCCGCTCTGACCGTAGAAGGGTGTGATCCTTCTGATGAGAGCCATCTCGGACACGTTCTTCATCAACTCCATGTTGACCCATCCGGCCACGAGCGAAAAGGGCCTGTCATCCGAATAGGGCCATCTCGTCAATGTTCCACTGGACAGATCATCCTCACTCAATCCGTCAAGGTGTCCAAGCCATTCCTGACGCAAATGGTCAATAGCTTCCATGGATCGGGACGGCCCGGGCCATGCCACATCTTGACGCTGAAGCTCACCGTTACCAAAGGATCGGTCGATGACCGTTGACCACCACCAGATCACGTGCCACTGAATCCAGCCGATGCTCGTCGCCGGCGGGGGCGAAGGCTCCGGTTCTTCCCAATCAGGAACCCATCGACCGTCGTCGCCTGCTCCAACCGTCCAACTGTCATGCGACGGAACCCACAACTCCTCGTCCCGCGTGAGTCCGTCGAGCGCCTCTCCGGCGAATCGCCATGTCAGGTCCAGCTGCGCCTTCAGAAACTCTCCTCGTTCCATCGCCGCACCGTACCGCCGACGTGGTCATGCGCTCGGCTGCACGTCGCCAGGCGTGGAGCCCATAGAACGACACCTACGCGTCCCCGACGAGGCCCGAACCGGCAGAGACCGCAGCCGACATGCTGTCGGCACCCAGTGTCGGTAGGTTGACTATTCGGCATCGGAACAAGGTTTCCGTGCTGGCGGCATGCGGACCCCTGAGCGCCCTTTTCCCCCTGAGGCGCGTCCCCCCGGGGTCCGCATGCGCGTTTCTTGGGGAAAGGTCGTGGCATCACTGCTCTTACGGACACCTCGACCAGCGGGAACGCTCAGTCGATCTCGCCCGAAACGTGAGTGACCGTGGATCCGCCTATCCAGATGTCCGACCCGTCGCGAGCGATGTGGATACGCCCCGCTCGGCCGATTGCGGTTCCCTGGGCAGCAACGTAGGAG
>CAZWMX010000117.1:0-7627 GCA_964635205.1 uncultured Acidimicrobiaceae bacterium | reverse complement strand
GAGTGAGTCCGGTCTACAGCCCACAGAACCCAACCCGTGGTGAACCCAGGGTTCTCGACCTGAGTGAGTCCGGTTGTAGTGTCGCGGGACATCCCGTACAACGTTTTCGAGTTCTCCAGCCCAGAGAACGGTCAGGTCACTGTCTCGGTCTACGGTCTACCCTTGGCCTATGCAAATCTTGCATGGATTCAAACAGACGGTGCTCGACCTCGGTCGGGGTGAGGCGAAGACCAAGGCGCGTCCGCTCACTGTGGGTGACGAGACACTCGACCGATCAGCGGCAGGTCTCGACCGTCGCGACTCGGAGAGAGCAGTGCTGTTCTGGTTGTTGTCTGATAGGGCTCTCTTCTACGTCGTTGGCAGTGATCCTGTGGATCACACCTACCGGATCCCCTATGAGGCGTTCACGGAGGTCAGCCTCGACTATGACGAGAACGAGGAGTTTCTGCCATGGTACATGCGGATCTCGATCTCCCCCGAAGGTGACGGAGCGATCACTCGGCTCGAACCAGGAGCGATTCCGGGCCATCCACTCGGTGTCCTGCCACCCGTGTCGGTGGACGGAGCGGATCGGTCTCGCCTCGCGCGAGGAGAAGTTGTTCCGCTCGCAGGGTTCGGGACCTGCCCGAAACGATTCCGCAGCGCGCTGGAACGGCGCATGGAGCTCGCAGGGATCCCACTCTCGATCACGGGTGCAGATGCCGCCGAGCGCAAGACCCGCGTTGTCCGCCGCAAGGCCGAGAAGCTGTAGACGGTAGACGGCAAGCAGGTTCCGTTGCTGTCTGCGGTCTACTCGAGTTTTTCGATGTCGTGGCTTCCGCAGTTTCTGCACCGCATCTGAGCGTGTACCTCGTGTGTGTCGGTCTGGAGTTTCGTACCGCACGCCTTGCAGAATCTTGCGTTTCGGTAGTGAGTCGATCCACACGCGGGGCAGTCGGCCCAATCCGACGTGCCAGCATCGATACCCTCCTCATCCGTCGCTGGACTCCCATCGGTGCGCGGCGGAGGTGTATACGACCAGAAGCTTTCTTCTTCATCGACGGGATCAGGAGCGAAAGGTGGATCCGGCTCGTTCTCGGGTGAGATCATTCTTGCGTGTGTGGTTTCGGGAATCGCTCGCCCGTGCGGATCGAGTGTGAACAGTGCAATACCCTGCGTCTCGGCGATCGAGAGTGCACCGGGAGAGAATCCCGACGGTGAGAACAGTAGGAGTGTCTTGCCGGCCTCCGCTGCGCGCAACAGGGCAAGTACTGATGACTGCTCGACGGGTCCTTCACTCGACCTGACTCTCACGAACGCCTTTTCGGTGCGGAGTTCGACCGATCCGTGCGCAGGTTCCAGAATGTCGACAGGTGGATCGCCGACGTGGTCGAGCCACAGGTACGTTGCTTGGTACGCCTGGTCGAGCGTCAGCTGGCCGTCTCTTGGATCCCTCATGCCTGGTGCAGCTTACTCGACCGGTTAACCACGCTCGAAGGCGATCGAATGATGCCAATCGGCGAGAAGCGTTCGGAGAGCCGCGACGAATGCGAGGGGCTGGTCGAGTGTCAGATGATGATGGGCCTCTGGTATCTCGACGACGGGTGATACGCGCCCCATCAACTCATACATGTACGCCGCGGTGTCCTGGGGAACGACCACCGACTGCTCACCCGTGAACAGCGCTACACGGCACCGGACCGAGGCGAGTTGGTCTCTGAGGGCGACGAGAGTGCCGGTGAAGATGTTCGGATCGAATTTCCATGTCCAGCCCGCGTCGGTTTCGTGCACAGATTTCCGAGCGACGTAGTCAACGATGTAGTCGTTGTCGCACGGTTGAGGGGGAATAAGGCGGAAGTGCGAGGCAGCTTCGTCCTCGCTCTTGTACACGCCCGGCTTCTTGAACGCTCTACCCGATCGGCTCTCTTCGGACTCAGGAGATGGCCGGCGGACGGGTGCGTCAACGATCACGGCACCGGCGAGCCTGTCGCCGAAGGTCGCAGCGGCCTGGATCGTGACCATGCCACCGAGGCTGTGCCCTACGAGCACGGGGGGCCCGGGGAAGTTGGCATCCTCTGCCACGGCCATTACTTCTCGTGCCCACACCTCGTGTGAGTATTCCTCGCGTCTGTCCGAGTCGCCCATTCCTGTGAGATGTATGGCCACGGCGTGCCACTCGCTTGTGAAAAGCGGTGCGATGAACGACCACCAGTGTGCGTGAGCTGCACCACCGTGGACGAACACAAGACCAGGTTTTCCCTGTTCACCCCATGACAAGTACCGGACGCAGGCTCCATCGACGGTCACCGACCGTTCTTCTGGTTCGGTCGCGATGGCTGTATCGAACCAAGCAGGGCTCTTGCTACTCACCGGTTCGTACTTCCTCAGAGAGCAGGAACCACCGCAGGTCCTCGAATGATGCCGTTGCCTCGACGGGTGGCTGGGTCGGTCCGGTGGAGGGGTCGATCGATTCGAACAGGGACCGAGCCTCCTCGAGATACCGGGCGAGCTCGGTATCGGGAGCATGGGTTGGACGGGCCTCGTACTGCAATTCACCGTTGCTGTAGTCGATGTCGAACAAGGAGAACGGTGCATCGCCCCGGCCGTCGACATGGACCCACTCCGCCGTCTGGATGTCGAAGCGGTACCACGGAAGCAGCTTCCACCCATGGGTGCCGACGAGGTTGACGGCCTCGGTGATGAAATCGTAGACGGCTTCGGAGATGAAATAGTTGAAGTTGACCCTCACCCAACCGGGCTTGATGCCTTCACATCCGAGGCCGACTTCGTGACTGATCTCGGCGGAATGTGCGTCGTCGATGCCCAGCAGCGCGTGGCCATAGGGACCTGCGCACGAACACCCACCTCGCGACTGGATCCCGAACAGATCGTTGAGGACGGCGACGACGAAGTTGTGGTGGAGATACTGACCCTCATGTTTGACAACAAAGGACACGATGGAGAGACGATCCGCATCGGGGTTGCCAAGGATCTCGATGGCAGGATTCTGACTCCAGGACGCGATCGCCCTTTTGATGAATCCTTCCTCGAGGGTGCGAATACGCTTTGGACCCACTGCCTCTTTGAGTTGGAAGACGAGTCCTGCTCGGATCGAACCGACGATCGCCGGTGTGCCGCCCTCCTCCCGATGCTCGATGTCTACGAGGTACTCATGTGAGTCGAGTCGGACGAACGACACGGTGCCCCCGCCCGGCACGCCCGGCACGACGTTCTTGAACAGTTCCTTGCGAGCAACGAGTAATCCGGGAGTGCCCGGACCGCCTATCAGCTTGTGGATCGAGATGAAAACGGCGTCCTTGTAGGCATCTGGTGCGTCTTGTGGTTGCACATCCATGGAAACGTATGGAGCGGCTGCGGCGAAGTCCCAGAATGACAACGCTCCATATCGGTGGAGAAGGGCGGCGATCCCTCTCGTGTCGGACAGGATCCCTGTGACGTTCGATGCTGCAGAGAAAGATCCGATCTTCACCGGCCGATCCTGATACTTGATGAGCTCCTGTTCGAGCTGTGCCTGGTCGATGAGGCCGTCCCTGTTCTCGCCGATCTTGACGACATCAGCGATCGACTCGCGCCATGGAAGCTCATTCGAGTGATGCTCGAACGGCCCGATGAACACGACGGGTCGCTGGTCGGGCGGAATCGAGTCGGTGAGGTTGAACTGTGAGTCGAGGATGTCGGGTATCGAGAGGCCGAGGACTCGGATCATTCGATCGATTGCCCCCGTGCACCCGTCGCCGACGAAGATGACGGCGTATTCATCGGACGCGTTGAGGCAGCGCCGGATGATCTTGCGCGCATCCTCTCGGAATCTGGACGTCTGAAGACCGGTTCCCGATGCTTCCGTGTGGGTGTTGGCGTAGAGGGGGAGGACAACATCGCGGATGTAGTCCTCGACGAAACTCAGTGATCTGCCGGACGCGGTGTAGTCGGCATAGGTCACGCGACGAGGTCCGTACGGTCCGGGCACAACGTTGTCCGCCCCGATCACAGATGCCCGTACGTATTCGATGATGTCCATGAGTGAACAGTAGACAGTTCACAGTTCACCGCTTGCTGGAACTGAAGACGGTCAACTGCCGACTGCTATCGCTCCTTCGCGGACGAGCAGCTCTGTCTTCATCTCGGGGCCGAAGGCGTAGTTGCCGACCGAACCATCCGAGCGGACCACGCGGTGGCAGGGGATGAGCAACGGGATCGGGTTCCTGGCGAGTGCCGTACCGACGGCTCGAGTCGCCCCCGGTTTGTGCAGTTCCTCTGCGATCCAGCCATATCGGCGCACAATTCCCGGCGGGATGGTCGCACAGGACTCGAGCACGGACTGCTGGAAGCTCGAGAGGCCGCGCAGGTCGAAGGAGAGGCCCTCCGAATTGCCGCTCTCCAAGGCTTCCTCGATCTCGGACCTGAGCGACCTCGGCAGCGCATCGGCCTCATAGGCCACGCGCCTGTGGTGATCAACGAACTCATCAACCGTCCTGTCTACGAAGATCGGGGTCAACCCTGTGATCCCGACCCTGCTCCATGCGATCCAAACGGGGCCGAAGGGGCTATCGGTCTTTGCGACGAGATCTCCTGCGCCTGCGGCGACGACAGTGGAACGTTCGAGATCGGCGGGAGGCAGTTCAGTGAGTTCAGCGAGTGCCTGTTCGATGTGGTTCATTTCAGTTCCTCTCGTGCCAGAACGTCTCTCAGCCTGTCGAGGCCACGTGAGACGTCAGCTTTGACCGTTCCTTCCGGCCGACCCGTGATCACAGCGATCTCAGCGATGGGCAGGTCGGCCACATGGCGGAGAACGACCGCAGTACGCTGCTCCACCGACAGTCTCGCCAGACGGCGGTTCCATGTCGCAGCGTCGATCGGTGTCTCGTCGGTTGCAGCATTCGTGCTCTCCGGCACATCGGCAGTTTCGCTCTTGGGATGTCCTGCGCGGTCCCGACACAGATTGAGTGCGATCGTCCAGAGCCAACCCTGGATCTTGAGGTCTCTGATGCGCTGGTCGTCGTACTTGTCGAGTGCTCGGTAGGCCCGCAGGAATGTGTCCTGTGCCACCTCCTCGGCATCCTCATGTCGACGGGTCAGCCGACGAGCACCCGAGTAGATCCCCGGCTGATATCTCCGAACGAGCATCGTGAACCCGAGGTCCCGATCAGCGACGAGCGTCTCGTGGATCTCGGCGTCGTCCGACGCATCGCGTGCCTTCATACCCTTAAGAACCTCTGGTCGGCCAATTCGGTTGCAGTCAATCCAGGATCTCTGCGAGCAACACTCGCACGCGTCGATCGATCTCGTTTCTGATCTCGCGAACCGCGGACAGGTCTTTTCCCGCAGGATCCGTGAGTTCCCAGTCGAGGTATCGCTTGCCGGGGAACACAGGGCATGCGTCTCCACACCCCATCGTGATCACGATGTCGGAAGCCTGCACGTCATCGGTGGAGAGGATCTTCGGGCTGCGACCCGTCATGTCGATGCCCCACTCCGCAAGTGCGGCAACAGCCATCGGGTTGACCTCGTGCCCCGGTGCCGAGCCTGCCGAACGGACAACCACGCGTCCCATGGCACGGTGTTCGAGAAGGGCGGCTGCCATCTGGGATCGGCCGGCGTTGTGGACACACACGAAGAGAACTTGCTGTGTCATGGTTCCTTTCGATACACGGGGCGATACTACAGCGACACCTTTGGCCATAGGCTCGCCCGATGGTCATCGATCGCACAACCAAGGGAGCTCTGCTCACGCTGGTCGCAGCGACGCTGTGGGGTGTGTCGGGCGCCGTTGCCGGAGGCGTGTTCGATGTCGTGTCTCCCGCAAGAGTCACTCAGAGCCGGGCTCTCATTGCCGTTGTCGTGCTCGTCCCCTATGCAGCTCACCGCGGCGTGTTGCGTCTCGATGGCGGGTTCTGGAGATTTGCTCTTCTCGGGTTGAACCTGGCAGTGGTGAACGTCACGTTCTTCTGGGCACTTGAAGCGCTCGGCGTCGGGCCCGGCGCCACGATCCAGTTCCTCGCCCCGATTCTCGTTCTCGGCTGGATCGTCGTTGTACACAAGATCCAGGTCCGATCACTCGTGTGGGTCGCTGCGGTGTTTGCCGTCCTAGGCGTTGGCCTCGTGACGCAGGCTTGGATGTTGGATGGGTCCGATGTTCTCGGTGTGATCTCAGGTCTCGTGTCTGCGGTCGCCTTCGCCATTTACCTGCTCTACGGCGAGTACCTCGGCAAGACGTACAAGCCGGCCCAGATCGCCGCGTGGGGATTCGTCTTTGCCTCGTTGATCTGGCTCGTCGTGCTGCCGATATGGACGTTCCCCACGGACATAGGAGCAGCGGCGTGGAGGGACCTCCTGATCATCGGAGTGCTCGGGACGGCGGTCCCGTTCATCGTAGAGTTCGGAGCGCTCAGGCTCGCATCATCAGGGATCGTCGGTGTCGTCGCAACTGCCGAACCTGCAATTGCAGCCATCGCGGCAGCGATCATGCTTGGTCAGGCACTTGACCCTGTCCAATGGCTCGGAGTGGGCGTGGTGGTTGTCGCCATAGCGACCGTGCAGCGCATGGGCCTCACCGACGTACACCCGACATCGCCGATCGCCTGATTCCTTGCGTACGAGCGGCTGGTAGCTTGTGACGGTGAGGTTCATCAAGAGATCGCTCTTCAGGCTGTTCGTCGTCGCTGCTTCGAGTGCCGTCGCGGCCCTCGTTGTCAGGAACAGGATTCCCTCGTTCGGTGACGAAGGTGATGAGGAGTTCTCCGTAGTCGCTGCGATGGACGGAGCCGTGTTCGAGAGCCGGACCGGAAGCCTGGCCGAAGGCAGAGCAACAGCGTTCATGGGTGGCATCGAACTCGACCTGTTGGATGCGGCCGTTGCTCCTGGGGCATACCTCGTGTTGCGGGCGGTGATGGGGGGCATCGATGTGGTCGTGCCTTCAGCGTGGCGAGTCGAGGTGATGGGGCGGTCGGTGATGGGCGGAGTGGCGAACCTCACCACACCAGATGCTTTGTCAGACGACGCACCGGTACTTCTCGTCGACGCATTGGCCGTTCTGGGTGGTATCGAGATCCATGCCGCCGAGGTCAACTGATGGCCGTCGATCTCGCCTCAACTGTCACATATCTCAAGGACCATGCGATCGAGCATGGGTTCCATGTGCACGACGAACGACACTTCGTCGAGACGTACACGTTGCGCCAGTCGTGGGAAATCGACGTCCACCCTGCAGAGGCATGTGCCGGACCGCTGGATCTCCACATCGCGCTGGACGTGGAACCACGTCTGTTGCTTCGATTCGAGGACGCACTGAACGAATCGGATGGTATCCCCGAAGATGTCAACGACGACTTCGAAGTGACGTTCTTCTTCAACTGGTCCCTGCCACCGCTTCAGCGATCACCCGACATCATCGTGCTGTCGGCGGAGCTCGCAGGCATCGGCGGGATCGATCTACCCATCGAGGTGTCTGCGGTCGAGACGATGGCTGCGTTGTCCGACAAGGAGGACAGACTGCTCTCCGTCGTTGGCGCTGCGAAGCGATCACTTGCCGACGTCGTCTTCAAACAGGATTCACTCTGTGATGTACTCGACCGCGTCCACGAGGTGAGCATGTACATGGTTGAACATGCAGATGAGTGGATCGAGGAGT
>CAZWMX010000116.1:0-7715 GCA_964635205.1 uncultured Acidimicrobiaceae bacterium | reverse complement strand
GGCGCACTCGTTGAATTCGAGAACGGAGTGCGTGGAACTCTCGAGGCGGATCGATCGATCTTCGGCCCACAAAGCTCCATGGCCTATGAGGTCAACGGTTCAAAGGGGGCCGCGTCGTGGGATCACGAGAGACTCAACCAGCTCAAGCTCTACCTACCAGAGGAGCAGCCAGCCGATGGATTCATCGAAGTCCTCTCAGGCGATGCATTCCCACATCAGGCCAACTTCGTTCCTGGTGGTGGCAACTCGATTGGCTACGAGGACATGAAGGTCATTGAGGCCCTCGAGTACCTCAAGGCGGTCGCGTCTGACACGCAGCATCATCCAGGCTTCTCAGATGCACTTGCGGTGGCGAGCGTGCTCGACGCCATGACCCGGTCATGGCGCTCTGAGCAGTGGGAATCTGTTATCGACCTAGCGACATAGTGAGGATCCGCCTGTGCTGACAAACACAACCAAAGCCAAACTCCTTGCAGGAAAGACAGTTCACGGCTGCTTCCTCAAATATTCCGAACCTGCACTGGCAGAGATCATCGCCATGGTCGGATTCGATTTCGTCCTGTTCGACGGTGAACACGGAACGCTCCAGCCATCGGACATCGAGAACCTCGTGAGGGCTGTGGAGCTTCGAGGCGCCACCCCGCTTGCGAGGGTGACTACCAACCAGCCACAGATCATCCTGCGGTACCTCGATACCGGACTCCATGGTGTGCAGGTTCCGTGGGTCAACACGATCGAAGACGTTGAGCTCGCTGTCCAATACACCAAGTACGGACCGCGAGGCATCCGCGGTCTCGCAGGAGGACGCGCATCTGACTGGGGTTTGTCAGAGTCAATAGGGGACTACACCGCCAGGGCGAACCGTGAAACGATGCTGATAGTTCATATCGAGACGGCGGACGCTGTCGAGTTGGTGGAAGAGTACGTGGAGGTTGACGGAGTGGATGTCCTTTTCCTCGGGCCAACCGATCTGTCGCATAGCCTCGGTCATCCGGGCCAAGTCGATCACCCCGACGTGCAGGCGGCGATGCGACACACTGCCGATGTCGTGACTTCCAGTGACAAGGCCCTCGGCATCTATGCACCAACCGCTGAGTTCGCGATCGAGTGGCAAACACGCGGAGCGAGGTATGTCGCTACAGGTGTCGAGGAATTCCTCCTGAGAGGCATTCGAACCTATCTTGAGGAAGTCAGGACCTGACGGCGTGATACCAGACGTACAGCCCGGCCTCGAAGGTGTTCATGCCGTCATCACCGGTGGCGCATCGCTGATCGGCGCTGCGATTGCGTCGCTGTTCGCGCGGTCGGGTGCAACGGTGGTGCTCGGCGACATCGCAGAGGATCTCGGACACGAGGTTGCTCAACAGGCCGGTGAGCGAGTGTCCTTCGTGCACACGGATGTACAGAGCGATGACGACCTCGACCGCCTGATCCGAACTGGAGCAGGAGATGAGGGCCGTATCGACGCTGTGATCACGGCTGCGGTCACATTCGACGACAGCCGACTCGACACGACGCGTTCGGAATGGCTCAACGCATTCGATGTCAACGTTGTATCTGCGGCGCTCGTGACCCAGAAGGCGCTTCCGTACATGGAGCGTGGAGGAGCGATCACCTATGTATCGTCTGTAAGCGGAAGACGATCACAGCCGACCCGCACCGTCTACAACGTCACGAAAGCCGGCCTGTTGATGTTGGCACAGACAGCCGGACAGCAACTGGCTCCACTCGGAATCAGGGTAAACGCCGTCTCGCCGGGCTGGACCTGGAGCAGGAACATCGAGAAACGCTATGGGTCACGGCGGCGGGCCGACGCGTTCGCCGCCGAATTTCAGCCTCTCGGCCGCATGGCCGATCCCGAAGAGGTGGCGGCCGCGGTGGCGTTCATCTCGTCACCTGCGGCTCGATTCACGACGGGTAGCGAGCTGCTTGTCGATGGGGGCTACAGCGCAATCGGCCCGGAAGCGCTTGGTCAAGCGACCGCCAAGTTCCAACCGTCAGGGGAGGCAGAGTGAGTCGATTCGCAGGAAAAGTGGCACTCGTCACGGGAAGCACGCAGGGCCTCGGCGAGGCGATAGCGCGCCGGTTCGCATCTGAGGGCGCTGCCGGCATCGTTGTGACCGGCCGCAACCCGGACAGGGGCGCCTCTGTCGCAGGTCGTCTCGACGAACTGGGGACTCGCGCGGTATTCATCCGCTCTCACCTCGAACGACATGACGAGGTCGAACGGCTCATCGGGGCCACCGACGACGCCTTTGGTCGGCTTGACATCCTCGTTAACGCTGCCGCCGTGACCGCGCGGGGCACCATCGTGGATACGGATCTCGAGCTGTGGAATGCGACCATGAACGTCAACGTTCGGGCCCCCTTCTTCCTCACACAGGGAGCTATCAGAATCATGCGACGAGAGGCCATCGAGGGGTCGATCGTCAACATCGGATCAGTTACCGGCTACGGGGCCCAACCATTCCTGGCGCCGTACGCGATCTCGAAGGGGGCACTCGTTCCGTTCACAAGGAACGTCGCGTACGCGATGTCGAGGGATCACATACGTATCAACACGCTGATGATCGGCTGGATGGACACACCCGGCGAGGACGCCACCCAGCGACGATTCCATGACGCACAGGACGGCTGGCTGGATCAGGCCGAGGCAGACATGCCCTTTGGGCGATTGCTCAAGGTCGACGAGGTAGCAACGGCTGTTGCGTTCCTCGCATCAGAAGATTCTGGGATGATGACCGGAGCGATCATCGATTTCGACCAGAGCGTGGTTGGCGCGGGCGACGCTCCAAA
Organism: uncultured Acidimicrobiaceae bacterium; assembly: GCA_964635205.1. Classification (GTDB taxonomy): domain Bacteria; phylum Actinomycetota; class Acidimicrobiia; order Spongiisociales; family UBA5794; genus B3-G11. The sequence goes on along the minus strand of CAZWMX010000116.1, from coordinate 4,919 downwards.
ACTCTCGGCAGATGAGGTTCCTCGGTGACGTGTGGCCTCGACTGGCCGTGCCAAAGACCGCGAGGAATTCGCGGGAATCTAAGGAGGAAGAAGACGCACCATGATCAAAACACTGACTGACAACATAGCCGTCGTGACGGGGGCCAGTAGCGGCATAGGGAGAGCGACCGCATACGCGATGGCTGAAGCAGGCGCCTCCGTCGTGGCGACGGCGAGACGCACCAACCTCATCGAAGACGTGGCTCAGAGAATCAACGATGCCGGGGGTCACGCCATTGCTGTGACGGCAGATGTTGCACATCAGGACGACGTTGATCACCTCTACGATGCCGCCATCGATCAGTTCGGAAGAGTCGACATCCTGTTCAACAACGCGGGTGTGTCGAAATACGGACCACTCGACTCCATCACCGTCGAGGACTACGACTGGATGATGAATACGAACATGCGTGCATCCTTTCTGTGCACTCGACGTTTCTTGCCGGACATGCTCGCCCGCAATCGAGGCCAGGTCTGCTTTCTCGCATCCGTTGCAGGATTGAAGGGACTCCCGAACGAAACCGTGTACTGCGCATCGAAGTTCGCCCAGATCGGCTTCGCTCAGGCTCTCGATTACGAGACACGCGAGTCCGGCGTCAAAGTCAGCGTGATTGCTCCAGGAGGTGTTCACACCGAGTTCGCCATCGGCACCGGTCGCACCGAGGGTGATCCCATGCTCGACGGCATGATGGAACCGGAAGACATCGCCGAAGCGGTGATGTTCGCGCTCACACAGCCGGAGAAGGCCCGAACCTTCCTGATAGGAATGCGCCCCATGTCCGAACCACTGTGATCGCCCAGCGCACGATACTGATCCCACACATCGACGATCTCGGGTGCGCAAAGAGCGCGAACGACGCAATGGTCGAGCTTGCGGGCATCGGGTCGGTCACATCCGGCTCATTGATCGTGCCCGCCATGTGGTTCCCAGATATTGCGACGGGGGCTGTGACAGGAGACTTGGACCTCGGCGTCCATCTCACCTTGACGTCGGAGTCAGATGCAGCCCGATGGCGCCCCATCTCAACCGTGGACAGGTCCAGCGGCCTGTTCGACCCGTTGGGTTTCATGTGGCCGACGGTGCCTGAGGTGCGCAGTGCGGCCGACCCCTTGGCTGTGGCAGCCGAGATGCGAACGCAGGTGGAGACTGCCATCAGCAATGGCATCGACATCACGCACCTCGACCATCACATGGGCGCCGCCCTTGCGCCCGAGTTCGTAGAGCACACTGTTGATGTCGCGGTTGATTTCAATCTGCCGGTCCTCTTCCCGAGAGACGTTGAAGGCATGCTCGCGGTTTTCGAGATAGGAACGGCGGACGTGTCGGTAATCCGGGCAGCGTTGAATCGGGCTACCAGGCGCGGGGTCGCGTTCGGCGACACGTTCCTCATGCCACTCGAGCATCGGGATCGACCAGATCACGAAGCGGTTCTGAAGAAGTGCCTGTCGGACATCGAAGGTGGCATCGCCTTCCTCTCCCTTCACGCCGCAACGCCCGGTGATATCCAGGACGTACATCCCAACGACGCCGCGTGGCGCATGGGCGAGTACGCGGTCCTCCGAGACCAAGCGTTCCAGGAATGGTTGTCTGGTTTGGGTATCGATGTTGTCGGTGTGAGATGGCTGCGAGACCGCCTCAGAAACGGGACTTCACAGGATTGACACGCTCTCCGACAGCCCGGTCTCGGCCGAGCGCTGTAGCGCCCTGCCGATCGCCACCGCTCTGGAACTCGCCGCGGCCGTTGGCACATCGACGACCTCGCCTCGCACGCAAGCGACAAACGCACGCGCCTGGTTGGCGATACCCGCAGCCGTAGCATCGTCTGCCCTGGAGTCCTCGAGAATGTGAATGCCGGCAGCCGTGGCGACGCGGGTCTGGCCTGTCGGCATCAAGTCAATCAGCAGCGCGCCCTGGGAACCGAGGATCTCGGTTCGAACATCGTCGCCATACCGGCTGTTCCGGCTCAGGTCCACGGTCGCGGTCACGCCGTTTGCCAAATCGAGCATCGCAACAAGATTGTCAACGTCCCCGGAAGCACCCACTGCTGCATCGACAAGTCGCAGATTTCGCCCTATGACGGATGACACGGTCGAGTCGGTGAACCACTCGGCGAGGTCGAACTCGTGAACACCGCAATCGATCGCGAGACCGCCGCTGGCCGCTGGATCGCAGAAGGCCGGAGGTGGCGGATTCGCGTCCCACTGGCTGAGCCGAATCATCACTGGTTCACCGATAGCCCCGGCCTCCAGTGCGGTCTTGGCAGCCCTCCACGGAGGTGAGAACCTACGCCAGAAACCGATCTGAAGCACAAGGCCCGACCGGTCGGCCAAGTCAGCGAGTTCCGCTCCCTCAGACGGGTCGAGCGATAGCGGCTTCTCGCACAGAACATGGAGTCCCACGTCGAGCGCGGTGCGGACCAGAGTGGGATGGGTCGGTGTCGGTGTCGCGATGAGCCATGCCTCGACGCTGTCTTCACCAAGGACCGCGTCAATGTTCACGTGCGGCCGTACGCCGAGTTCCCTGGCGAGTCGCTCAAGTGTTTCCGATCGACTGTCGACGATTGCAACGAGGTCGATCTCATCGATCTGGCTGAGTATTCGAGCGTGGACCCGGCCCATACGCCCAACGCCGATGACGGCGAGCTTCAACGGTGCCAACATGGTCTTGACGTTATCACCGACGATGGAGGACCGAGTGCCATCGGGCCTGCGTATGCTCCCCATGCCATCCGATACCTCCCCACTCCTCAGAGCGTGACCAGCACAGCTGCCGAATCGCTCGAGGTCCATGGCCGAGACGAAATGCCCACATGACCGAACGCATCACAGCCGACCCAGATCTGCTCGGCGAGTGTCCCGTTTGGGACTCGGATTCCGAGGTCCTGTGGTGGGTCGATATCGAAGGCAGAGCCGTCCGACGGTACGAGCCCGGGCTCGACACACTCGAAAGTCGCGAGCTCACAGGTCGCCCAGGGTCGCTCGCGCTCACGGATCAGCCTGGTCGGCTCCTCGTGGCGATGGAGCACCAGGTCGGATGGTTCGACTGGGATACCGGTTCATGGGATGCCTGGCAGGATCTTGAGCCGCCAGCAACAGGAAACCGCCTCAACGATGGCCGCTGCGATCCGGTTGGCCGCTTCTGGGTAGGGAGCATGTTCGAGCGGACGGCGGGGGAACGATTCACCGGGCTACTCCACCGGCTCGAGGCCTCTGGAGCCTCATCGACCGTGCGGTCGGGCCTCGGTGTGTCGAACGGTCTGGCCTTCTCACCCGAAGGCAAGATCATGTACCACGCTGACACCTTTCGGGAGACTGTTTGGATCTATGACTACGACCTCGCGTCCGGGAAGCGGTCGAACGAGCGCGTATTCACGCACTGCCTCGACCTACCGGGGAGACCGGACGGTGCCTGCATGGATGTTGACGGGTGCTACTGGACGGCGTGCGTGGGCGGCGGCGCCGTCGCCAGGCTGACTCCCCACGGCGACGTGGACCGCGTAATCGAGCTTCCCCTCACGGATCCCACGATGCCGGCCTTTGGAGGGCCCGGACTGTCGACACTCTTCATCACCTCCTTGCGCAGGAATACAGCAGCGCCCACGGACAGCGAACATGATGGTCACCTCTTGGCGCTTGATGTCGGTGTCTCGGGGATTCTGGAGCCGAGATTCCCAGCGTGAAGACGTAGAACGACTGCCGATCGCCGAGCGATCGGCTTCGAGCCCCCACCAGTGTGCAGCACCACATACAAACGGACGGCTCGGCGACGTGGTGGCGGATCACCCTGACTCCGACTGACCGTGTGAGGACGCAGGGCGATCAGACGATGAACGAAGCAGCCCACGCGTTCCAGCTGCTACACGAGTTGTGGGGTGTCAGACCGTCGCCGAGTCTTTTCGAGAGCCTGATCCGGCAGTGAGTGCGCCGATCTTGTCACTCGTGTCGGGATCGAAGAAGTGGAGCTTGGTTGTATCAATGACCAGGTCAACACTCGATCCGTCCGGTACGGAGACATCTGGGCTCACGCGGGCCGTGAACTTCGTGTTGTCACCGAGGGAGTCAGTGTTCTGTCCCGAGTCGGCAAGGAGTTCCTCGATATCGGGCGTGATAACGGGTCTCGAATCGATGGTGAAATGCACATATGACTCCGATCCGAGCAGCTCGTTGACTTCCGTCGTGACCGTGATCGTCCGGTCGGGCGCATACCCCGCGACCCGGGCGTCCTCGAACGTACCCGGCCTGATACCGATGACGATCTCCCGGCCGAGGTAGTCGTCGATACCGCGATGTCGTTCAATCGCCTTTCGATCCACCGAAATCGTGCGACCGGCAAATGTGGCGCTGTACGCATCACCATCCCTGGACACGACACCGTACACCATGTTCATCGAAGGGCTCCCGATGAAACCCGCAACGAACAGGTTCACCGGGTTGTTGAACAACTCGGTGGGAGCAGCGACTTGTTGCAGGTTGTACGGACGTTTCTCCGACACGGGGCGCATCACGGCCACCCGATGTCCAAGTGTCATCGCTTCGACCTGGTCATGGGTCACATACACGGTTGTTGTACCAAGACGCTGGTGGAGACGACTCAACTCGGCACGCATCTGGACACGAAGTTTCGCATCGAGATTCGAAAGAGGCTCGTCCATGAGGAACGCCTTGGGTTCACGCACGATTGCACGACCCATCGCAACACGCTGCCGTTGACCACCAGACAGGGCCTTCGGCTTCCTATCCAACAGTTCAACGATCTCGAGAGTTTCAGCAGCCTCGCTCACACGCCGCTCGATCTCATCCTTGGGCATCTTGCGCAGCTTGAGACCGAACGCCATGTTGTCGCGAACCGTCATGTGCGGGTACAAGGCGTAGTTCTGGAA
>CAZWMX010000115.1:4323-7788 GCA_964635205.1 uncultured Acidimicrobiaceae bacterium | reverse complement strand
ACCGCCGATGCGACCGCGCTCGATCCATCTCGCGTTTCTGCTGACGCTCCACAATGTCCCTGCGCTTGTCCCTGGTCCGCTTCCCCTTGCCAAGGCCCAACTCGATCTTGGCCTTCCCGTTGACGAAGTACACCTGGAGGGGTACGAGAGTGAGCCCCTCCTCCCTGATACGTCCAAACAACCGATCGATCTCCCGACGGTGGAGGAGCAACTTTCGGGGCCGCTCGGGGTCGTGGCCTCCCTCCTCGGCAAACGAGTACGGGGCGATATGCGCATTCTCGAGCCACACCTCTCCGCCACGAATCGAGGCGTAGGAGTCCTTGAGCTGTATCTGGGCTGCACGCAGCGACTTCACCTCGGACCCGCGAAGAACCATGCCGGCCTCGAATGTGTCGAGGATCTCGTAATTGAACCGCGCTTTTCGATTCGTTGCGACGACCCTGCGACCAGACATGGAAACGAGGCTACCTATGCAGTTACGGATAGCACCTACAGGTACTTCATGGGGTCGACCGCGGTCCCGTTGATGCGCACCTCGAAGTGCAGATGCGGACCCGTGGAGAGCCCCGATGATCCGATATATCCGATCGTCTGACCGGCCTTCACCTTTTGACCGACAGACACTGCGAGCTTGGATTGGTGTGCGTAGAGCGTGACCATGCCACCACCATGGTCGATCATCACAGTGTTGCCATAGCCACCCTTGGTTCCTGCCAGGATGACAGTTCCACCGGCGGCGGCACGTATCGGATCGCCAATCGGGCCGTGCATGTCGAGCCCGGTGTGCATCTTGACGGTGCCGTAGATGGGGTGCACACGTTTTCCGAACCCAGATTCGATCGCACCGGACACCGGTCGCAGGAGTCGACCGGGTTTCGTGCCCTTCGGCTGGGAGGCTGCACGGATCTTGGATCTGATCGACGCCTCCTCACGCTCGAGATTCGTGAGCTCACCTTCGAATTCACTGATGCGCGCCCTGACCTCTGCGAGAAGCTCGGCCTGGCGGTCGTATTCGGACGAGAGCTCGGCACGTTTGACATCAAGCCCCGCCTTGACCACCTCGATCTCGGCAGCCGACTCCTCGAGCCTGACCACTTCCCCGGTGATCGACTCCTCGACCGACCTGACCTCTGCCTCTTCGGCCTCTTGCATCGAGACGGTCTCCGCGTACCGGCTGGCTGCATCAGATCGAACGCGCGTGAGCACATCGAGATAGGCAACTGCCACAGAGACATCGGACACGGCCGTAGCGGAGAACGCTATCGAAGGCTGGGAAACGCCTCCCCCTGTGTACGCCTCGATCACAGAAGCCTTGGCGGCTTCAAGCGCCGCATCTCTGTCGGCCCGGATGACCGCAAGCCTGGCGAAACGCCGGGCGAGCTCCTCTCGGACGGATTGAAGCTCGGCAGACCGGTCTTCCTGTTCCTTCGCCAGTCTCGTGAGCCGAGCACTGGCTGCGGCGACGTCCACTTCTACCGTGTCGAGGCGCTCCTGCGAATCGACGAGGTCCTGGGCGATCATCGATCGCTCTCCACCAGCGTCATCGATCTGAGCGGTGATCGCGAGGACGGCCTGTCGGATCTCGGCGAGGTCATCTTCGAGGCTTTCACCCGCGGCGGGACCGACGAACGAACCAACCAGGACGACGACGAGAGCGGGGAGAAGGGCGCGACGAATCACGAGCGCAGGGTGCGATGGACTGCAAGGCTCAATGAGCTGCCGACAAGACCGGCAGCAACACCGAACAGCAAGACCAGCGCGCCCTGCCGAAGGATGAAATCGTTCTGGATCGCGAGATTGATCCATTCCGGGAGTTGAGAGAGTCGGTCCACAGCCATCTGCTGCGCAACGACGATGAAGGTGACGGCAAGCGCGCCACCAATGAGCCCTTCCAAAGCCCCTTCAATCAGGAAAGGCGTTCGTACAAACCAGTTACTCGCACCAACGAGCCTCATGATCTCGATCTCCTCACGGCGAGCATAGATCGCCATGTGGATGGTGTTGGCGATCAACGCAACGGCGGCGACGCCGAGAGCAACAGCGAGGAGCCAGAACATGATCTGGAGCCCATCGCGCAACGCGATCATCGCGTCGATTGCGTCACCGGCGGATTCGACCTTCTGGACGCCGGGCGTCGACTCGAGGCGGATCACGATCAGGTCGTAATCCTCAGGATTCGTCGGCTGGACACGGAGAGATGCCGGAAGCAGATCGGGATTGTCTTCGAGTACGCGAAGCATCGCCTCATCGTTCGAGAACAAGATGAGAGCCTCATCGAACGCCTCCGGTTTCGATACGTACGACACGTCGGCGACCTGCGGCCAGGTCGCCACTTCGTTCTGCAGCGCAGCCGTGGCTTCAGCCGTCATGTCATCCTGGAGGAAAGCGATGACTCTCACGTCCTCGGCCCACTGAAGTGTGTTGACTCTGACGACCTCGCCGAATACAAGTGTGCCGAAGGTGAGCGTCAGCGAGATGAACACAGCAAGGATCGCACCAAGTACAACAAGAGCGTTGCGGCCCAGGTTGTTGAAGGCTTCCTTGATCATGTAGGCGAGGCTGGTCATTCCTCCACCTCGTCTTCGGTCGCGGGCTCGATCGCTTCCTCGAGCGCCTCCTGGGTTGCCTCATCGACCTTGCCCTGTAGAACGTCCTCAACAGACTCCTCGGCCACCAGCTCGTCGATCTCCAGGTGCTCCTGCCCTGCTTCGGCCGACTCCGGTCGCCTCGACTCGTAGATGCCCCTTGATTCGTCTCGCGAGATCCTGCCCCGGTCGAGCTGAACGACTCTTCGTTGCATCGCGTCGACGATGGCATGGTCGTGGGTCGCCATCACAACTGTCGTACCTGTTCGATTGATGCGGTCGAGGATGCGCATGATGCCCACAGATGTGGCCGGATCGAGGTTTCCGGTCGGCTCGTCGGCAAGCAAGATCAAGGGACGGTTCACGAACGCCCTCGCAATAGCGACGCGTTGTTGCTCACCACCAGAGAGCTGGCGGGGGAGCCGATCGGCCTTGTCCGAAAGGCCGACGAGCTTCAGTACCTGTGGAACCTGGTTGCGGATGACTGAACGGTGCTTCGCTGTCACTTCCATGGCGAAAGCGACGTTCTCGTACACGGTCTTGGTCGGCAGGAGCTTGAAGTCCTGAAACACCGTGCCGATCGAGCGACGGAGATAGGGGATCTTCCAGCTCGGAAGTTCTGACGCGTGTTTCCCCGCGATCCAGATGTCGCCGTTCGTTGGCAGCTCTTCACGCATGATCAGCCGGATGAGTGTTGACTTCCCAGAGCCCGACGCGCCGACGAGGAAGACGAACTCTCCCTTGGAGACCTCAAGGGAGATGTCCTTGACAGCAACAGTGCTGCCGAGGTACACCTTGGTTACGTTTTCGAGTTTGATCATGAAAAGAACTCAGTGACGGCTGTTTCGTGGCCCATGTGTGGCAGCCGAAAACGAGGATA
>CAZWMX010000115.1:0-4223 GCA_964635205.1 uncultured Acidimicrobiaceae bacterium | reverse complement strand
TCACGCTTCATACAGCTCTGACCTGCGCCACTGGAGGTACGAGTCGACCAGCCCGTCGATGTCGCCGTCGAGGACACCCTGGATGTTCCCGACCTCGTAGTCGGTGCGAAGATCCTTGACCATCTGGTACGGCTGCATGACGTACGAACGAATCTGGCGTCCCCAACCGGCCTCGTGCTGTTCTCCGCGAACCGCGGCCACTTCGGCTGCCTGGTCCTGGCGAGCCTTCTCTGCAAGACGGGCAGCAAGGAGTTGCATGGCACGCGCCTTGTTCTGCATCTGGGACCGCTCGGCCTGGCACGACACCACTATTCCGGTCGGTTCGTGGGTGATGCGGACGGCTGAATCCGTTTTGTTGATGTGCTGACCCCCCGCGCCGGACGCTCGGTAGGTGTCGATACGAAGATCTTCTGTGTCGATCTCGATCTCGGCAACGTCGACCTGTGGGATCACGTCGACGCCTGCGAATGCCGTGTGACGGCGAGCAGCGGAATCGAATGGGCTGATGCGAACGAGCCGGTGCGTGCCGCGCTCGGATTCGAACGTGCCGTAGGCGTTGTCGCCCTTGATGGTGAGTGTTACCGACTTGATCCCGGCCTCCTCACCCTCCTGGTAGTCATCAACCTCGAAGGACATGGAAGATCGTTCGAGGTGGCGCGTATACATGCGAAGCAGCATCTCGGCCCAGTCCTGGGCGTCGACTCCTCCGGCTCCCGCGTTGATCGACATGATCGCTGGATTGTCGTCGTACTCGCCGAAGAAGAGTGACTCCCTCTCGAGGATCGACAGTTCGCTCATCAATGAGTCGAGTTCCGTCTCAACCTCCGCGAGCGAGTCCTTGTCACCCTCTTCAAGAGCAAGCTCGAGAAGCACACCAACGTCCTCGATCGATGCTTCGAGGTCCGTAACGAGCTTGATGGTGCCCTCATGTCGAGCAAGGCGGGACGTGACCGCCCTCGCGTTGTCCTGGTCGCTCCATAGATCCGGAACAGAGGCCTTTTCGCGCAGCTCGACGAGCTCAGCCTCCTTACCCTCGACATCGAGGAAGTCCCTCGCATCCCCAAGACGGGAGCGAAGATCGGTCACTGCGTCGCGAAGTTCTGCGGGTTCCATAGCCCGGCAGGGTAGCGACCACTCGACGCCTCTTCCCTGACGCCTGACACCTGACACCCGATGCCTGTCCTACTGGACGTCACCCACGGGAACACCAGAAGTACGTGCGAGTGAGCGAAGCCATTGCGCCCCTGAGGTCCGGTCACCCGCGAGCGGCACGCCGCCTGCAACACGGACGCCCTTGACCACTCTGCTCGGTGGCGCCGGCGCCTGCTCTTCCTTGGCCGCCTTGACGCGTTCGGATCGATTGATTTCGAGTTCGACCAATGCATGCTCGACGGCAACGACCTGTTCCTCGGTCGCGGCGGGCAGATCGAGTCCGTCGAGCACCATCCGGGCCATGTCGGCCCTGTAGTCGTGCCCGAAGGACCCGAAGTGGCCCGGCACGGTCACCATTGCGTTGGCCGCGTCGATCATGACCTGGATTCCGGTGACAATGGGTGTCCATGCCATGTCGGGGGGCACACCTCGACCATGCCCACCCTTGAGCCACTCAGGCTCGCGGATCAGCAGATCGGGACCCATGACCGCGATCGGATCGTTGTCATGGGACAGGATCACGGCGCGGAGGGCCCTTCTCTCGTCTCGGGACAGGGCAGCCAGATCCTCCGGTTGATCGAAGACACCGACTGTTCCTTCGGGCACGAGCTTGCTTGCACCGCGGCCCATGCCGCTCTTGGACCACTTGGCCATCCGTGGAAGCCCGGCCCAAAGCGCCTTGTCGATGCCGTAGTGGTCGAAACCGGCCATGCCGTTGTGCATCACAACATCTGAACTCGTCCACGCACCGAGGCTCTCACCGAACACAAGAACCTTCGGTCGATCCTCAGGCGGCCTCCCGCTGAGTCTCTGCTTGATGCCCCACAGGAGCAGTCTGAACTGTGCCCGTCCGAGCGCAACCTTCTGGAGGCTCAGGAACGATGGGTATTTGCCGTACTGGATGCAGCACGTTGCAATGTTGCCTCGTGTGAACAGCTCGGCGGACTCGATCATCGTCTGGTCGACCCAGCCCGTACCCGTCGGAGACACCAGCAGCAGGTAGTCCCTGTCGAACGCACCGGTGCGCTCGAGCTCGTCAAGCGCCATCTCTGCGCGCCCCGATGGATAGAGCGGCTCTGAGTTGTACCCGATGAAGACCCTGATCGGGTGCTCGGCCCCCTCCTCACCCATCTTCTCGTCGATGAACTCCGGTGTGAGGACATCAGTGACGAAGCGCCTTCCCTGCTGACCGAGATCGGCGAACGGAGCGATACTCTCCGGGCTCCCGGACAAGAGACGATTCGTCGGAGCGACCGAATATCCGCCTTCGACTCTCTCGTTCCCTCTGCCGATGTAGCCGATGCCTCCGTTGTAGAGGCTCGAAATCGCACCCGACCACACAGCAATGTTGACGGCTCGTGCGAGTAATCGTTTCGTAGGGCTATCACCGAAGTAGCCGATCCACGCGCCGCGAGAGGCCTGAAACGCTCGGGTTCCCGCCATGCCGACCGAGGTCACGACCATCCCTGTTGCTACGGCAGGCAGGAGCTCGTTCGGTTGAGGTATCGGCCAGCGTTCGATCTCGGCTTTCCGGTTGTCAAGCCTGTCTTTCGACCATACGAGTATGCCTGCAAGGGCGGCAGCAGACACGATCGCAGGCCGAACCATCGACGAAGCGGGATATCGCTTCCGTGATGCTGTGCCGATGTCGTAGATGGCCCCGCCGATGGAGCCGGACTTCAGCACCCTTCCAGCGGTTCGAGCACCGGATCGGCTCAAGGGCTCGTTCTCCCTGACGGGGAGTTTCTCGAACGAGAAACCCACTCCACCGAGGAATGAGCGCATCAAGAGGCGATGCGTGAGCGGGTCCTCGTCGTTGACGACCGAGCCGGTGAGCGACTCGATGATCGCCATCGTCCCTCGCGCAGCAAGCACGGACATACCGGCGATCATGCCCTGATGCATCGAGGAGTGAGGCATGAGTGACGGGCCGAACGAGTCGATGAACGCAGCTGTCTCGAGCGGAGCAGAGGCAGATCCTGTGACGGGATTCGCCCACTCCGTCGCTCGTTTGACCAGCACTGCGCCTGTCAGCCCTCTGGCTACATTCTTGATCGTCCTGATACGTCCAATGATCCGCCCCCTTGCCACGGTCAAACGATTGTGCCTCGGTCAGGAGAGTTATGCGACCTTTTGTGGTCTCTCGCTTGACGCGGTGCCGGCCAAAACTGTCGGATATCCGATAGTTCGGCGGCGTTCGGTGCGCCCGGTTCGTTGATTCCTCGAACGCGTGTACACAGCTCCCGTACACATGTCAGTAGCAGCGATCGGCGAGGACGAGTCATGTTCATCGAACGAAAATTGGTCGGCCTGATGGGTGTTGTGGCACTCGTTGCCGCCGCATGCTCCTCTGCAACCGGTGGCGCAGAGTTTGGAGCCGGGGACACCCCGTCGACCACCACCACGACAGTACCGATCACCGTGGCGCCGGGCGACGGCGTACTCCCCGAAGGCCCGTCGGCACTCGACAACAGGTTCGACGACTCATTCCCTGAGCCGCTCATCGATCCGGGCGACATTCTCTCCGGTGGCCCTCCACCCGACGGGATTCCCCCGATCGATGATCCCAAGTTCGTCTCGGTCACCGAGGCCGATGAATGGTTGAACGACCCCGAGCCCGTGCTCGTTGTCGACGTCGACGGTGATGTGCGCGCCTATCCGATCCAGATCCTCATGTGGCACGAGATCGTCAACGACACGGTCGGCGGAATCGCGCTTGCCGTGACGTACTGCCCGTTGTGTAACTCCGCCATCACTTTCCAACGGACCATACGGGGCGTTGAGACGACGTTCGGCACGTCGGGAAGCCTGTATTTCGCCAACCTGGTGATGTACGACCGCGCAACCGAGTCACTCTGGAACCAGCTCGATGGCAGAGCGACCGTCGGTGTTCTCACCGGTGAGATACTCCCCCAGGTCCCGTCAACGACGGTGTCGTGGGCAGAATTGAAGGCCTCCCGGCCCGACGCACAGGTGCTCGACCGGAACCGTACCGGTGCACGTCGGGCCTATGGAACCAACCCGTACACAGGACTCGATGATCCCAACGGGCAGCCATTCTTGTTCAACGG
>CAZWMX010000114.1:4270-7817 GCA_964635205.1 uncultured Acidimicrobiaceae bacterium | reverse complement strand
CCGAAGGCCGAGATGAGGACGTACGACAGGGGTCCGGGGCTCACAGTGCCAACCACCCTGACAAGAACACGTCGACCAACGCCAATGGGAGCAGCACAACCCACCCGAACCACACGAAGCTCTGGACACGCATCCGCGCGATCGTTCGCCCGCTTGATGCGATAAGGATCAGGATGGCCGCGGTCTTGAGGAGAGTCCAGAGCCAACCCGGAAGTACCGGACCGAGGTAGCCACCGAGGAACACCGCCTGGCCCATCAGCGACAAGGTCACTATCAACGCTGCGCGCGACAATCGCCACATCGCAAGCCTCGCCCCTGATGACTCGGCCACGACTCCGCCGGCGATATCGGCGCCCTCCGGGAGATCGAACGGGCCCCAGAAGGCGATCGCGGCGGCCGTGATGACGTATATGACAAACCCAAGGGGCTGGACCACGAGATACCACAGACTCGATTGTGACTCCACGATCACTCCCACGGAGAGCGACTCGGCGGGAATGGCTGTTGTGAGCACCACCAGCGAAAAGGGGATGCCAACCGAAAGCATCATGGCGGCGAACCGATACCCACCGATCATGGGGAACACCGAATTCGGCGCCCACCCGAAGATGAACACGGCAACCAGCACGATGAGCATGGCGGCACCGAACAGGACCAGCCCCGCCGAGATGTCGCCTCCCGGCGACGGCCCTGTGATCGGAACCGCGACCGCTCCCACCGCTGCCAATGCACCCAACAACGCCGGGGCGAGAATCCACGCCCCAAGATCTGGTCGTTCAGTCGTGGTGACTCGCTGCAACAGCAGGAAAGACAATCGCCTGACCGGGTACACAAGTGCCGACCGCACACCGGTGGACGTGCCTGCCATGAGGCGGTCGGTCACAGCCAACACATAGGCGCCGCCGACCAGCATCAGCGCAACCTGGGTGAAGATGCCGAGGGCCGTCATACGGCCGCGTTCCCGACGGACACAGATTCCATGTCGATGTCGAGTGATTGGACGGTGGCAACCAGGTCACCCCACTCCATTCCGGAGAGGACCGTCTTCAGCATCGATATCAAGATATCTGCGGGACGGGGCTCGCCCATCCGGTGCAGGCCGTCCGGGGCTTCGACTTCACCGTTTCCAAAGGCACGACGATCGCCTGCCCTGTCAGCGAGATGTATTGCTTGGGCCGCTTCCGCCGCCCGCTGCGCGAACCGTGCCCACGCATCTCCTGTGGTGTGTGTCACCGGCCGGAAGTCGATGTCGCGATACCCCTGCTCCGAAGTCCTTTGGTCGTCGCTCACGCCGGCAGCGCGGGCCACCGGGCCGAGGCCTGCAATCTCGATGTCCGGGGACAGTACGCCGACGCCCCTGAGTGCCATCGGACGCAGCAGCGACCTGCGTACGGCCGCCATGAGCCGCTCGACGGAATCGACGTCACCCGGGCCAACCGCCGGGGCGAGGCGGTCCGCTCGGACCGCCAGTCGGTCGACACCAGCGATCCGCAGTGCGTCGGCCATCCATTCCAGATGGTGCCTGGCACGAGCCATCTCGAGATCACGGACCGGTACCGGCTCGTGTAGGGCTCGAGCAAACACTCCGGCCGGCCCGGACGATACGAGGCCGGTCGAAACCACCTCGACAGCCTGGGCCACATCTCCTTGAAGCGACACCCGCAGCGCGAGGCCCGGCGGGAATCCGGAGAACCAGGGTCCGACGACGACCGGGAGCTGATCCAATTCGAGACCGTCGCGATCGGGTGCCCGGAGCGGTAGCGGTCTGCCGTACGGTGTTCCACCCGTCATGCCGGTTCCTCCATGCCCGTACGGTCCAACACCGCGCCACTCCACGGCATCGACGTCGGGGAGCAGCGGAGGCTCGGGTGGGATCGCTCCCACCACCACATCGTGGAACTGCCGCCGGATCACGGCTGCGATATCGGAGACATCGCCGGTCACGTTCGCCTCTACCGGCACCACCGTTGGCTCGGAATGGCCCCAGCCCACCGTTACTCGTGGCCCTGCCATCTGATCGTGAACTCGGATGACCGACTCTGTCGCGGCCTCAGTGAGGTCTCCGGCGATCAACAACACCGCTGCATGTCGGGGCGAAGCCACGATGTGCATCCCCTCGACGAGCCGCAACTGACGAACAGCCGACCGGTAGCCACCTCCAACGACTGCGAAGACCGGCACCTCACCGGTCTTCGCCAGATGGGCGAGTCGGGCCCTCAGGCCCACTCGAAACTTTTCTCCCGCCACGCGTACACCATCCCCACCACGAGGATGAGGATGAACATGAGCATCTCGATCAGAGCCAGGAGGCCCTCACGGATGAAGACGACTGCCCACGGATACATGAACACCATCTCCATGTCGAAGGCGAGGAATAGGAGGGCCATGGCGTAGTAGCGGATGTGAAATCTGTTCCAGGCATGAAACTCAGGTTCCACGCCGCCGGCGAACGGTACCCGCTCGGGAACGGTCAGATCGCGTACACCCGTAGCCGCCCACACCCACTGCGTCACACCAATCGCCACCAGCGATCCAACGACCACCAAAAGCGCCGCGCCGATGCCTCCCACTCTTCATACCCCCGCGTCAGTCGGCGTAGTCCTCAGGATTCTCGTCGAACTCCTCCTTGCAGTCCATCGAACAGAAGTAGTAGGTCTTGCCCTGGTAATCGCTCGTACCAACGGCGTCCTCTTCCTCGATGACCATTGCGCAGATCGGATCCTTGACAGCCATATCGCCTCCATGGTTTCAGCTGGTTGTCCTCACCGCGCTGGTCGCGGCGTATCGGCCGAGAATATCACACGTTCTGGCATGCCGTGCGGCAGGGTGTCATGCCACGTCGGCGAGTGGAAACGGGTCAGTCTCCCGTCCAGGCATTACCTCCCAATGCAAGAGCTTGATCTGCCGCCGCGGGACCCCAGGTACCGGCGTCATAGCGGTGCGGCTCGGGGCGGTAGTCCAGGAGCGGATCGTAGAGGCACCAGGACGCCACCACCTCGTCCGATCGCACGAACAATGTCTGGTCACCTTCGAGGATGTCGAGGATCAGCGTCTGATACGCGTCGGGAAGTCTCCCATAGATATCGTGGTGGCTGAAGCGCAGCTCCTGCGAGTCGTGCGTCGCCGTCTCGCCGGGAGCTTTCACATTGAACTTCAGGGTGAAGCCTTCGTTCGGCTGCAGCGTGATGAGCAGAATGTTGGACTCCACGACACACGAATCCTGATGTCCGTGAAACATGCAGAGCGGTGGACGTTGGAACGTGACGACAATCTGGGTGAGGCGCTTGGGGAGACGCTTCCCCGTCCGGAGGTAGAACGGCACACCCTGCCACCGCCACGAATCGACTTCGAGCTTCATGCCGACGAACGTTGGTGTTCGTGATGCCACGTCGACTCCGTCTTCGTCGCGATAGCCGGGAACAGTCACACCGTTGATCGACCCTGAGTCGTATTGACCGAAGACGACGCTCTCGCGCCGGACCGGCGCGATCGCCTCGATCACTTTGACCTTCTCGTTACGGATGTGTTCGGCATCGAACGAGACCGG
>CAZWMX010000114.1:0-4170 GCA_964635205.1 uncultured Acidimicrobiaceae bacterium | reverse complement strand
ACCTGGGACTCGTCGAAGAAGTCGTGTACCAGAGCGTTCAGTTCGCGTGCCGACTCGAGATCGTGACCGATCGGTTTCTCGATGACAAGACGCGTCCACCCGGGACTCTCGTTCAGTCCTGCCTCCCCGAGACCGGCGATGGCGGCAGGGAACACCGAAGGTGGAAGCGCCAGGTAGAACGCTCGGTTCCCCGGAAGGGCGCGATCAGCTTCGATCGCTGCAATACGATCGCTCAGGCGTTCATATGATCCGGGGCCGGTCCCGAGCGACTGATAGAAAACGTTCCCGTCGCACCAAGCTTCGAGTTCGTCCGCATCGATGCCTGTGTCCATCAGAGCATCACGGGCCCACGTCCGATAGGCATCGTCATCGAGGTCCCGCGTCGCCACGCCGAGCAGGATGCACCGATCGGCGATGCCGTACTCCGTGACCAGACGGTAGATCGACGGGATCAGCTTACGACGAGCCAGATCGCCCGTCCCACCGAAGACAACGAAGATATGGCGATCCACCTGGGTCATCATCACGACTCCCGCTTGATGGCAAGCCCACCGAACTGGTTACACACCGCCGGAAGAAGCCGATCCGTGTAGTCGACTTCTTCACGTGACCCGATCCTGTCCATGAGGGACAGGGTAACCACCGGAGGGGCCGGGGATCCGACAAGGTATCACCAACGGATCGCCAAGGTTCATCGGATACTCTGCAGAGGCGCGCGACCAAGGAGAGAGCACGTGACCTACTCATTCGCATGCAACCAGATCGTACCGGGATGTGATGGCGTCGTCTCGGGCGAGACCGTCGACGACGTCTTGGAGAGTGTCGCCAAACACGCCGCAGACGCACACGACATCACCGAGATCGATGATGAGCTCGTCGAGAAGGTGAAAGCGGGTATCTCCACCGACTGAACCCGGCGACCGAAGACAGGCGCTCTCAGATGGGGCGAGCCATCGAGAGCGCTTGCTCGCGTGAAAGGTCCATATCGTGGACGGTCTTGGCATGGATCTGTGCCGCTTCGACCAACTCGTCTTCGTCGGTCCCTTCGATCACGACCCCGCAAGGACATTCGATCACTTTGCTGATGGCCATCCTCGTTCTCCTCTGGCAGACTTAGTCCGAGAGTACCTCGTCGACATTGTCGGGAGCTTGGCGTGATGACCCGAATCTACCTCCTGGGAGGGGTGATGATCGAGGCAGGCGACAGGCTCATCGGGATGGCCGAGTTCCCAGGCCGACAGGGGCGGCTCACGTTCACGGTCCTCGCCTGGGAACGCCGCCAGATAGCCCGCGATCAGCTCGCCGATATCCTGTGGCCCCACCGACTCCCCGACTCCTGGGACACGGCCCTCAACGCGATCGTCTCCAAGCTTCGAAAGACGCTGAGCGCCGGGTCGGTTGAGGGTGTGCTCGACTGTTCCAACGGCGTCTACGAGTTGCGGTTACCGCCGGGAAGCTGGATCGACGTGCAGGTCGCGATCAACGCCCTCGACCTTGCCGAGGGAGCCCTGCGCACTGCAGATTTCGGAACGGCATTGAGTGAAGCGACGGTGTCGTCGGCCATCCTCGGTCGACCGCTGCTGTCGGGTGAGACGCTGCCCTGGGTCGAAACGCGACGGCGCGAGCTGGCGGACCTCTATGTGCGGACGCTCGACTGTCTCTGCCAGGTCTGGCTGGCCAAGGGGGATTGTCACCTGGCTGCTCGGGCCGGCCGCAGAATGGTCAACCTGGCCCCGTATCGGGAATCCGCATATGGGGCGTTGATGAAATGTCATCTGGCCGCCGGAAATCGGGCCGAAGCTCTCAAGGTCTACTCGGACCTGGAGCGTCTGCTCGAGGAGGAACTCGGCCTCTCCCCCAGCCCCGACCTAGAAAGACTCTACGTCGAGGCGCTCGGCTGACGCCGGCGGGAACCACCATGACCCTCGCTAGCGTCTCATGGATATGCGCACTCGATGGTTGCTCGTGGGTCTTGCGTTCAGCGCGATTGCTGCTGCTTGCGCGCCCAGCGTCGGGACGACGGCTCCGTCGACATCGATGGGACAAACGCTCGAACCGCCCGACGACACCGTACCGACCGAACCTGACCCGCCGATCGGAGGCCCTGTGCTTCCGGGGGCACCCGAGAAACTTCCCTCCGGCGATCTGGCTCCGCCGGAGTCGACCTTGTTCGAGATCACAACCGCCAGCGAGGAGACAGGGCCACCGTTCTACGTGAGAGCCGCCGGCGTGATCGCTGCCGGAGACGATGCATGGGCCACCCAGCAACTCACGATCGTCTCGGAGTGGCGAACCCCCATCGCCGTCCTTCCACCTCCAACTCGATATGTTCTCGACAGCCGCCAGGTCTCTCGTCCGCCGCCCAGCGAGACCGCGCTTGGCCAGCCCACCATCATCCGGCCCGGCGCATCCATGTCTGTCCTCCTGGTGCTCGAACCGCGCCTATCGACCGGACCGGCCCCCGGCATCTATGAGGTCGCGGTACCGATCACGTACTGGCGCGACGTCGACGCCGCTGCGGGACCAACAGGTTCACCGGAGGACACGCTGATCCTGAACATCACCTACCAGGTCCTCGACGCTCGGATGGCGTCGCCCATCCGTGCGTTCTGCGACCAAGCTCTCGTCGCAGCAGCCGATCTCGCCGAATTCGATCAAGAGCGACTCGACCGGGGTCTCGAAGCGATGGAGACCGCGGCCGAGCAGCTTCCTCCGTCGAAGCGTGAGGAACTCCTTGCGGAAACGGCGCAGCTACGCCTCCAGCTCGAGCAATGGTTCAGTCCTACGCCAGGGCACGGCGGCTTCAGCACGGACGGGGTCATCTCGTTCGTCAACCGGCTGTGCGGAACCGACCTGCCGTCCATGTCGGTGCAAGCCTGATCGGCCACAAGACGCTCGCCATGTCACGCTCACGGGGTGCACGCCGGCGATCCATGCCGCTAGTGCAAGTGTGAAATTCAGCTCGGTGTCTATCGAGCGCGAGCCCGGCAATGTGCGACGACGACCGCCCGACGTGTCGCTGTCGAGATCCGTCACAGCATCACCTTTCCACGTGTAGATGCCCGAAGCTCCGGAACCAATTTCACAGCAAGCGACGTGGGCGCTACCGGGAGCGTGCGACGTCACATTCAGGACGCGTAGTGGCCGCGACCGAGGAATGGCTGTGATATCGGTCTCAGATATCGGTGCGTTCACTGAACACCTCCAGTGTTCCAGAGACCGATTGCAGCACGGAAGGCTGCCACGATGCGATCCACAACACCATCGAGTGCTGCCTCGATGGTGTGTCGATCCGAGGCTCGGTCGCCGCGGCTCCACTCCAAGAGGAGCTCCAGGTCATCGGCGAGAGTCGGCTCAATCTGAGCCCAACGTGCCGCTGCAACCTCGCGGTCGGTGGTCCAGGTTCCGTCGTGCACACTGACCAGCCCGGCGACGGCAAGCAGAACCTTGCGCGAAACACGGCGGTAAAGCATGCCAGGGTCGCAACTGTCGGCTACTTCCACACGCCAGCGAGCAGCATGCTGAGCGATATCGCCCTTGAAACCGCGCGCCGCGCGGACATCCGCAGGGAACTCGGGCAACCCGGAACGCACGTCGGGACCCGACACATGAACGCAATAGTGGCGGAGGAAGACTCGGTTCCCATAGGCCTCGTCGTGCTCACCGACAAAATCGCCCGGTTGGGCAGGGGCGATCTCCACAGCCCGACATCGGTCGCTGAACTTCGCCGAGAGCGTCCGGTCGAGTTGGCGGGCTTCGCTCAGTCCGAGTCCAACCGTCAAGAGGTCGACATCGGAGTCCGGTGGCAGTGCCGTCCCGGTGGCAACCGACCCGTACACGTACAGCGAGGCGTGCGAATCGTTGGCGTCCAGTTCCGCAACGGCTGCCTGCAGCACGGGTTCGAACGTGGCAGGAACGCGCTCCCGGCGGGCTCCTGTGGCGATCATTCCCGCCGCGGTGACACCCTCATCCGGATCTCGCATTCGGGCTGACCTCTCTACCGGCTGGCGAGCGGTGAGGCTAGGAGCGTGGGTCGGAACTTGTGTGGCGTGTCGGGATTCTTGCCGCTTGTCGGGGTTGGGGTCTGATGCGGGCGTGGAACTCCAGCTGAATCTTCAGCAATGCGTGTCGAGGGCGGGATCTGGGGCTGGTCGGGGGTCAGGTACTGGG
>CAZWMX010000113.1:2950-7818 GCA_964635205.1 uncultured Acidimicrobiaceae bacterium | reverse complement strand
CTCAGGTACTCGATCTCGCCACTCTCAATGCGCTTCAGATCTGCTTCGAACTCTGCCCAGGCTTCCTCCCAGTCGATGCCCATCTTCTCGAGGAGTGCCGTGTAGTCGGTGGCGTGCCAGTGCAGCTGGACGACTCGATAAGGATGTGCCCCCATTGCAAGGGCCGCGAACTGGGCATCTGATATCACAGGGATCCCGACGTTGCGTTGATGGGCCTTGACGGCGAACTGGCTCTTGTCCAGCGTCGTCACGCAGCCCGTGTCGTGGGTGATCACAACATCGGGGTTGGCCTCTTCCTTCATGATCTCGATCTTGCGCTGCGTGGCGAAGGACCGGCTGAAGTCGCGCTGGACGAGGATGTGGCGGAAACCGAAACCGCAGCAGTCGAAGAACGTCGAGTAGTCACCGACCGTTGCTCCGAGCGCTTCGACGGTGCCTGTCACCGTTGCGGTGCGCTGGCCTCCGTAGATGTCTGGATCGTAGATGGCGTCCTCAGTGACGAGCTTGTAGTAGTGACACGCGGGGTGGATCGAGGCCGTGATGCTCGAGAAATCGCGGGTCTGGCGCTCTGCGATCTTGTCCCGCATGACGTGGATCCACTCCGAGTAGTGGACGATCTCCTCTGGTACAACCAGAGGCTTGTTCAGTTTCTCCATGATGTCGCGTACCTTGCGACGCAACTCTGGATGGTGGACAAGCTCTTGGCGTGTCTCCTTGTAGTGGCCGTAGGACGTCCCACAGTGGATCATCGGGTAGTACCCGGTCGCGTAGGCCGCTGCGAAGTTCCTCGACGCGACGCCCGCTTGAGCGACAGCGTTCGACGTTGCCGAGGCGTAGTAGTTCCAGGCGGTGCATGACGTCTGATCTGTCGGATCCTCATAACTCATTCCGAACTGCCTGTTCAGCCAGAAGATCGACGTCGAATATCCGGGGATGTGGCCACACTGCCCACAGGACTTGTGGTGCCAGGTCTTCTCCAATGGAATCTTCTTCATGCGCCCGTACTTGGTCATCACCTCGACATAGGGTTCCGGCACCCTCTGAACGATCAGCTCACCAGCATCCTCGAGCTCAAAGAGCTGCTCGCGGATGTCCTCCGTGGGCGCGTTCGCCGGGTCAGGCGGCGGCGGCTTGCGGATCGCGTCGAGTGGGATGAATGTTGCTTCTGTAGTCATCGAATCGTCCTTCCCTAGACCTCGTATCCGGCGTCTTCGAGCGTTTCTTCCATGACATCGAGGATGATCATGTGGAGCCCCTCGTCGACTTCTTCGATCATGTCCATCACGTCTGAATGCAGCCAGATGAGGTACAGCTCGATGAGTGTCTCTTCTGAAACGACCCAGCTCATCTCGGTTGTGTGAAGTGTCTCGGGCGGGAGGGCTCGTCGCCACAGGTCGAGGTTGTCCGAGGTCTTCTTGACGTCCGGGCCCCAGTCGGGGAAGGCGTCGGGTTGAAGCATGTCCGGAGAGATCTGGGTGCCTGTTGTCATGATCTTGTAGACGACCCGCCCGTATCCCTCCAAGGCTTCCCTGGCGCTCGCCAGTCCATGTCTGACCGAGACTTCCCTCAGCAATGTGATGAGCCCTCCGGGGGAGTTCTCCCTCGGGCAGCGGTTGCACGAGAAGCACTGGGAGCAGTTCCAAACGTCGTCGTTCATCTGCTCGTAGATCAGCTCGACATCCTCGCGGGCTGCCGCTTGGGCGATCTTCCTCGGGGAGAAGTCGTAGTACTTGGCGGACGGACACGCCGCAACACAGATCCCGCACTCGTAACACCCGTAGAGATAGTCGGGGAACCGATCGTCCGCCTTCACCTCCTCCCAGAGGCTCAGCTTGTCCTCGTAGGGAACCTCGGTGTAGCTGTTGGGAGCGAGCGTCGCACCGGGGTCGGCTGTGAAGAGCATCGGAGGGGCAGTGGTCGACATCAGAAACTGATCACCGCGTCTGCCTCTGCGGCCATGTCGTTGAATGCCGCTCCACCGATCATCTCGACCCCGTCGATGAGATCCTCCATCACGAGATCGTTGAGATCAAGTGACGGTTGGCACACCAGGAGTCGGACTCCGATGCCTTGGGCCTGATCGATGAAGGTCGACAGCGCCGCGCCACCTTCCTTGACGGTCAGGTCTCTGCTGTCCTTGCGGAGCAACGAGGGTCCGAGCATCGTGAAGTAGATCGAAACGTCCATGTCCATGGCAGCTGCGGCCGTTGCCAGATAGAACGGCGTTGCCGCCTTGGGCATCTCATCGGTTCCGTGTGTCTGGACGTAGACGATCGTTGGGTCCTCTACCACTCAGCTTCCTCCTCGCGTCAACTTCCTGTTGGGTCTATCGGTTGTCGCTATATGAACAGCGCCAGGTCTGCGTCTGCTGCAAAATCGAGGAACGCCGCCGCACCGAGGCATGAGGCCTGCTCCATGATGTCCTCCTGCTTCACGTTCATGACACCCATCGTTGTGGCACATGCGTAGAACTCGACGCCGCTCTCGAGGCAGATCTCCATCATCTCGTCGAAGGGCGGGATGCCGGAATCTTCCATCCAGCCCTTCATCATCTTTGTCGCGACCGATGTCATTCCCGGCAGCATGCTGATGATGTTCGGTACACCCATCTCCTTGCCCTTGAGGGGTGGGGGCGCTGCTGCGTTGCCGAGCGGCGACACCTTGAGGGCGTTCATGCGTTTCGTGTTGACCATGTCGAGGCCGTAGAACGTGCAGAAGATGCCGACCTCCCAGTCGAGTGCTGCTGCCGTTGTGGCCATGATCAGGACGGGGTAGACCTCGTCCAGACCGCCCTTGGAAGCGACGAGCGCCATGCGCTTTCGCTGGTCGCCGCTCGTCTGCTCCATCGGAGCGTCCGCTGATGGGACTGTGAATGTGCGTTCTCCTACATCAGTCATTGTTGGGCCTCTCTCACTTCGTCCGACGGAACCAGAACCGGTACTCACCGTCGTCTGCGGTCTGTTTCAGGAGTGGGTGGCCCGTCTGGCGAGCCCACGCCTCCATGTCCGGCGGTGCGCCCGGATCGGTTGCGACCATCTCGAGAACCTGCCCCACCTCGATGGTCTTGATCGCCTTCGAGGTTTTGACAACGGGCATGGGGCACAGCATCCCGGTGCAGTCGAGCAGTTGGTCGGCTTTGAATTCGTCCATGCAGCCTCCTCGTTGGGGCGGGGCTGCCTCGGACGAACCGCTGTGGCGGCCCCCAAAGACATGCGCATCTGCGCATATCTTGAGAGCATTATGCTTCCTGTGAACGGGGGATGCAAACGGTACCTCGTTTTCGCCTTGGCCAAGCACGCCACACCTGCCATAGTGGGACCCATGTCAGAGATCAGAGAAGAGCTATACCAACTTCACGCAAGCGTCTGTAAGGGGTTCGCAGACCCGAAGCGCCTCATCCTCATCAACGCACTTCGCGATGGGGAGCGATCGGTCAAGGAGTTGTGTGAAGTCACACGAATCCAGCAAGCGAACGCATCCCAGCACCTTGCGATTCTCAAGAGCAAAGGCCTCGTCTCGTCGAGGCGCGAGGGTCAGCGCGTGTACTACAAGGTGACGTCACCCAAGATCAACGAGGCACTCGATCTGCTCCTCGACGTGATGGCGGAACAGCTCACGATCCCAGCCATGTGAGGCCGAGCCTCGACCATTCCTGACTGCGCTGGACATATGCATGTTGGCGCATGAGTCGCATGTCCCCCCTTGCGGGGAGTTCGCCGGTTAGGTGACTTCTTGGTGAAGAAACATACGCGAGTACAGCAGCGAGACGAATGGGGAACGGTGGGAAGGGGAGGAAGTCCGGCACAGGTCGACTGCGGTGTGACGTCAATCTCGGACCATCGCCTCCGAGGCAGCCTCAAACGTCGCCCAGAGCAGCTACCACGGCCCGATAGCACGAGTCCTTCGACTGCCGGTGGACGGTATCGAAGTCGGCCACGTCAAGTCTCTCTCATCGCTTCACCTCGACAACGCATGCGCAGCCGATTGCACTTACACCGACCCGGCAGGGCGCAGCCATTGAGACGAAACACTGACGTCACTCGCAGCCCCACCAAGTGTACCGAACCCCCAAAAACGGCAACTCTGGTTTTCAGCGTGAGGTTCCCCTGGGCTGAGGGAACCGAACGACGCGTGAGGGCGTCAGAGCAACGAGACCAGTCGACGACGTCGGAGGTCAGCATGTTGAAGGTTGGGCGAGTTCTGGTTGTAGCGGCGGTTCTTGCTGTCCTTGTTGCGGCGTGCTCCGGATCGGGCACGGAGTCCCCGCCAATCGATGGAGCGACCCAAGCAGTGCTGTCGGTCAGCGCCGTTGATATCGGTTGCACTGAGTGTCGCAACCGCCCGATATTCGTGCGCAATCAGCTGATCACTTCGGACACACTTGTCGGTGAAGAGCAGCCGATGCCCCAGCGAGTTCGCGACGAGATCGCCGCCATGTTCCCCGATGCAACGTTCGTGAGCCGTGCCGAAGAGAATGCCCTGTTCGTCGACGGGGTCGTGGCCAACGACGGCGTCATCGTCTACGTGGGGTCGCTCGAAGAGCTTTCATCCGATGTTGTGGGTGTCCCGATCGGGATGGTGACGGCCCGGGACGGCGCCAAGTTCGTGATCGTCCAGTTCAAGTGGAACGGGGACTCGTGGGAACACGCCACCAGCGAGGACACCGGCATCACGGTAACGACCGCCGTCTCCTAGCGGCGGGCACTCCCCGGCGAAGCCCACACATATCCTCTGCGAGCTCAAGGGGTCATTGTGCACTTCAGCGTTCCGCGCGGTTGTGTGCGAGAATCCGGATGTGGACGAGATCGATCTGACGACGCGGCGGCTCGATGTTTCTACACCACAGAAAGTCACCTGACCGGCGAACC
>CAZWMX010000113.1:0-2850 GCA_964635205.1 uncultured Acidimicrobiaceae bacterium | reverse complement strand
CCGGCGAACCGGGGGAGATCAAACGTACCGGTCAAGGTCATCGGCGAACGCCTCGGCCATCAAGACCCAGCATTCACGATGAAGCAGCACGCGCACGTGGTCCCAGGCATGCAGGCCGAGGCAGCAGCGCTGATCTCAGTTCTTGTTGAGCGAGATCGATGAGCCCCGAGAAGGCTGGAGAGGATCTCCGAATGTCCCCAGCCTTCTCAGATTTGCCATGACTCCGTCTCTTCAGAGGCTGGAACCCGCGCACTACCTGGAAGACTCAACTACCACCGCGCAGCGCGGCCGGAGCCATGATTGATCTGGGTGTGCTCACGGTCGGAATCCGGTGATGCGCCCTCCTTGTCGGGCTACCACTGGATGTCGAGTTCGCTGAGCATGGCTTCAATGAAGAGCTCGGCGCCACTGACGACCACGGTCAGGTCATCAGAACACCACCAGATTGATCCCTCTCCTGGCACGATTTGACTCGCGCGTCGCACGATCGGACCAACGCGTTCGTGGTTTGTAATCTCGCCTGTGAGGTCGTTCTGTGGAGAGATGTCGTCGAAGAAGCAACTGCCGGTGGTGAGCGTGATGTTCCCGTCGGTTCCAACAAGGTTCACGACTGACGCTGGTCGTATCTTTGATGGGTGAGCCCCTGCGAGTTCGAATCCAGGTCCGGCTTGGACGACGAGCGTGTCTTCGCCGTCACCGACCATGTCGATGAAGGCATCGGACCATACGGCCGGGTCGATCGCCGCTGCTTCGCCCTCGGACAGGGTCACGAAGGCGGTGCCTCGTTCGAGACCGACCGCGATAGTCGTGTGTTCATTCCCATCGATCACGGTGCGAACGAAGGACACTTCACCCGCCGGAACCTGCTCGTCGGATGTTGCGTGGTCTGATCGGTCCAACAGCCGATAGGGGTACTCCTTCCGGGTGGAGGTCTGAACGATCATGCCTCCCCTCTCGACGGCGAACTCGCTCAGATCGAATCCCTTTGGAAGTTCGATGGTGATGGGGACTCCGTCGGGGGAGATGACAACACCCTTGCGAGCTGACACCTGTTGCGGTGGGAGCTGCACCGTGGCTGAGGCGATCTCGTTCCCGGCTTGGTCGTAGGCAATGAGTCCAATGGAGATGCCTTTGTCGGGGGTGAATCCTTCAAACACGGTGGGCAGCACGGCGATTCCGTCGAGCACAACCGTCGACTCGCCGATGCACATCGCAGCGGGTCCACAGTCGGGGCTGGAAGTGACCGTGGAGGCTGTCTCTGGAAGATCAGGCCATACGATCAGCCGCAGATCACCGATCTCCCAGACCGCCGGCCGGTCTGTCGGCATGCACGGGGCAGCAGCGTCATGCACAGACCATGGTCCCTGCAACCCAAGGTCCGTGATGCATGAGCCTGCAGCATGAGTGAGGAGCACGATCTGCCCCCCGTTGGCACGCTGGATCAGCGTCGCGCTGTACGGAGGCTCGGCACCTATCGCGGACAGCGTCTCTGTCGCTGCGCGTCGAATGTCTTCCAGTTCGTCATCGCTCACCACAAGTGGCCGCGTATCGAGTACATCGAACGTCTTCGGTGTCCACGCATCGACGTCGAACTCGAGTTCCCTGGCTGTCACCGCGAAAACCGGGGCGTCGGCGACTGAGGTCACGGTTGTGGTTGGGGACGGGATCGTGCTGGTGTCGCCGGGTGGGCTCGTCGTCGGGGCCGCGGCCTCAGGCACGGAAGCGGACCGGAGAATCGCCACCGAACCGACAGCGACAAGAACGAGAGCAGCAGCACCGAGAACCACGCCAGCGCGACTCCTGAATGCTCGCACACGGCTGGCCCTCTTCACGGCAGCGATATCACTATTGGCTTCAGGGACCGAATCGAACGACCGGCGGAGTTCAGCAATAAGGCGGTCTTCAAGATTGTTCATGACAGTTCCTCTCTGAGCTTGGCGAGGGCTCGGTTGAGGCGACTCTTGACCGTCCCTTTGGGAATCTCCAAGGCCAGTGCCACGTCTTCCTCACTCCAATCGAGGAGGTACCGCAACACGACCACCGCACGCTGCCCCATGTTCAGGTGCACAAGTGCCCGGTGGAGGTCGGGATCTGGCAGCGGATCGCGGTCCGACCCGCCGATCGGTTCGGCCACGCGGATCTCACGACGGGTCTTGCGTTTCTGGGAGATCGCCCAGTTGAAGGCAACCCGGTAGATCCATCCACACTGGTTGGAGTACTGCTGCACCGAGGACCACCGCCCATAGGCACGGGTCATCGCCTCGTCGATCGCTTCCTTGGCAAGTTCGGGATCCCGTAGCGTGATCGACAACGTTCTATACATGTCGTCCCAACACGACGCGTAGAACACGTCGAAGTCCTCATACGTGACACGCAATGGCTGCGTTTCCCCGCTCAACATCCTGACCATCAAACTACAGACGCACCAGACACCCCGCAGGTTCCATCCATGCCAGATTCCACGAACCCGCCATGACTCTGCCTCCCGCCCATCACCGATTCAAGAATCCTAACTCCGCTGGATACAGCCACATCCAAGCGCACGATGGTGGTGACGGGTACAGCATTTCTACACCACAAAAAGTCACCTAACCGGCGAACCCCCCTTGCGGGGGACGGCAGAGCGACGCAGTCGCGATGCAGGGGGGCCTGGCGAGCGGGAACGCTCCGCGTTCCTTGCGAGCCCGGAGTGGATGGACATACCATCGTCAGGTGTCAGAACTGATGACGGATCGGTCGCTGCGCTCCCTCACAGACGACCGACGACGGGTTCAATCTGGATCGTCGGTTTGGAGTCTTGAGTCAGCAGGAGGGTGTGAACCTGTCGTCCGTCGTCCGTCGTCCGTCGTC
>CAZWMX010000112.1:0-8120 GCA_964635205.1 uncultured Acidimicrobiaceae bacterium | reverse complement strand
TAGTTCGCAGGGGTGGCGGGACTCGAACCCACAACATCCGGTTTTGGAGACCGGCGCTCTGCCAATTGGAGCTACACCCCTTCGGCCCGGCTCGTGTCCCGACCGGGGAGTATATGTATCCCTCACCTGAAGTGTAAACCAGCGCCGGCTATTCGGAAACCGGTTACGCGGCGTGCTCGCGGTAGAGCTTCAGCAGCACAGCGGTTCCCGCAGCGGCCGTAGCGACCACAGCTGCGGCGGCGACCGGAACCCTGGCGTCCCTGCGAGGCTCCCGTTGAGCAACGGCGACCGGGCCGAGGCTGTTCATCACATTCCTGGTGAGACCTTGGGGTGCGCCGTCGAGCGACATCTCGAGCGCCTCGAGCTCGCGCAACATTTCCCGATACAGAACCACTTCGGTTCCACATCGAAGACAGGACTCAACATGAGATTCAAGAGGCCCGGTGATAGTGCCCTCACCTATCGTCGGGAGCGCAACCTGGATGGCAGAGCACACGATGCTCATCGCGCACCGTCCTGGTATCCGTCGAGCAGACTGCGCAACTCTTTTCGGCCCCTATGGAGGCGAACCTTGGCTGCAGTGACTGATATGTCGAGGTGATCCGCTATCTCTGAGTGGTTCCATCCGTACACATCCTTGAGAACCACGACCGCCCGGATCGAACCGGTCAGCTGCATCAGCGCTTCCTCGATCTTGGGCAACGCTGAGGCAGCTTCACCTGCCCGAACAGGGTCGAGTGTCGAGGCATGGGGCTCAGCGGTCATCGACTCGAGCGGATCGAGGCGCACGCGTTTCCGCTTTGCACGATGTGTCCAGGCCGTGTTCACCGTGATTCGATGCATCCATGTCGAGAACTTGGCATCACCGCGGAACTTCGGCATTGCACGCCAGGCGCGGATGAACGCATCCTGGGACACGTCTGCTGCGAGATCACGATCTCGGACGAGTCTGACTGCCAACGTGAACACCTCATGTTGATGCTGCGCCACGAGCGCTCCGAAGGCATTGTGGTCACCGAGCTTCGCCTTCTCGATGAGATCTTGTGACGATATGGGTTCGACCCGTTCGCGTTCCATGCAGTTACTCCGTTGGGAGAGCAACGGTAGCTGTCCCAGTGACGAGTTGCTCGTCACCTACGGTCAGGGCAAGCTTCACCGTGCCGTCTTCTCCGTCGGCGGAGATAGTCGCCTGCTGAGCGGGTCTGAGTGCACTCCTGAATCGGATCTTCGCTGCGATGACCTCGGCTCCCCCTGCAGCACGCGAGGCTTCCTGGGTCAGCCAGGCATACATCAACAGACCGTGCACGACCGTCCCGGGAAGACCAGCTTGAACCGCAAAATCGTGGTCCCAGTGCAACGGGTTGAAGTCACGCGTTGCCGCCGAGTACCGAACCAGGTCGTGGCGGCTTGCTGATCGTTGTGAGCCGTCGTTGAAACCTCGCTGTCGCACGAGTGGTTCTTCGAACACGGTCTCAGCTCGAGGAGCATGCTGATCTGAGAGGACGAAGGTCGACACGGACTTCATCAAGACCGATTCTCCGGCCGATGCGTCGGCTGAGAACGTGACGAAGTAGGAGTCTCCTCGCTGTCGGACTCGCGTCACAGCGCCACCGACGGTGAGCGTCCCTCCGACCGGTATCGATCCGAGATACGTGAACGACTGGTCGAGGTGCAGCAGCGTTCTTGTGTACGGAACGATCCTCGGGTCGTACAGGAACTCGTCTGCCACCGCAAAGAGGAGAACCGATCCGAACCCTGGTGGCGCGCCGTCGACCCATCGCATCGGATCATCCCCGGTCACGTCGACATACAGCGCGACTCGGTCGGCGGTAACCGACACTTCCACGGGACCGATCGGATGACCCTCGAGGTCGGCGGGAGTAACAACATCAGTCATGGGGAAAGAGCGTAGACAGATGTCGGATTCCAGATGCCGGAGACGCGGCTTCTGGCTACTCGTTGATCGCTGCGATCAGCTTCTTCGGGTTCAACATGCCGTAGTCGAAGACAAAGCTTGAACCGTCCTTCATCGCGACGATGGCTTGCTTCATCAGGCCCTTCTTGCGTAATTCGGCGTGGTCGACGTCCGCTCTGGGCAGTGTGAACCCGAAGTCCGTATCCGTGTCGTGGAAGTAGGAAGCGTGACCTCCGGAAACCGCGAACGTGCCGAGCGCTCCGCCGATCCCCTTGATGATCTCCTTGTTGCTCGAGTCGTACAGTCCCCTGAACTCAAGGTCGGTATCGGTCAGCTTGAGCTTCCCCGTGATCCGTCCACCCTCTTCGGGCAGATAGTTGATGGTCCATTCGTTTGCTGCCATACGTTCGTCTCTCTTCCT
Source organism: uncultured Acidimicrobiaceae bacterium (assembly GCA_964635205.1). Taxonomy (GTDB): domain Bacteria; phylum Actinomycetota; class Acidimicrobiia; order Spongiisociales; family UBA5794; genus B3-G11. Next base: position 5,784 of record CAZWMX010000112.1, on the reverse strand, counting down.
CGATGTCGCTGACGGTACACTCGATGCGGGAGCCACAGCGGGGCTTCTGGCTTCTGGCTTCTGACTTCTGTCAAGCAAAGAACGCCGGGAGGATGGTGTCGTTACCCGTCAGGAAGAGGAGCCCGATTCCGATACTCATCGCGGCCGTGAATACGCCCACTCCGATCTGAACCGATTGGCGCGCAGATGCCACGGCGAAACCGAACACCGACGCAACGGTGATCGCCGAGTTGGCGATCATGAGTCCGAAGACAAAAACGAGCAGGACCGCAACACCTGCCCACACACCACCCGCCGATGCTGCGGCGAGGAATACGACAACCTGACTGGGCGTCTCGGCCCCGACGCCGTGAATCGCCCCGATGCTGACCGCTGCCTTGTTCGTGTATTCACCGTCCCCATGATGTGTGTGCTCATGAGAATGCAGCGGCGCAGCCAACCTGGAATCGCCGTTCGGAAGATCCTCGACGCCGTCATGGTGCCCGCTTTCGGCAGCAACGTGCTCGTGTTCATGCGTCGTGCCACGGCCGGCGCGACGGAACAGCTTTCGTGACATGCCGAAGAGGATCATCCATCGGCTACGCGCTCGGAACGAACCTCGCTCGAGCACAAGCGACGCGAGCACGACGAGTCCAAGAAGCACCAGCGTTACACCAACGATCCGCCCGGCTGCAGCGTCGAGCCACCCGGGGACGGTGGCACCAAGTGCGATTGCACCGATCCCAAGCAGAATCACGACAGATGCGTGGCCGACAACGTAGAGCGTTCCAACGAAGAACCCGCGCCGCTTCGACTCCTGGGTGGCAGCGATGTCGCTGATCGCCACGATGTGGTCCCAGTCGATCCCGTGGCGAAGCCCCAACAAGAACGCCGCAACGATCAGTCCAAGAGTGAGGCCGCTAGCAGTGTCCATGCGTCAAGACTACATCAGGCCACAAGCATCTTCGCGTGCGGGGGCGCTCAATGAACCTCCTGGTGCCGACGGTCTAGGATGCTTGCGTCAGGAGGTAGGACCGTAACGAAGACAACCGGCGGCGAGTTGATCGCATCGATGCTCGCAGCAGAGGGCGTTGACACGGTCTTCGGACTCCCCGACGGGACCTACCAGGGCGTCATCGATGGTCTCGACGCCAACAACATCCGCCTCGTCACTCCTCGCCACGAGTCGTCGGCGATGCACATGGCCGGAGCATACGCCCGGCTCACGGGGCGGCTCGGTGTCGTGATCGCTTCGAACGGCCCTGGCGTCGCAAATGCGCTTCCCGGCGTGGCGGTTGAGAACGCAGAAGGCAACCGGGTCCTATTGATCACATCCTCGCGCCGGTTCGGCATCACCTACCCTGATCGGGGAGGCACGTACCAGTACTTTGACCAAGTGGCGGTCATCGGCCCGATGGCGAAGTGGTCTGCATCTGCGGCGACCGCCGACCGCATCCCGGAGCTTCTCCGTATCGCGCTGCGCCAGTCCTTTGCAGGCCGACCGGGCGTCGTGCATTTCGACGCACCCGAGTCGGTCATGAACGGAAGAACCGGCGGGGTACCGGTCCGCTCCCCGGCGACATACCGCCGGATCGACGCCATGGCTCCACAGACGAGTGACGTGGACAAGGCGGCGGCGATGCTCATTCAGGCGAGGTTGCCAATCGTTCACGCCGGCGGCGGCGTCGTCCACGCCCGCGCATTCGATCAACTCGTCGCCGTGGCTGAGCAACTGCACGCGCCGATCACGACCTCATGGAGTGCCTCCGGATCGGCTCCACACACGAATCCGCTCGTGTGGCCCATCTCTGCCATCGAGGGGACAAACGAGGTTCGTAACCGTGCCGACGTCGTGCTCGTACTCGGATCCCGGCTCGGGGAAACCGACTGGTGGGGCAAGGCGCCGAACTGGGATCCAGGCCAGAAGGTCATACAGGTCGACATCGACGAAGTCGTCCTCGGGATGAACAAGCCCGTCGACCTTCCGATCGTGGCCGACGCCGGCATGTTCCTGGATGCCCTGGTCAGCGCGTTCGACGGCGGGCCTCGACCTTCCCCGGAACGTGAGACGACCGTTGCACAACTCCAGGCGAGCAGGGACGACAAGGCGAAGAAACTCGCGGACAAGCACCTCGGGGACCGATCGGTTCCAATGGCGACAGGGCATGTCCCGCACATCGCAAGGACGATCTTCGACAACGATGCCATCTTCATAGCGGACGGCGGAAACACAGCCGTGTGGAGTTCGTTCTTCTGGCAGGTTCGCGAGCCGGGGACGACCCTCGGTACACCACACTTCGGGCATCTCGGGGCAGGTGTCGGGCAGGCACTCGGCGCCGCCGAAGCCTTCCCCGACAGACAGGTGTGCTGCATCATCGGCGATGGGGCGTTCGGGATGCATCCCCAAGAGATCGAGACCGCGGTGCGCAACGGCTACAAGGTCGTGTTCCTCGTCGTTTCCGACCGACAGTGGGGAATGGTGAAGATGTCCCAATCGGTGGCCCGCCGTCCCGTCAAGATGATGGTGAAGAAGCAACTCGATCCAGACGAGACGACCGGCACCGACCTCGGTGAGATCGCATATGACGCGCTCGCCCGATCGATGGGCGCACACGGAGAGCGGGTCGCCGATGCCGCGCAGCTTCCCGCGGCCATCGAGCGCAGCATCGCCTCGGGTAGGTGCGCCGTGATCCATGTGGACGTCGACCCGACGAAGAACCTCTGGGCACCGGGTCTACTGCACTTCAAGAAGATGCACGCAGAGCCGGAGGGAAGATGATGATTGTGGGAGGTGTTTCATTCGCGGTCCAGAACATTGACAACGCGGTGCTCAACTTCAACTCGGGATCGCTCCTGGCGCTCAACGTCCTCATCGGCCTGATGATGTTCGGGGTAGCGCTCGGCATCAACCTCAGCGATTTCAGGGCGCTGATCGAGACACCGAAACCGGCGGCAATCGGGCTCAGCGCGCAGTTCATTCTGCTCCCACTCGCCACGTTTCTCCTCACGCTCGTTCTCGATCTGGCGCCATCGGTCGAACTCGGCATGATCCTCGTGGCGTCGTGCCCCGGCGGGAACCTGTCGAACGTGATGACGTACCTCGGGCGCGGCAACGCGCCGCTGTCGGTCGGCATGACGGCAGTATCCACGGCGGCCGCGGTGGTCATGACGCCGCTCAACTTTTCGCTCTGGGGAGGGCTCAACCCGGCGACGAAACCGATTCTCGAGTCCGTGGCGATCAACCCGATGACGCTGTTCGTGACGATCGTCATGATCCTCGGCATTCCGCTCGCGCTCGGAATCCTCCTTGCACAGAGGAAGCCGCTGATCGCAGCCCGGCTCGAGAAGCCCTTCAAGATCTTCTCCGTCGTGGTGTTCATCGGGTTCGTCGCAGGAGCGCTGGGAGCGAACTGGAGCAACTTCATCACCTACATAGGATTCCTCATTGGGATCGTCGCCCTCCAGAACGCCCTCGCCCTCGGTCTCGGATACGGCTCTGCACGGCTTACCCGCCTCTCCATCGCGGACCGGCGGGCGGTGACGTTCGAGGTCGGTCTGCAGAACTCGGCACTAGCCCTTGTGCTTGTTTTCACCTTCTTCGACGGACTCGGTGGCATGGCGCTGATCGCCGCCTGGTGGGGGGTCTGGCACATCATCTCAGGTCTCACGCTCGCCGGGTTCTGGGCGCGGCGGCCCGTCGGAGCGCCCGACCCGGCGGTCGCATGACGCGGTCGGTCCTCGTGACCGGTGCCGCCGGCTACTTGGGGTCTCTTCTTGTCCAGGACCTGACCGCGGACTCTGGAAGCCTCGAGACGATCGTTGGCACCGACCTTCGGGAACCGGCCGAACCGGTCCGTGGTCTGACCTTTGTCAAGGGTGACGTGCGTGACCTCGGTTTCGTCGACACCCTGCGCAGTAACAACGTCGACGTGGTCGTGCATCTCGCCGCGATCGTATCGCCTGGCAAGAACCCCGATCGCGATTTGGAGTACTCGGTCGACGTCGGCGGCACGAAGAACGTCCTCGAGGCCTGCGTCGCCTCGGGCGTCGAGAAGGTGATCGTGTCCTCGTCGGGTGCCGCCTACGGCTACCACGCCGACAACCCTGAGTGGATCGACGAGGAGGACGCGCTGCGAGGCAACCCAACCTTCGCGTACTCGGATCACAAGCGGCTCGTCGAGGAGATGCTTGCTCAGTGGCGCGAGGACCATCCCCAACTCAAGCAGTTGATCTTCCGACCAGGCACGATCCTCGGTGCAGGCACCCGCAACCAGATCACCGACCTATTCGATCGTTCAATCGTGTTCGGTATCAGAGGATCCGAGACACCGTTCGTGTTCATGTGGGACATCGACGTTGTGGCCTGTCTACGCCGCGGTATCGAGACCGACGCGGTTGGTATCTACAACCTCGCAGGTGACGGTGCGATGCCGCTGCGCGCGATCGCTCACGCGATGGAGAAGCGGTACGTCGAGATTCCGGCCGTGGCCGTCCGCTCGGCACTCGGTGTCATGAGACGATTCGGCGTCACCCAGTACGGTCCCGAGCAGGTGGACTTCCTCCGGTATCGCCCTGTGCTCTCGAACCGCCGACTCAAGGATGACTTCGGATTCACACCCACCAAGTCGAGCGAAGAGACCTTCGCCTTCTTCCTCGAGGCACGACATGGCACAACGTGACCTGACAGGAACGGTCGTCATCGTGACCGGTGCGGCAGGAGGACTCGGCGCAGCGATCGCCAGACGTTTCTCTGTTGTCGGAGCTCGCCTCGCTCTGCTTGATATCGACGCGCTCCGGCTCGAAGCGGTTGCAGAATCTCTCCCCGAGGCGCTGGCCGTGAAATGCGATCTCACCGATCCGGCTGCATGTATGGAGGCAACCGCCGCTGTCATCGAGCGGTTCGGGCCCATCGACGTGCTCATCAACAACGCGGGCATGACCCACCGATCGGCATTTGTCGATACCGAACCTGGGGTGATCAGAAGAGTGATGGAGGTGAACTACCTCGGCTCCGCCAACATAACCAAGGCGGCGCTCCCGTCGCTCATCGATCGATCCGGAGCGATCGCCGTCGTGTCGTCGATCGCAGGATTCGGCCCCGTACTCGGTCGCACCGGGTACGCAGGATCCAAGCATGCGCTCCACGGTTTGTTCGACACGCTACGAGCCGAACTCCGCGCCACAGGCGTCGACGTCACGATCATCGCCCCAACCTTCATCGATACGAACATGCAGGACCGAGCACTCGGAGGTGACGGCGTTATCACCGATCATCCCCAGTCCCGTGTTGGCAAGCAGGTCACACCCGACGCCGTCGCCGAACGGATCTACCGGGCCATCGAACGGCGCCGACGCTTCGTCGTCATCGGATCCGTTGGACACCTCGCGCGCATCATGACGGCGTTGGCGCCCGGTCTCTACGAACGGATGATGGCACGCTCCCTCCGCTCAGAACTCGACGGCTGAGAAGGTGCCAGAACAGAGGGCCGGCCCTGCGGGCCGGCCCTCTCCAGACAGATCGCGGCAAGTGACTACCGCGTCTCTTTGTGCGGTGTCGTCTCGCGGCACCACTTGCAGAACTTGCGAAGCTCGATGCGCTCTCGAGTGTTCGTCTTGTTCTTCGTGGTGACGTAGTTACGCCTCTTACACGACTCGCATGCGAGCGTAATCGGCGGTCGCTTGTCACTCATGAAAACTCTCTTCGTTCGTTCGAGTAATACGTAGTACGTATTACGTAGTACGTACTACTTCTTCTACTTGATGATCTTTGTGACGCGGCCTGCACCAACAGTCCTGCCACCCTCA
>CAZWMX010000111.1:0-8136 GCA_964635205.1 uncultured Acidimicrobiaceae bacterium | reverse complement strand
CCGATCGGTATCCCACCTGTGCGCTCGCGCACCTCCGTGGCAAACTCGGCGAACTGGGCGGGCTTCGTCCACTCGGGGAACCGGGCAGGGGATACCGCGGGCTCACCGGCCGGGATGTCGCGCACCTCGGCGATCTCGGCGGTGACCTTCGGTCCGGGGAGATGGCCGCCGGTCCCCGTCTTGGCCGCCTGGCCTCCCTTGAAATGGAACGCCTGGACGTCTGCCACCTTGTCCCAGGTGAAACCGAACCGTGCCGAAGCCAATTCGTACAGATAGCGGCTCGACTCGGCCTTCTCGGCCGAAAGCATGCCTCCCTCACCAGAGGCGATCGCGGTCCCAGCGAGTTCGGCGCCTCGGGCGAGAGCTGTCTTTGCCTCTCGGGAGAGAGCACCAAAGGACATGTCCGAGACGAAGAGTGGGATGTCGAGTGTGAGAGGCTTCTGCGCCGCAGGACCGATCGTCACGGACGTGTCCACCGGTTCATCGTCGAGAAGCGGTGGACGAGCAAGCTGGGCGGTGAGGATCTGGATATCGTCCCATGCAGGCAGCTCTCTCCGCGGCACTCCCATTGCGCCGGCAGCGCCGTGGTGGCCGAGACGGTCGAGCCCGTACGTTGCGAGTTCTCTGATGTCCTTGACGAAGGGTTCGTCGTGGGTACCGGTCGGGTCCTGATACTCCCCCTGGTAGGCATCACGGTCGTACGGCTGTGGATGGCTCTCTGCCCACTGTGCGATCTCGTCTTCGTCCACCCAGACGGCGTCATCCTCGACGCCCGACGTGAACTTGTGCAGCACCTCGGTGTCGCGATAGCTCGATACTCCCGTGGCGTAGCGGTAATCCCACGCATGCACGCCACAAACGAGGTTGTCACCTTCGATGTGGCCGTCGGCCATGAAGGCACCCCGATGAACACACCGACCGTACAGGACACTGTGCCCCTCACCGTCCGGCCATCGCACAACAACAAGATCCACGCCGGCGACGAGAGCGTGGACAAGATCGCCGGACTCGAGGTCAGACCAAGTTGCAACTCGTGTCTTGTGCATGCTCCTCCGGCCTGATGTTACGCGTCATCCCTGGTGCCGGGCGGTTGCAGGTATCGATACCGATACTGCTCGCTGTATCCCAGCCTCTCGTACAACTCGAGCGCTGCGCTGTTCGTTCCGAGTACCTGCACGAACAGCTCCTGTACACCTTGATCGGCTGCCCAAGCCGAAGCGGCTTCCATGAGCTGGGTCGCAAGTCCCGTCCGTCGACATTCGGGAGCTACGGCAACCGAGAAGACAGCGGCTCGGTCTCCATCCTTGACGACGACCGCCGCCCCTCTGCCGGGAATCCAAGCACCGGCGCCTCGATCTGTGACTCTGCCGTAGATCCGGTGCAACGTCGCCTCGTCTGCAGCAGTCCGGCCATTGAGTTCGGCAAGGTCGGACTGGAATCGGCGATCGGCGACGGGAACCATCTGCACGTCACGAATCTCACCCTTTCGTGTTCCCTTGGTCATCACGAGCGTCTCGTCCAGAGGAACGAAACCCCATTGCAACCGAACCGCCTCGGCCGTTCCTGCAGCCATGAGTGGTGTCTCGCGAATGATGAGTGGCAGGTCGTGGCGACGAAACCAATCGCTGAGGAGGTCCCGCGTCGACGCATCAACATTCGCTTCACCGATCGCGCGAGCCGAATTGATCCTCCTGCTCAGACCGGCTGTGGCGGTGACATGCCAACCCTCGACGACCTCGGACACATCCGCCGTCCACGTGGCGTAGGTAGCAGCTTCGAGGGTTGCAGTATTGCTCACGACGGTTCTGACGTGAACCGGGCAAGCCCCGCGAGGAGATCGTCCGGGATGCGTATCGGCTTCCCATCGAGACTCACACACGCCCCGTGAACAGTCTGGGCGGCCAGCACGTCATCACCACGCATGATGCGCTGGCCGAAACGCATGGACACCCGTCTCACATCCTCGACCCATGTCTCGACCACGAGCTCATCTCCCTCGACGCCGGGTGAGAGGAACCGTGTCTCGATGGTCGTGACCACGACCTGGGTGCCGAGGTCGGCCATCTGGGTGAGGGACCACCCGAACACCCCGAAGAGGTCGATGCGACCAACCTCGAAGTATTGGATATAGACAGAGTGGTTGAGATGACGGTACGGGTCGAGTTCGTAGAACCGGACGGAGATGGGTGTCTTGTGGATCATGAGAAGAAGTTATCAGTTCACAGTCAACAGTTCACAACCAGAAACTAGGCGAATCCGTTCTGACGCCAGGCTTCGTAGACGGCGATGGCTGCAGCGTTGGCGAGGTTGAGGCTTCGGCCTGCCTCGGCGATCGGTATACGGACTCGGTCGGTGACCGCGTCCGACGTGAGCAGATCATCGGGCAGACCATCCGACTCGCGGCCGAAGAGAAGTACGTCGCCTGGTTCGTATTCGATGTCCGTATACAGGCGCTCGGCATGTTGGGTGAATGCGAACACGCGATCCGGGCAAACTGCAACCACGAACTCGTCGAAGGACGGGTGGGTTGCCACGTCTGAGAACTCCCTGTAGTCGAGGCCCGCACGTCGCAGCCTCGCGTCGTCGATGTCGAACCCAAGCGGCTCAATGAGATGCAAGCGACAGCCGGTGTTGACCGTGAGGCGCATCAGGTTTCCGGTATTGGGCGGGATCTCGGGCCGCCAGAGGACAACGTCGAACACGCAGACTCACTCCTCGCCGCGGCGAGCCTTTTCGAAGAGAAGCAGGAAACTCAGTGCGGGGTCCTTCGACTGGATCGTCTTGATCTGCTCCCAATGTTCCTGTACCTCCGCACGCATCCACTCGGCGATCTTGCCGATGGCCATCCACCGGTACGAGTCGTGACGCCTTTCCGGAGGTTTGGTCGAGAAAACGATCTGTCGGATGCGCATCCCTGCCGGGTGATACGCGACACCTGTGGCGATCAGTTCCCTGACGATTTCATCTTCGACCTCGGGACGCATCGCACCAAACCTTCGGAGGGCAGCAGCAACGACCGCCGGGTCCCGCGCCGCCTTGTTGAGCATGGCAACACCCTCCTTGACCTCACCGATGATCACCTCGATCTGATCATCCGAGAGCTCGAGCGCCGGGTCCGGCTCGATCCGCAGACCACCCGTAGGCGAATCCGCTCCGACACCGCCGGCCCCGGGGAACCGCAAGGCGAGCACGTCTACATCTGTGACCGCCCTGGTTGTGACACCGATGCTCTCGAGGATCGGATATTCGGTGACGGTGAAGAATCCGTTCGCTTGGAGATAGCTCCGGACGAGGGCAACTGCTGTGTCCATGCCGCCATGGTAGGTGGCGGCGAAAGGCCACCACTACCGGTTGCGAAGCCACCGAATAGCAAGACCGATGAGTCGCCACCCAACCATCAGTCCCAAGAAGTAGCCACCGGTCACGATGATGAACATCCGCGGTGTTCCGTCATCCCAGACGTATCTGCGAAGCAGCATCCCGACCGTGAGTGCGATTACGGCGAGAAGGATCCCGTTCAGCAACGAGAGTGGCTTCTTCCATGCCCGCAACGCGATGATCCCGACGGCAAGGGCGATCAAGAAGGGTGCTGCAACTCGCAGAACGTCAGCGAGCTGATAGGTGAAGCCGTGGGTGTCCGCACCGATGACCACGAACGAAACCACAACGAGCGCGTCGAGAACCCAGAACCAACGTTTCATGCCCGAAAAGATATCGAGTTTGCGCACCTCGCGGTCCCGCCCCACTCCCTTCTATGCTCGCACGCAGGAGGCTCGATGGATTTCGATTTCACGGACGAACACAAGGCTGTGAGGGCGATGGTGCGCGAGTTCGCAAACGATCGCATCGCACCGAATGCCAAGCAGTGGGACGAAGACCACTATTTCCCTCATGACGTGGTTCGCGAGATGGGAGATCTCGGCCTGTTCGGCATCACCGCGGACGAGGCGTGGGGCGGAGCCGGAGCGGACTTCGTGAATCTGTGTATTGCGATCGAGGAGATCGCACGAGTCGACCAGTCAATGGCGATCACTCTCGAAGCCGGCGTCGGACTCGGCATCAATCCGATCCACGAGTTCGGAACCGAAGAGCAGAAGGCAGAGTGGCTACCCGATCTCGTTGCCGGTAGGACGCTTGCCGGTTTCGGCCTGACCGAACCCGACGCGGGTTCAGACGCCGGAGCAACCACAACAAGGGCCGTTCTCGACGGAGATGAGTGGGTCATCAGCGGCTCAAAGGCCTTCATCACCAATTCAGGCACCGAGATGACAAGCCTCGTCACGATCACCGCCCGAACCGGACCGGACGAGATCTCGACGATCATTGTGCCGTCAGACACCGAGGGCTTCACCGTCGAGCCCGCCTATCGCAAGATGGGTTGGCACGCATCCGACACACACGGGCTCACGTTCGACGAGGCACGGGTACCGGTCGAGAACCTGGTCGGCGAGCGTGGGAAGGGGTTCCACCAGTTCCTCTCGACGCTCGACGACGGAAGGGTTGCAGTCGCCGCGATGGCCGTCGGTGTGCTCCAGGCCTGTCTCGACGAATCCGTGACCTATGCAAACGATCGCCACGCGTTTGGAAAACCGATCGGGGCGAACCAAGCTGTGGCGTTCAAGTGTGCCGATATCGAAGTCATGACCCATGCCGCGAGGCTGCTCACCTACAAGGCTGCATGGTTGAAGGACAACGGGAGGCCGTTCAAGCAAGAGGCTGCCATCGCCAAGCTCTACGCAACCGAGGCTGCGGTCACGGCGACCAGGGATGCGACGCAGATCTTCGGCGGAGCAGGGTTCATGGATGAGACGCTCGTCGCCCGCCATTACCGGGATGCAAAGGTCCTCGAGATCGGTGAAGGCACCTCAGAGATCCAACGCCTCGTCATCAGCCGTGGCCTCGGACTCCCCATCCGTTGACTCCCAGGACTCTGGCGTTGATGCGCGCCGCATATGGCCCGAATCAAAGCCAGAAGCAGTCAGCCGAGCTTGATGCGTTCGACGAGGTACCGGTCGAGGAGGTCTGGGGAGGGGGCGACCCCCAGGCCCGGGGCTGACGGCACCGTGATGTGACCGCCGTCGTGCCTGGACTCTGTGATGTCTGCCCTCAGAAACCACTCGGCGGGCGCTACATCTGACACGAATGCATCAGGACACGCCGCAAGGGTATCGGTGTAGGCGCGGCCGATTCCGGTCTCAAGAAGCCCGGATGCACGCCAGAGCTTGCCTGATGCATTGGCCAACTCACGCACTGCAAGAGCGCCGATCCACCCGAGCCGACCCGGTTTGACAACCACGCCATCCACTGACTCAAGTGCGAGCACCCTCTCGGCATCGGCGACGCTGCGCACAGATTCGTCTGAGAACACAGGAACCTTGGCCATCGCTCGCAGTTGGTGCGTTGCATCGGACGCAAGATCGGGCGTCGGCTGCTCGAGGTAGAGAATGTCCAGATCGGCGAGGACGGTGAGTTCGCCAATGGTCTCGACGTCAAACGATGCGTTGGCGTCAACACCGAGTGCCACCCGCGGAAACCGAGCTCTGGTCCCGGCCACGTGGTCCACGCGTCCCGGTGCAATCTTCAGCTTGAACCGAGACACGCCCCGGTCGAACGCCTGCTCCACGGCGCCCATCGGGTCATCCAGTCCAACGGCGAGCGAAATCGGCACGTCGCTCATCGTCGCTCCGATCGTGTCGCGCAATGGGACGCCCTTGATCCTCGCTTCGCGATCCGCGGTGGCTTCATCAAGGGCGGCCGACAACGTCGGGGTTCTGTCCCCTGCCTTGGCTGCCTGCAGCATCTGCGCTATCGACTCGTCCTGTCCGGGATACGGTGCGGCTTCGCCCCACCCGAACGGTGGATCCGATCCCAACCGCACAAGGGCGATAGAGCGAGACCCCACGATGCCACTCGCCGTTCCGAACGGTTGTCGGAGCGGAATCTCGAGCTGGAAGATCGTGACTGATTGGTCTGCCATGTGCCTCCGTCGACCCCGCGACGATAGCGCCGCCACCGACCGCGAAGCGGTCCTCGAGGCGCTATCGTCGAAGGCGGCCGCAGCGCGACAAGCAAGGGAGTGAACTTGACTGACAACGACGCTCAAGGACAGGACGACCAGACAATGGACGGCGTTGGAGCAGATCTCATGCCGCGATTCCTCGCCAGACTGATCGACAGCATCGCATTGTGGTTCCTGATGTTCATCGTCATCGTTCCGATCGTCTTCGTCGCCGTCCTCGGCACGTCCGGCGGATTCGGCGTGTTCGGTGGCTTCGGGATCACGTCGATCGTGATCAGCATCGTGTGGGCCGCAATCGTGATCGGGTACTTTGCGTTTCTGGAATCCTCCAGAGGCCAGACGATCGGCAAGATGGTCATGAAGCTCAAGACCGAGGGACCGGACGGCCAAAACCCGTCGTTCGAGATGGCAGCCAAGCGCAACGCCTTCTACGCACTCGGCATCATTCCCGTGCTCGGCGGACTCGCTCAACTCGCCGCGGTCCTGTACATCGCGTACACGATCAACGAATCGTCCACCAATGCGGGGTGGCACGACGATTTCGCAGGCGGAACGAAAGTCGTCAAGGTCGGCTAGGCCAGTCGATCATCTGCGCGAGAGACCCCGGTTCCGGCCGGGGTCCTTCTGCGTGCCGGACTCTGGGTTTCTGCGCATCACAAGCGGTAGCCTCGAAGCAAAGTTGACAAGGAGGATCGATGAAGCTCATCGAATGTGTGCCCAATTTTTCGGAAGGGGCCGATCGTGCCGTCATCGACGCGATAACGACAGCGATCAAGGCTGTCGAAGGGGCGAAACTCCTCGATGTCGACGCCGGTGTCGCAACGAACCGTACCGTCGTCACCTTCGTGGGGTCGCCGGAGGCAGTCGAGGAGGCAGCATTTCGTGCGATCGCGAAGGCAGCGCAACTCATCGACATGACGCAGCACACCGGTGAACACCCCCGCATGGGGGCAACCGACGTATGCCCCTTTGTCCCTATCGAAGGCGCCACGATGGAGGACTGCGTCGAGATCGCCCGCAGCCTCGGCGAGCGGGTAGGAACCGAACTCGGCATCCCGGTCTACCTCTATGAGCATGCCGCTTGGGAAGGCCGCCGATCGCTCTCAGACCTGCGCAGTGGCGAGTACGAAGGTCTGGCTGCTCGCGATGATGCGCCGGACTTCGGCCCCGCATTCAACGCCTCTGCCGGCGCGACGGCGATCGGCGCGCGGCAATTCCTGATCGCCTACAACGTGAATCTCAACACGGCCGATCGGCGCCTCGCACATCAGGTCGCCTCGGCGGTCCGCACCCTCGGCACCGCTATGAGGGATTCAGACGGGAAGATCATCAAGGACGAGCACGGAAAGACCGTCTTCACGCCGGGGCGGTTCAATGAGGTGAAGGGCGTCGGCTGGTATATCGACGAGTATGACAGAGCGCAGGTTTCGCTGAACCTCACGGACTCATCCGTGTCGCCCATCCATGTTGTATTCGAGGCATGCCGACAGGAGGCGACTGACCGAGGAATGCGAGTCACAGGCTCCGAAGTCGTCGGGCTTGTCCCTCTCGACGCGATGCTCGCTGCGGGCGACCATTTTCTGACGGCCCAAGGCCGAACGACCGCCATCCCTGAGGCGGACCGCATCCGCATGGCTGTGATGTCACTCGGGCTCGACGAGATCGGTGAGTTCGACCCGGCCACGAAGATCGTCGAGTACCGCTACCGCGGGGTGCGGAAGGGACTGGTCTCGGCGACGGTCTCGGAGTTCACCGATGTGCTTTCGCAGGACTCCGCGGCTCCGGGCGGCGGCTCGGTCGCTGCGCTTCTCGGAGCGCTCTCCGCTGCGCTCTCCTCGATGGTGGCGTCGCTGACCTTCGCAAAGCAGGGCATGGAGGACTCGAAGCAGCACATGGAGGCAGCAGGGCGTGATGCCCAGTCGCTGAAGGACTGGTTCCTGGCTGCCGTCGACAGGGACAGTGACGCCTTCAACGGCGTACTTGCCGCGATTCGCCTGCCCCGAGGGACCGATGAGGACCGTTCGACTCGCGAGACTGCCATGGCTGCGGCGAACATGGAAGCGACACTCGTCCCGCTCGAGGTACTCGAGCGAAGCGTCGAAGCGCTCGAACTGGCA
>CAZWMX010000110.1:3429-8193 GCA_964635205.1 uncultured Acidimicrobiaceae bacterium | reverse complement strand
TCGTCGTAGCCGTCAAGCTGTGTACCTTCATTGCCGATGGAAGACAGGATGACCCCAGCGATATCTTTCTCCTCGGTTCGAAAGACCTTCGGCGAGGTAACGGCGCTTGACAGCGTCGATTTCATCGCCCCGTCCGGGGCAGTAACGGTGCTGCTCGGACCGAACGGTGCAGGCAAGACCACGACCGTCCGGCTGACAACGGGTGCGATGATCCCCGACTTCGGAGCGATCAGGGTCCTTGGTCTCGACCCGCTCACCGACGGCGACGAAGTACGAGCACGCGTGGGTGTCGTACCGCCCAAACCTGCCTTCTACGACCAGCTCTCGGGTTGGGAGAATCTCAAGTTCGCTGCCACGATCTTCGAAGCCGACGAGTCGCAGATCGCCGAATCTGCTGCTCGTTTCGATATCGCCCACGCTCTCAACCAGGACGTTGGCGGATACTCGACCGGCATGCGAACACGACTCGCTCTTGCGCGAGCGGTACTCCACGACCCGGAGGTTCTCATGCTCGACGAGCCGACCGCCGGCCTCGACCCTGAGTCTTCACGGGCGGTACTCGACCTCATCTCAGAGATGGCGGAACGCGGTCGCACGATCGTGATGTGCACACATTTGCTACACGAAGCAGAGGGCATCGCAGATCAGGTTGTCTTGATGGAAGACGGGGAGGTGCGCGCATCGGGGAACCCGAAGACCCTTGTGAGTCGGTACATGGCCGACCCGATTGTCATCATCGATGCCGAGGACCGCGACTCCCTGCGGTTCATCTCAGAACTCGATGGTGTGCTTTCGGTGCGTGACGAAGGTGTATTTCACATCACTCTCGATACGACCGATCGAATCCCCGACATCGTCATAGAACTCGTCAAGCGTGGTGTCAGACCGACACGAGTGGAACCACTCGACCCGACCCTCGAGGACCTCTACTTCGAGATGCAACGAGCACATCGGGAGGCAGGATGAGGTGGCCGATGATCAAAGCGGTGATCAGGATCGACCTGTATCGCCTCTTCAGGACGAAGGACTACTGGATCCCGCTGATGATCCTCGGCGGACTGTTCTTCGTGATCCTGCCGGTGATCCTGCTCGGCTCGTTGGGACTCGTCCAGCAGTCGCCGATGATCGGCCAGATCGGTGACATCATCGGAACACTGCCTGACTCGATACAGCAGAACATCCAGGGCGATAACCCGGCAACTCGTGCGTCCTACGCCTTCGCGGTCTATCTCCTCGCCCCGATCGCGATCGTCGTTCCGCTCACCATCTCTTCGGCCGTCGGAGCGAACTCGATCGTCGGTGAGCGTGAACGAGGCACGGGCGAGTATCTGGCGCACAGCCCGCTGACCGTGCGCGAGATCTACGTCGCGAAGCTCCTGGCAAGTCTCATCCCCGGATACCTCGCAGGCATCGTCGGATTCGCCCTGTACTCGTTGGTTGTCAACGTCATCGTTGGACGCCAGATCGGAGGGTGGTTCTTCCCAACGGTCGGCTGGATGCTCCTCGTACTCTGGGTGATCCCTCCGTTCATAGCCATCGCACTCGCCCTCATCCTCCGGCTCTCGGCACGTGTACGTTCGGCTGCGTCTGCGCACCAGGCGTCGAGCCTCGTCACCTTGCCGGTGATCCTCATGAGCTACGCCGTGGCTTCCGGTTTGCTCTACTCGCCCGTGATCTCTGCCGCGATTTCAGGCCTGATCGCGTGGATCGTCGCGATCGTCCTTCTTGTGACCGGTTCCAAGTCGATCAAACGCGAGCGCCTACTCGGGGTCTCGGCAGAGGCATAGGCCCCTTCCCACCCGAGCAGAAATGTTCTACAATGTAGAACATGAGCGAAGTAGGTATCAGAGCACTCAAACAGAACGCCTCGAAGGTGGTAGCGCGCGCAAAGGCCGGTGAGTCCATCACGATCACCGAGCATGGCAAACCTGTTGCTCGCCTCGTTCCCATTCGCAAGACAAGGATGGAAGAACTCATCGAGGCAGGCCTGGCCATGCCTCCGACACGTGACATCCGTGATCTTCCCCCGCCGGCGCCGCGCCGAGACGGTGAACCGACGGCGTCCGAGGTACTTGAGCAGATGCGACAGGAAGAGCGGTACTGAGCCGTGCACTACCTCGACACATCAGCAGCGGTGAAGCTGGTCTTTGACGAGCCGGAGTCTGAACCACTGAGGACGTGGTTTGAGTCGGTGCCCGATCGCGTCGCATCAAGCGACCTACTCACGACGGAGCTGCTGCGTACAACACGCCGCATCGACCCGGGCCTCATCTCGGTCGCCCGCGAACTGCTTGAGGCCATGTCAATCGTGACGCTGACCCGTAGTCTCTATGGGAAGGCTGCTGAGCTCGAACCGATCGCACTGCGCAGTCTTGACGCTATCCACATCACGGCCGCGCTGTCCCTCGGCCCGGACCTCGAGTCCTTGGTCACGTATGACGCACGGATGGCTGAAGGAGCCGAATCTCTGGGCATCGATGTCATCGCTCCGATATGAAGATCATCCGAGGGCCAGTTCCATCAGCATCGTTGAATGGAACCTGCCGTCTTTGAAGCCCGCTTCGTCAAGAACACCGATCTCTCGGTAGCCGAGCTTGCGATGCAGTGCGATCGATGGGTCGTTCGGCAGGGCGATGATCCCATAGGCACGGTGGAAACCTTCGGATCGCAGTGCATCGAGGAGAGTCGTGTACAGCACCGTGCCGAGGCCCCCACCTTCGGCTCCGGGTGCCAGTATCACCGTTGACTCGACAGACCCTCGATAGGCCTCCTTGTCACGCCAGGGACCTGCCCACGACGCCCCGATGACCTCTTCCCCGTCACAGGCGACAAAGAACGGATAGCCATCGAGAACTCGAGACCTGAACCAATCGAGTCGCTTCTCGTCACTCCACGCCTCGAGATCGAAGGACACGTGCGAATCGACGATGTACTCGTTGTAGATGGCGTTGAACGCCGGCACGTCTGCCTCGATCGCCCGCTGGATGACGATATCACCGCTCATACGGTGGCAGTTGCCTTCCTCCGCCTCTTCGACTTACGACTCCCGCCCACCGGTGCTTCCCACTTGAAGTACCGAATGGCCAAGAACACGGCGATCACACCCCACAATGTCATATAGCCAAGCGAGATCCAGTCCCATCCGGCACCCTCCGTCAGCGGGTTGAAGGCTGCAATGAACGGTTCCGCGAAGTGCTTCAAGGGGAAAGCGTTCGCGACCGCATCGAGCCACACGGGCGCACCAACTGTCGGCGCGACGAAGACGCCCGAAATGAACGCGAGCGGGAGGAGCGTCGCGTTCGCGACCGCGGTTGCGGACTCGCCGCTCGACACCACCGCGGCTATCAAAAGGCCGAGCGCTGCGAACGACGCCACACCCACGACAAAAGTCACGATTGCCGCCGGAAGCGTCGCCGCAAACACCTGCACGCCGTAGAACGCAACACCGATCGTCATCATGATCAGCACGGCCATCGCCGCGATCATGACCGCGCTGATGATCTTGCCACCCATGTAGATGGTGGGAGGAAGGGGCGTACCGCGCACACGTTTGAGGATCCCCTGGTCACGCTGATACGCCGTGGTGACTGCAAGATTGGTGTACGTCGCAGACACAGCTGCAAACACCGCCATGGACGGCGCGTAGTACTGAGCGGTGGTGATACCGAGGTAGTCGATCTTCTGGTTGCCAAAAACCAGCGAGAGCACGACAAAGATCATCAGAGGGAAGAACAGTGTGAAGAACGCTGCCATCGGGTTACGGAAGAAGATCTTGGTCTGGTAATTCGTCTGCCCCCACAAGAGCGGCAAGCTCGACGGTCGCTCAGACATCGGATCCCTCCCCCGTCAGCTCGAGGTAGATGTCCTCGAGAGAGGGTCGACTGACGCTCAGGCCTGTCAATTCGACACCTCTCTCTATCGCCCAACCCGTGATCCGATGAAGATCCCGGGTGGCATCCATTGTCCGGATCGTCACCCTCCCATTCTCCGCGGTCACCATGTCTGCTGCCGGAAGGCCATCCAGGGACCGGCCATCCGACTGGAATGTGATGAGAGTTGACGCAGTCTCCCGACCGCCCAGGGAGTCAGGTGTGCCTTCTGCAACGAACTTGCCCTTCGCAATCACCGCTACGCGATCCGCGAGGTACTGGGCCTCATCCATGTAGTGGGTTGTCAGCAGCACCGTCTTGCCGAGTGATGTGAGGTTCTCGACGATTCTCCATGCCTGCCTGCGGGCGGAAGGGTCGAAGCCGGTTGTGGGCTCATCAAGGAAGATCAACTCAGGGTCACCAACGATGCCAAGAGCAAGTTCGAGCCTCCGCCGCTGACCACCGGAGAGGGCTTTGATGCGTGAGTCCGTCTTTTCCTCCAGACCGACGAGCTCGATGAGCTCACCCGTCTGGCGCCGGTTCGGATACAGAGAGCCGTACACGTCGATGGCCTCTGCAACAGTGAGCTGTTCTTCGATCGCAGTCTCCTGGAGCACGATCCCGATGCGCTCCTTGTACGAGCGCTGGGACTTCTCCGGTTCGTGACCGAGGACCGACACGGTTCCAGAGGTCTTCGTGCGATATCCCTCGAGGATCTCGACGATGGTCGATTTCCCCGCCCCATTCGGGCCGAGGAGAGCGAAAACCTCTCCCGCCTCTACGAAGAGGTCGACCCCGGCAACGGCTTCGACATCGTCGTAGTGCTTGACGAGGTTCTGGACTTCGATGACGGACATGGGAGGAACTGTAGACCGACAGACAGAGCGAGCTCGCC
>CAZWMX010000110.1:0-3329 GCA_964635205.1 uncultured Acidimicrobiaceae bacterium | reverse complement strand
CAGGAGGCGACGGTCCGCGAGATAGCCGCAACGATCGACGGTGTGTGGCTGTTCTTCGCTGCGGTCTTGGTGGTGTTCATGCAGGCAGGCTTTGCAATGGTGGAAGCCGGCTTCACCCGTGCAAAGAACGCAGGGAACATCATCATGAAGAACGTGATGGACTTCTCTGTGGGGAGCATCGTGTACTGGGCGTTCGGGTTCGCCCTCGCGTACGGGGGGTCCTCGGTCGGTGGATTCGTCGCATACGGCGACGTGTTCTTCTTCAACGATCGGGCACGAGCCGGTGAGTGGTTCTTTCAGGTTGCATTCGCTGCGGTGGCAGCAACGATCATCTCCGGTGCGCTTGCGGGCCGTGTGAAGTTCAGCTCCTACCTCATCTACACAACGGCGGTCACAGGATTCATCTACCCAGTCGTCACGTTCTGGGTGTGGGGCGGCGGGTGGCTGTCCGAGATCGGCTTCTTCGACTTCGCAGGGTCGGGTGTTGTGCACATGCTCGGCGGTGTCGCTGCTCTCGCAGGTGTTCTCGTCGTCGGTCCCCGAATAGACAAGTACGACGAATCAGGCAAGGCTCGCATCATCCCGGGCCATTCGGTGACCCTCGGCGCCTTGGGAGTGTTCATTCTCTGGTTCGGCTGGTACGGCTTCAACGCAGGGTCGACCCTGGCAGCGGTGGGTCAGGACATCGCTTCACCAGCCGTGACAACGACCCTCGCCGCGTCAGCTGGCGCCCTCAGTGCAATGGCGACGTCGTGGCTCATCGCAGGAAAACCCGATGTCGGGTTCACGCTCAATGGGGTCCTCGCGGGCCTCGTGGGCATCACGGCCGGCACGGCGAGTCTCTCGTTCGGAGCGTCGATCCTCACGGGTCTCGTCGCAGGTGTGATCATGGTGTTCTCGGTCATGGCCCTCGAGAGAAGGGGCATCGACGACCCTGTTGGTGCAATCTCAGTTCACGGCGCCGCCGGTCTGTGGGGCTTGATCGCAGTCGGATTGCTCAGCAGCGATGCCGCGGTCGGCATCCAGCTCGTTGGTGCGGCGGCTATCGCAATGTGGGCGTTCGGCACAAGCTTCGCGGTCTTCAAGATCATCGACATGACCGTCGGAATGCGAGTGACTGCCGCAGAAGAACACGAGGGTCTCGATCGCTCCGAGCACGGCGGCGAGGCATACCCCGAGTTCGTGTTCCAGGAACAGGTTGCATGGCCGCGGGATCTGGATCCCGTGGGATCGAATGGGCGCTTGTCGGGTATCGGGTATCAGGGAAGAAGGAGAGTCCCTTCCCGTTGACACGGCATGGGACTTCAGCCAGGTATCAGGCGATAGGTATCAGGCGTCAGGGAAGAGCGAGTTTCTCTCCGCTCCGGCGGGGAGAAGCTCCGCGCCTGGCCCTCGACGAGCCGGCAGGTCGGGCGGGCCCTCACTCCGATGAAGCCGAGTTCGTCTCAGACGGCCTCATAGGCATCGCAGTCGCCGCCTCTCCGTTCGAGCTCGTCGAGACGCTGCCGATTCGACTCCTCATACCCAACATTCTTTCAGCCAGAATAATTCCTTAATCCCTTACACGAAGACTACGCATTGCCGATAAATAGCAGTAGAATAGACACAGCTACGAAACCAGCTTGTGAAATGTTTCACAAGCTTTCGAGAAAGCGAGAAGAAAATGGCAGACCGGCTACAAAAGCTCGGTATCGCACTGGCAGTGATCGGCCTGATCTTCGTGTTCGCCAGTGGATATGCGTACACGCAGGTTAAGGATGGCTACAGCTCACTCCAGGCGTTCAGCGAAGCACAAGACGTCACGTTGAGCTATAACGACGAAGGGCAATTGGTCGATAGAGGCACCACGGAGGGCGCCGACGCGATCATGTCACTCCTCGTCGATGACTGGGGCTACAAGGTGATCGAGACGGATCTCGACCCGAACGATCCACTCGTGAACACGGCAACCGAGTACATGTACCAGATGGCGACCGTCGGCTTTCACGTGCTCAATGGCACGCAAACCATCGTGTTGGCAGAAAGCACCGAGTACAACGGGGAGACCTTCGCCGCCGGAAGTTATGAATTCGCCGTTGATGGCCGCTACTGGACCGGGTTCGACCGTAAGCACCCGATTGAGGGCCCAGCACGATCTCAGGCATGGAATGGAACCGTTCACGGCCTCTTCGGTGAGCTTGGTGTTGGTACGATAACGGCATCAACCCTTCAGCTAGCCCTCGGGGTAACCGCCCTGATCGCAGGGATCGGCCTCACAGTGCTGTTCGCAGGAGTGGGACTGTTCTGGGCTGCCAAGGGCAAGATCGATGACGACCTTCCGGTGACAGTGCCAGAAAAGCGGAACCCGAAGCCAGAGGTGAGCAACGTCTGATCAATACCGAATTACGAACTGGAGGCTCCCGCGTTGCGGGGGCCTCCGTTGAGGTATCAGGCATCAGGGAAGAACGAGTTTCTCTCCGCTCCGGCGGGGAGAAACTTCGCAGCTATCCCTCGCCGAACCAGCGGGAGGGGCGGGTTCTCAGTCCGGTGAACCCGAGTTCGTCACAGAGTGCCTCGTACTCCTCCCTGTGGACCCCCTTCCATTCGAGGTCGTCGATACTCTGCGGTATGTCTGCATCGGTTCTCAGCGTCGCGAGATCCCGATACAGGAGGACGTCCTCCATCCGATCTCGGAGCGTTTCCGCAAGCTTCGTGGCGCTCCGCACCTTCACATCCCAGTCCTGCTCTGAGGCCGGTATCGCCTCGAGCTGCTCGTACCTGGCCAGCAGCACGCCGGACGATTTGGCGCCCCAGCCTGGGAGACCGGGAATACCATCGGCCGTGTCACCCACGAGCGCGAGGTAGTCGGGAATCGACTCTGGTGAGACTCCGAACTTCTCCCGTGTCCCGTCTGCATCGATGAACACACCTTTGCGTCTGTCGTATCCGATGATCTTCGGGTTGCCAAAGAGCTGGGTCATGTCTTTGTCGGGGCTCATGATGACGACGCGCTCGACCTCGTCGACGAACTTCGTTGCTGCCGCCGCGAGCCCGTCATCAGCTTCCTGTTCGATCATCGACCACACGGTCACGCCCATCGCCTCCACTGCGCGTTCGGCCACGGGGAACTGGGCGTGAAGCTCTGGGGGTGTTCCCTCGCCCGTCTTGTAGCCGCCGAACATATCGTTGCGGAACGACTCGATGACCGAGTCGAAGGCGGCGCCGATGTGAGTTACGCTGCCGTCGCTCAGAAGAGAGAGAGTCGAGGATATGAGACCGGCGACCGCACCGATCTCCCACCCCTGCGGGGTCTCGCGCGGTGGAGCGCCGAAGTGGTTGCGGAAGAGCTC
>CAZWMX010000109.1:5819-8296 GCA_964635205.1 uncultured Acidimicrobiaceae bacterium | reverse complement strand
TTCCAGGCGTTGGCGTGCGCGGTGGCATGCGACACGGACTGCTCCGGAGTTCGATTCGACGCGTTGGGCGATCGATTTGTAGTCGAGTTCCAGTACCTCGCGGAGCCAGAGCAGTTCACGATCCTTCAGGTCGAGCGTCCGAATCGCTCTGACGATCTGGTTGTGTTCCTCGTGAATGACAACGAGTTCGTCAGGCGTGGCAGGCTCCGGCGAGACGAGTTCGTGCACGTCGGATGTCTTGCGTGATCTGAACCATGACCTGAGGAGGTTGCGGCTGATGGTCCACATCCATGCGTCGTACGACGAAGCCTTCTTGAGCGTGGGCAGCTTCGAAATGATGTGTTCCACGGCGTCCGCGGCGAGGTCCTCGGCATTATCGGGTGAGAGTCCGGTGTATCGGTAGAAAGCGACGATTCGACGAAAGGCGTCCGAACCGATCGCGCCGATCGCCTCGTGGTCACCGCGTTGCGCCGTGGCGACAACGAACTCGCTGATCTCACGATGTTCCTGGGGCATGGAGGGCATCACGGCTTGCCTCCACCTCGTCCAGGATTCTCCTTGTCCTGACCAGGCGGTGTGAAGTCTGGGTCCTGACCCGGGGGTATGGAGTCCGGGTTCTGACCCGGCGGGACAAAGCCGTTGTCCTGGCCCGGGGGTGTGAAGTCTGGGTCCTGGCCCGGCGGCGTCCATATTGGTTCTTGACCAGGGGGAGTACCACCGTGGCCGGGCGGGAGACGATCCAGATCGAGACCTGGAGGTCTGGTCACCGTTTCGTAGGCCATGACCGCAAGGGCAACATCGAGGTCGGTCTCGCTCACGTACCCATGTTGAGAGAGCTTGTCCCGAACGACCCCGATGAGCGCTTCGAGCGCATCTTGGACGTCGGGCGATGAATCGGTTCCCGCGCCGGCGGCGGCATTGAGAGCGTTGACAGCCCGGGTCATGCCCAGGTCGTTGAACGCTTGGACCGCTTGGATAGCTGAGACGCCGCCGGCACGAGAAAACACAACCGCGACTGACTCTGGCTGCGCTGACAGAGGAATCGAGTGTTGACCATTCGCTGTTGGCGCAGCGAGTGTTGCAGCAGCGATTCCGATGCCTCCAAGCAAGACGACGCATACGACGACAGCCGCAATGGCAAGCTGGTGAGGGGCACCGGAGCCAGGAAACTGGATCGATGCGTCGTCTTGCTCGGAGCCACCGACAGCCGAAACCGCACCACCGCGAGCGGTGGTTTCCAAGTCACGTGCATACGCACGCAACGCAGAAATGGCTTTTGAGTCTTGGTGCCCCATGTTTACCTCTACCGTTCAAGACGCAGCCGACGACGAAGTGTTACAGCCAGAGCACGAAGACTGGTGACTACTTCTCGAACCGCATCGGGACTAGTTCTTTGAACGCACGAGCAGCGGTATCTCTCGTTCTTCAGCCATCAGCCCGCCGTGGTAGCCGACGAGACGGTCGTTGCTGTGCTTGTGGAAGACTGCGCAGTTGTCCTCGGCGAAGAGGATGCCATCGGGTCGACGCTCCTCGAAGGATGCATGCATCGGCCCCGGACCCCACACATCGGGGAGTTCTTCATGCGTTACCCACGTTGCCGGGATTCCCTCCGCCAGCGATTCGCCGTCTCCCTTGACGAACATGGCACGCTCGACTCCGTAGAGAACTCGGTTCTTGCCGGCGTTCTCGCCCAGGCGGACCTTGTGATCCTCAGCGATGTCCACGTGGCCGTGATCTGCTGTGCCGACGAGGGTCACAGAGTCGGGCAGCCGCTCCATCAGCCCTCTCCATGTTTCGTTGACTGTTGCCATGGCCTCGTTGTATTGCGAAGAGCTCTGACCGCCGACATGAGCGGCGAAGTCGACGTGGGGGATGTAGACGAAGACGAAGCGTCCCGGTTGCGATGCTGCCTTCACTGTGATCTCGACCACCTCTTGCTCGGACCAGTACGGCCGGAACTGAGCACCGCGGTACAAGGTCCGCGTGAGGGGTGTTCGGTCGAAATGGCCCGGCTGAACTGCCATGGGCTCCTTCTCCGCCTCGCGCAGCCTCTCCCACAGATTCGGACCCGGCAGAATCGATTCGTAATCGAGATCGAGGGGGTCTCCCCACAGTGTTGTCATGTGGATCGTATTGACCACTTGTTGCACCTGTTCCATCCAGAGTTGGTACGCAAGGATGCCGTGCTGGCTGGGCGGCCTCCCGGTTGCGATGGAGGCAAGACTCACGGTGGTCGTGTACGGGAAGGGTGCATCGATGGAAGCCCGCTGTGAGGCTGCGAGATCACCGGCCACAGGATGGTCCAGCTGGTGGCTCCCCAACCCATCGAACAGGACGAGCACATAGCTCTCGGCCTCGGGAATCGTGTCGCTCAGATCCTCTGCCAGCCGAGGCGACACTGATTCACTTGTGAGCCGGTGCTCCAGCTCCGCAACGAGGTTGATGAGGCTTCTTCCCCCGTAGGCGGGAACAACGAT
>CAZWMX010000109.1:0-5719 GCA_964635205.1 uncultured Acidimicrobiaceae bacterium | reverse complement strand
GATACGTGACGTTGGAACATCGGGCTAAGTACTATTCCGTCTCGCTGGCGGCTAACTGCCGAATCGATGTCGAAGGGTTCCTCCCGGTGCTCAATCAGTATTACGGCGACTACCTCACGGTCGCGGTTTTCATCATCATGGGTGCTGCCCTCGTTGGGGGTGCCGTTGGCATGAGCAAGATGATCGCACCGAAAGCGCCGGGCGGTATGAAGGGCATCGCCTACGAGTCGGGTATCGAGCCGGCTGCCGGTGGTTGGAACCAGAGCCACATCCGGTATTACATCTTTGCCCTGCTCTTCCTCATCTTTGATGTAGAGGCCGTGTTCATGTTCCCCTGGGCACTTCAGGTCGAGTACTTCGACTCCATAGGAATGGGCCTGTTCGCTCTCGTTGAGATGTTCGTCTTCATCGTGATCCTGCTGCTCGGACTCGTCTATGCGATTCGCAAGGGTGTCCTCAAGTGGGAGTGATCGAGAAGTTCGGTGCTCCAAAGCCGCTGTCCTGGTTGCTCAACTGGTCCCGCAGGTACTCGCTCTGGTACTTCCAGTTCGGTCTTGCGTGTTGTGCGATCGAGATCATGGCTGTGGCGGGACCTCGATATGACTTCATGCGGTTCGGGATCGTGCCCCTCCCGGCATCTCCCAGACAGGCAGACCTGATGATCGTCGCTGGAACGGTGACGGACAAGATGGCTCCAGCCGTCAGGCGTCTCTATGAGCAGATGCCCGAACCGAAGTATGTGATCTCGATGGGTTCGTGCTCGAACACCGGCGGCCCGTATTGGGATTCGTATTCCGTCACCAAGGGTGTGGACCAGATCGTGCCGGTCGATGTGTACGTGCCGGGCTGCCCTCCGAGACCCGAAGCCTTGCTCGACGGCATCATCATGCTTCAGAACCAGATCACGAACGAAGACGTCCGGGAGAAGTGGAGCAGGGTTGATGAGCGACCAGCCTGACACTGCCACAGACACGGACGTGAATCCACTCGAGGTCTACGCAGCCGGCATGACCGAGCGCCTCGGCGCCGAGGGGTTCGCAGTTGAGTTCGACACGGTCCGCATCTTCGTTGACCGCGACAAGTGGGTCCGGACCATCAATGAGGCTCGCAAGGAACTGCCTCTCTTCTCGTGGCTGTCGGCCATCGATTGGTCGAGGGAGACCGAGGTGGGCGAAGGTGTTGCCGAACCGGATGAGCTCGAAGAGCGCTTCGAGGTGATGTGCCGCTTGTCCTCGGTTACCTCTGGCGACGGTGTCGTATTCTTTGCGACGTTGCCAAAGGATGACGCGTCCATCGGTTCGCTGACCGCAACCATCGGAGGCGCCGAGTGGCACGAGCGTGAGGCACACGAGATGTTCGGGATCATGTTCGAAGGAAACAAGAACCTCGTCACGCTGTATCTCCCCGACGACTTCATCGGGAATCCCCTGCTCAAATCGTATCCGTTGATCTCTCGTGAGGTCAAACCGTGGCCCGGTGATGTAGATGTCGAGGGTCTGCCGGACAAGGACGAAGAAGGGGGTGCATCGTGACCTCCAGAGAGATGATGCACCGATCCGAGGTAGCTGTCTCGGTGGAGCTCGAGACCCCGGACATGACCCTCAACATCGGTCCGCAGCATCCTGCGACCCACGGTGTGCTCCGCCTTGTGGCACAGGTCGATGGCGAGCGCATCAACGAGGTGCGACCGGTGATCGGGTACATGCACCGTGGGTACGAGAAACTCTCAGAGGTCCGCACATACGCCCAGATCACGTCACTCGTCAACCGCATCGACTGGGTGTCCGGCTTTGCGAACGAGGTCCCATTCATACTTGGTGTTGAGAAGCTGATGGGCGTCGAGGCTCCCGAGCGCGCCCAGTGGATCAGGTTGATCCTCACCGAGCTCTTCCGCATCTCGTCCCACCTCGTGTTCATGTCCTCCTACCCGCTCGAACTCGGGGCATCGACCCCGCTCATGCACGTGCTGCGGGACCGCGAGCACATCCTCGAACTCATCGAGGATGTGACCGGCGGAAGGTTCCATCCGAACTTCAACCGGGTTGGCGGGGTCAAGCCGACGTACGGCGGCGGATCCAAGACGAAGAAGCAGTCGATGGACCTCCCGGCCGGGTTCTTTGTGCGGACACTCAAGGCAATGGATCGCATGGACCGGATCTGTAGAGACATCAACACGCTCGTCGCAGGCAACGAGCTGATCAAGGCCCGCACCGTCGATGTCGGTGTGATTCCCGCGGACAAGGCCATCGAATACGGCCTCACAGGACCCAACCTCAGAGCATCAGGCGTCGCGTACGACCTGCGAAAGGTGGAGAACTACCTTCCGTACGACCAGGTCGAGTTCGACGTCATCAGCCGTACAGGCGGTGACTGCTACGACCGGTATGTCGTCCGCCTCGAGGAAATCGGCGAGTCGGTGAGAATCATCCGCCAGGCTGTCGACATCATCCCTTCAGGCCCCCTCCAGGCGAAGGTGCCACGAGTGCTCAAGGTGCCCAGGGGCCAGGTGTACTCGCGAGCGGAGAACCCGAAAGGTGAGTTCGGCTACTACATCGTGTCCGAGGGCGGCAAGATGCCGTATCGGCTCAAGATCAGGTCCACATCGTTCTCGAACCTGACGATCCTGCCGTGGATACTCGAAGGCCAACTCATACCCGACCTCGTTGCCATCCTGGGCTCACTCGACTTCGTGCTTGGGGATGTCGACCGATGAACTTCTGGCTCGAACTCGTCATCAAGCTCGTGCTCATGCTGGTCCTCGTGATCACCGCAGCGCTCGTGACCATCTATGCCGAGCTCAAGGGCGGTTCACACATGCAGGCCAGGATCGGCCCCTACTACGCGGGTGGCCGGTGGGGATGGGCTCAGCCCCTTGCCGACGGCGCAAAGTTCCTCCAGAAGGAGGACCTGGCGCCTTCGAAGGCCGACAGGACGGTGTACGGCTTTGCACCGTATGTGGTGATGATGTCGACCCTCGCGATCTTCGCTGTGATCCCCCTCGGCCCGGATCTCGTTGCAGCACAACTCGATCTCGGTGTGTACTTCGTCCTCGCGATCTCGTCACTCTCGGTCCTCGGCATCCTGATGGCAGGATGGTCGTCCGCCAACAAGTACTCCCTCATCGGTGGATTGCGGGCAGCGGCCCAGTTGATCGCCTACGAGTTGCCTCTCGTGCTCGCCGTTGTTGCCGTCGTCGTCCAGGCTGGGACCATGTCGCTCACCGGCATCGTCGAGGCACAGCAGGCGACGCTCTTTACGATCAGCGGCATCGAGATCGCCCTTCCTTTCCTCCTCACCGGGCAGATCATCGGCTTCGTCATCTTCATGATCGCCGCCGTTGCGGAACTCTCCCGTATCCCCTTTGACATGCCTATTGCGGAATCCGAGCTCACGATGGGGTACCTGACCGAGTATTCGGGCATCCGATTCACGATGTTCTTTCTCGGTGAATACGCATCGATGGTTGGTCTGAGCGCCATCGCCGCAACCCTCTACCTCGGTGGCTACGGGGCCCCCTTCCTCCCCGAGTCATTGGCAAACTTCGCCGGCCCCGGCATCTTCGCTGTGAAGGTCGCGGCGCTGGTGTTCTTCATCATCTGGATCCGGTTCACCTGGCCACGATTGCGTGAAGACCAGCTCCAGTCCATGGCGTGGCGCTGGCTGATCCCGATCTCGCTCTTCAACATCGCCCTTGTCTCGATCTTCAAGGTGGTGTTCTGATGGCCAAGAACATCGACTTCCCTTTCCCAGGGCTCTTCAAAGGAATGGGCCTCACGCTCAAGACCATGCTCACGAAGGCACCCGTGACGATGTATCCGGACGAGAAGGAGATCCCGGTTCCGCGTGCTCGTGGTGTCATCTCTCTCGACGCGGACGCTTGCACTGTCTGCATGCTCTGTGCCAGGGAGTGCCCCGACTGGTGCATCTACATCGAGGGCCACAAAGAGGCGCAGGAGCCGGACAAGCCCGGTGGGCGCATCAAGACCAAGAACGAGCTCGACCGTTTCGACATCGACTACAGCCTGTGCATGTACTGCGGGATCTGCGTCGAGGTCTGCCCGTTCAACGCACTCTTCTGGAGCCCCGAGTACGAGTACTCGGAGCCGAAGGTCTCAGACCTGTTGCATGACCAAGAGAAGCTCGTCGAGTGGCTCCAGACCGTCCCCGAACCACCGGCGCTGGAGTCCTGATGGAAACGGTGACTTTCACAGACTGGTTCCGTGAGGCAGCCAACTGGGCGTTCCTTTTCATTGCGTTCCCGACGTTGTTCGGCGCCTGGCGAACGGTGACATCGAACAACATCGTTCGAGCCGTGCTCTATCTCGTTGTGTCCCTTGCGGGCACGGCGGCGTTGTTCCTGATGCTCGGCGCAGCATTCGTTGCACTGACTGTTGTGCTCGTCTATATCGGCGCCGTCATCATCCTCTTCCTCATCGGCATCATGATCACGAAGGCGCCGCTCGGAACCGAGTCGGACCTGAGCCATACCCGCGAAGTCAAGGTGCCGGCCGCGTTGCTCTCGGTTGTGCTCTTTGCCGTGATCGCATGGGCAGTGTGGGATGCGTTCGGCATGAACATGATCCAGCCGTTCGAGCCCTCGAGCACCACCGATCTCGCGAGAACCCTGTTCGATCGATTCGTGATCCCGTTCGAGGTCGTGTCCTTCGTGCTACTCGCAGCGTTGATAGGTGGAATCGCTCTCGCCCGCAAGGACGACGAAGGGGGCGAGCGATGACCGTTGTCCAGTTCGTGATCGTTGGCGCAGCCCTCTTCGCCATGGGCCTCTACGGGGTGATCACTCGCAAGAATGCCGTCTTGGTGCTTGCCTCCGTCGAGCTGATGCTTGCTGCGGTGAACATCAACATGGTCACGTTCGACACGTACCTCCGGGATCAGCTCCAATCCGGCCAGATCTTTGCCCTGTTCATCATCGCGCTCGCTGCCGCCGAGGTTGGCATCGGTATCGCGATCGTGCTTCTCATCTTCCGTAATCGTCAGTCCGCTGATGTCGACGAGCTCAACCTGATGAAGGGCTGACGATGTACCGATTCCTCAACGTCACTTCACAGATCGTCCTCGCCGCTCCACAGGAAGGTGGGGAGGGAACCGGCAGCAGCCACGATGCGTTCGTTCCGGGCATCACGAGTGGTCCGCTCGTCGAGTGGGCATGGCTCATCGTCATCGTGCCGATCGTTGCTGCGTTCGTGATCGCTTTCTGGGGCAGGAGGTTCCCCTTCAAGGGATGGGAAGTGGCCTGGGGCGCCATCGGCTTCGTTGCGATATACGGAACGGTGCTGTTCGTCGTCAACGCCGCCACCGGCATCGTCTACGAGGGCAGTGTTGAGATAGCCAGGCTCGGTGACTTCACCCTCGAGTGGGGATGGATGGTCGACGGCCTGTCGATCATGATGTACTTCCTCGTGGGTGTCGTCGGGTTCCTCGTCTTCACGTATGCCAAGAGCTACATGGAAGACGACGTGCGCTACACGTGGTTCTTCGTCTCGTTCTCCCTGTTCGCCGGAGGCATGCTCGTCCTCGTTGCCGCTCCGAACCTCATCCAGCTCATCGTCGGTTGGGAGCTCGTCGGTGTGGCCTCGTACCTCTTGATCGCTCACTACTGGGAGGACTTCGCCAACGTCGACGCCGGTAACAAGGCGTTCATGGTCAACAAGGTCGCAGATGCTGCGCTCTTCCTCGGCGCCATCATCATGGCGGTCTC
>CAZWMX010000108.1:2829-8316 GCA_964635205.1 uncultured Acidimicrobiaceae bacterium | reverse complement strand
CTGCTGACTGCTGACTGCTGACTGCGCTACAATCGAATCATCATGAATAGCGCTGTAAAGAATCTCCTCAGGGTCGCCGGTGTCATCGTGGGCCTCGGTGCAGCAGCATGGGCGCTCCGCGATCGGATGCTCCCCCCTCCTGAAATACACGTTGAACCACCGCCCAAGTTCAGGACCGGTGGAGGCGCAGACGACCTCACTTTGATCAAAGGTGTCGGGCCCGTGTATCGGGATCGCCTGGCCGAAGCGGGGATCCACAGCTTCTCAGATCTCGGCGGTCGCGGTGCTTCGGATATCGCCGAGATCGCAGGCACATCAGCAGCAGTTGCACAAGGCTGGGTGAAGTCCGCTCAATCTCTGGTGTCCTGAGTTGTAGGACCGTGCTGTACCTCACCGAGCCTGGACACCTCGGCGAGCTGTTCCCCGACGAGCCCCGATACCGAACTGATCAACTCACGGAGTGGCTCTATGCGCATCCCGTGCTGGATGCCGACGCAATGACCAACCTTCCCCTCTCGATGCGCGAGATGATCAGATCCGAACACTGGCCCTTCACCCTGGACATCGAACAGTCCGCAGACAAGGGTCTGACGAAGAAGTGGCTGTTCCGGTGCACGGATGGGTCACCAATCGAAACCGTACTCATGGGTTACGCGACGCGCACAACGCTCTGCGTCTCGTCCCAGGTTGGCTGCGCCATGGGCTGCACGTTCTGCGCCACCGGCCAGTTCGGATTCGACCGACATCTCGATGCCGGCGAGATCGTGGCGCAAGTGGCCTATGCAAGCGCTTACCTCGCCGAGACACCACTCCCCCGCAGTCCCGAGAGGGTGACCAATGTCGTCTTCATGGGAATGGGCGAGCCTCTCGCCAACTACGGAAACACGATCGAATCGATCCGGAGAATGACCGACATGATGGGAATATCTGCCCGGTCGATCACGGTATCGACGGTTGGATTCGTGCCGGGCATGCGCAGACTCATCGAAGAACCTTGGCCGGTCAGCCTCGCCGTCAGCCTGCACTCAACGATCCCGGAAGAACGATCGAAACTCGTACCCATCAACGATCGGTATCCGATCACTGCCGTGATCGAGGCAGCAAAGGACTACTACGAAACCAAGGGACGCAGAGTTTCTCTCGAGTGGACGCTTATCGCTGGTGAGAACGATTCCGATGAAGAGGCGATTGGTCTTGCACGTATCGCTAGACAGATCCATGCCCACGTCAACGTCATTCCTCTCAATCCGACACCTCTCAGTAGCGACTCACCGCCCTCGAACGACAACATACGCAGGTTCATCGGAACGCTGAAGCGGGAGGGCGCGAACGTCACGCTGCGAGACACACGCGGCCAGGACATCGACGCCGCCTGCGGGCAGCTTCGGCTTCGGACCGAGGGCTGAAGCCAGGTGCCGGTGCCGGGTGCCGGGTGCCGGTCGTCGGCTCTCAGTTCTCAGCAGCATTACGCTGCAGACGACCTGAGGGAGGACACACACACATGCAACTGCAACCTGGAGATGAAGCACCTTCATTCTCAGCGACCAACCAAGATGGTGTGGAACGAACGAACGCAGACTTTGAAGGCTCGAAGTTGGCTGTGTACTTCTACCCAAGAGCGTTCACACCGGGATGCACGACCGAGTCTTGCGACTTCAGGGACCGCTACGAATTCTTTTCGAGAAATGGCTACGAGATTCTCGGAGTCTCACCGGACAAGCCTGAAAAGCTCGCCAAGTTCAAGGATGAGTACAACCTGCCATTCGATCTGCTGTCTGATCCCGACCACACGATCGCGACGGATTTCGGAGCCTATGGTCTCAAGAAGAACTACGGCAAGGAATACATGGGCATCATCCGGTCGACGGTCCTCATCGATGAATCCGGCCGGGTCGAGCAGGCCTTCTACAACGTGAAGGCGAAGGGCCACGCAGAGCGCATCGCCGAGGCGGTCGAATCCGAATGACGGGAGTCAGAACGGCAGTGTTCCCCGTCGCCGGATACGGGACTCGTTTCCTCCCCGCCACCAAGGCAATGCCGAAGGTCCTGCTGCCCATCGTCGACCGTCCACTGATTCAATACGCTGTTGATGAGGCTGTTGCCGCCGGGATCGAGAATCTCGTTTTCGTCACCGGACGCGGTAACAGCGCCCTCGAGGACTACTTCGACGTCAGCTTCGAGCTCGAGGCAACACTGAAGGCTCACGGCAAGAACGAGATCGCGTCGTCGCTCGAAGGTCTCAGACTCGCCCCGGGCCAGGTCTCGTATGTTCGCCAGATCGATCCGCTCGGCCTCGGCCACGCCGTCTGGTGCGCCCGCCACGTTGTCGGCGACGAACCGTTCGCCGTCCTGCTCGCCGACGAGCTGATCCTCTCAGACACACCGGACCTATCGACGATGCTCGACGTGCATACGAGACATGGCGGGAACGTGGTTCTCGTCGACGAGGTTGCCGACGACGAGACGGACCAGTACGGCATCATCACCCCCGGCACGGCCTTGAACGGCGCCATCGAGATCGACGACATCGTTGAGAAGCCGGCTGCCGGCACCGCACCCTCGAATCTCGCGCTCATCGGACGGTACATCCTTGATCCATCGATCATGACCACGCTCGGGTCGACGGCGAAGGGGACTGGTGGCGAGATCCAGCTCACGGACGCGCTGATGGCATCCATTGGCGAACTACCCTTCCATGCAGTCCGGACTGCAGGCGACCGATTCGATTGCGGATCCAAATCCGGCTTCGTCGCTGCAACGATCCATGCAGCGCTTGGACGCGAGGACATGAGGAGAGATGTGCAGGAAACGATCAATCACCTCGCCGACAACCGACAACCGATGGCTGATGACCGAATGAGGCAGCGCAAGTGACGAAACTCCAACAGCTTCTCGAGGCGGGCCAATCCGTCTGGTACGACTTCATCCGAAGGGACATGCTCGACGGACCCGGATTACGAGATCTTGTTGCCTCAGGGATCCGAGGGGTCACGAGCAACCCGTCGATCTTCGAAAAGGCCATTGCGGACTCGAATCTCTACGACGAAGACATTGCCCGGCTCGGTGACACGGACGCTGCAGCGATCTTCGAGGCTCTCGCGATCTCAGACATACAGTCCGCAGCAGACATCCTCCGAGGCGTCTACGACTCCTCAGATGGCGACGACGGATACGTGAGTCTCGAGGTTTCGCCCGAGCTCGCACACGACACATCGGGAACGATCGCGGACGCGATGCGCCTCTGGACTGCGGTTGACCGCCCGAATCTCATGATCAAGGTTCCAGCAACCGATGCCGGAATCCCTGCCATTGAGGAGCTCACTGCTGCAGGCCTCAACATCAACGCCACGCTGATGTTCTCCCTGACAAACTATGAGTCTGTAGCCGGGGCGTACATCCATGGCGCTGAGCGAGCGTCAGATCCATCGAATCTTGCGTCCGTTGCTTCGTTCTTCGTCAGCAGAGTCGACACGTCCACAGATGCCGCTCTCGAGCAGATAGGTACTGACCACGCACTCTCACTCCGAGGCAGGGCAGCAATCGCCAATGCAAAGGTCGCCTACCTCAGATACCAGGAGCTCTTCGAGGGAGAACGATTCGCTGGTCTCCGTTCGGTAGGTGTCCGACCACAACGAGTGCTCTGGGCGTCGACCTCAACGAAGAACCCCGCCTACAACGACGTCATGTACGTCGAAGACCTGATCGGGCCGAACACAGTGAACACCGCACCGCCCGGCACCATCGATGCATTCATCGACCACGGCGTGACCAAGACCGACTCCCTACTCGAAGGAACGGACGAGGCAGTCACATTCATCAAGTCGCTTCCGGATGCGGGCGTCGACTTCGCCGCGATCACTACGACCCTGCAAACTGATGGCGTCGAGTCCTTTGCAGACGCACATACGTCCTTGTTGGCAGCCATCGAACGCAAGAAGACACAGATCACTGCATGACGCTCGCCTTCTCGTTTCCGTCCGGCAGCTTGGCAGAGATCGAGGAGCACGTCACTCGTTGGCGAGCCAACAACACCGTCGCGAGGATCTGGAACAAGGATCCAACAGTGTGGGCGGATCCCCCGGTACCTGAGATCGCAGACCGGCTTGGCTGGCTCGACGCGCCTTCGACATCTCGCGAGCTGGTCGAACCGATCTCAAGACTCCACGCAACGGCTGTCTCCAACGGGATCACGGACATCGTTCTTTGCGGCATGGGGGGATCGAGCCTCGCACCAGAGGTCTATGCCACGACCCTGCCCCCGGCTGAAGGCTCACCAAGACTCACGGTGATGGATTCGACGCATCCGGATGCCGTGAGGGCAGTGTCCGGTGCCACAGAGCCCGAAACGACGTGGTACCTCATCGCGTCGAAGTCTGGGGGAACAGTCGAGACGATGTCGCTGTATCGGTTCTTCTGGCAACAGGCGTCCCACGCACTCCCCGATGCCGGAAACCACTTCATCGCCATCACGGACCCCGGCACGAGCCTCGAGCATCTTGCGGCCGAGAGGGGATTCAGGGCAACCGTGCTCGCCGACCCTGAGGTTGGTGGCCGCTACTCAGCCCTCACGGCCTTCGGGCTGGTGCCGGCCGGGCTCATCGGAGCGGATGTAGCTGCCCTTCTCGACACTGCCGGTGGCATCGCGAAACTGTGCGGACCAGACACCCGATTGGAAGAAAACCCTGGTTTCCGGATAGGCGCGCTTCTGGCAGAACGTGCTCTCTCCGGGAGGGACAAGGCACAGTTCGTAGCGTCAACCCCCACCGAAGCCGTTGGCATCTGGATCGAACAGCTCATTGCCGAATCGACGGGTAAACACGGAGTTGGGATCATCCCGATCGACGGTGGGCCGCTCCTCGATGGATCTCCAGCATCCACCATCGTTGGAATCGGCGCCACACCTCCCGATGACGCCGACATCAGGATCACGGTTGAACATCCACACGATCTCGCTGCAGTGATGTTCGTTCTCGAGTTCGCTACGGCAACTGCAGGTGAGATCCTCGGAATCAACCCCTTCGATCAGCCAGATGTGCAGTTGGCCAAACAGCTTGCATCTCGAGCGATGCAGGGAGAGCTCGAGTCGAGTGGCGTCGCTCCCACCGATGTCGCGGACTCGCCGTGGGTCGAGTCGCTGTCTGATGCCCTGGAAACCCTGACCCCCTCGTACATCTCCATCCAGGCGTACATACCCCAAGCACCGGACAACACTTCCCGCCTCGACGTGCTACGTCGGAAGCTCAGCGAGGCCGCCGGCGTATACGCCACCATCGGATTCGGACCGAGATTCCTTCATTCGACAGGTCAGATCCACAAAGGAGGCCCGCCGGGGGGTATCTACCTCCAGATCATCGACGATACCGGTGAAACTCTCGATGTCCCCGGAGCCGGCTACACGTTCAATGAGCTCATCGCTGGCCAGGCGCGGGGAGACCGAGCCGCTCTGGCCGACAGAGACCGTACCGTCATAGCCGTGGACCTGGGCAG
>CAZWMX010000108.1:0-2729 GCA_964635205.1 uncultured Acidimicrobiaceae bacterium | reverse complement strand
TCAGTGGCAAGACTCGGCAACTCGAGCCTGAACACGCTCAGATCATCCGACCGATAGGTGAGGGATCCACCCATCAATTCAGCGAGAGTCCTCGATACCGTCAAACCCAAACCGACCGAACCGGGTTGACCCCTGGACTGATGAGCACGCTCATAGGCGACGAAGATGCGGTCATGGTCCTCCGGCAGAATTCCGGCGCCGTCATCGATCACCTCCACGGCCAATATCCCCGGCTCCCGGGTCGTGACGATCTCGATGTTCGATCCGCCATACCGAAGTGCATTCGTGATGAGGTTCCTGAGAATCTGACGAACCCTGATCGGGTCGGCAGTGACGTTACCGGGAGCCGTGTGTACCACGATGGAGGACTCCCCCGTGTCGGTGAATCCCGCGAGCACACTCTCGATCTCTCGCTCGAGGCTGACCGGCACGCGACGTACCGTGACGTTTCCGATATTCGATCGTGCAGCCACGAGAAGATCGTCAATGAGATCCGACATGTCGCGACTCTGCTCAACCAGCATGGATGTGAACTCACCGAGTTCGTCATCGCTGAGGTGCATCCAGCGTTCACCAAGTTCGTGGGCCATACCCGTGACCACGGTCAGCGGGGTTCGGAGCTCATGAGACACCGATGCGACGAAGGCGTCCTTGGACTTGAGAAGATCCTGGAGCCTGGTCTGTGCCGCTGACCGGTCGATCGCCGCTGCGAGCACGTTTGCCACAGAGAGAAGGAAGTTGATGTCATCCGCCGTGAAAAGTCGCTCGCCGGTGGCTACGGCGATCAGAGTCCCGAAATCGGTGTCAACACCGGGAATCGTGACCGCTGCGCAAGACTCAATACCATGGTCGGCAAGGTCCGGCGCGGCAAACCGGACCTCTGCCGCGGTGCGAAGCACTACCGGCGCCGCGGTCATATGGGCGCGGTCGGCAACCGCGGAGACAGCATCTGGGGAGAGATCCAGCCCTGTGTCAGCTCCCGTCAATCCGAACGCGCCCCCTGCGAGACGCTGTAGAAGTACGACACCTTCGGTACCGAGAACATGTGATACAAGTTCTGTGATATCCCCGAGAACGCTGACAATGTCGTCCGAGTCGAGGGCAATCTGTCCGATCGTTGCAGCCGCTTCCTGCTGCGCTGCTCTGGCCCATAGTTCGTCCTCGATCGCCCGCCGGTGGGTGATGTCCACCATTGCGCCCTCGTAGACAACACCGTTCCCGGTGT
The DNA here is from genome assembly GCA_964635205.1 of uncultured Acidimicrobiaceae bacterium. Lineage (GTDB taxonomy): Bacteria > Actinomycetota > Acidimicrobiia > Spongiisociales > UBA5794 > B3-G11. Next base: position 1,504 of record CAZWMX010000108.1, on the reverse strand, counting down.
CGATACGCCGCGACGTATCTCGAACCCAGATCTTCTCGCCGTCCAATCGGCACATTCGCTGCTCATAGCCAACAACAACGTCGGATTCCTCGAGCAGACTCGCAAGATGCTCCCGATCTGCTACGTCGACGTACAGGTCGCTCGCAGCGAACTGCACCACATCGGCTTCCGTCTCGGCACCGAACAGTTCCAGCAGCGCGGCATTCGCCGTCATAATCGTGCCATCCGGAAGAGATCTATACAGAGCCACTGGAATCCGCTCGAACAACTCCTGATAGTCATCTCTCGTTCGATCGAGGTCGATCTCGGCTTTTCGCTGTCCGGACCGGTCATTGAGGGCGATCTGGACCGCAAGGTCACTCCCATGGTGGATGACGCTGCACACGATGTCGACCCAGCACTCTTCAGGACCCGCGACATCCACCGAAAGGTTCTCCAGTGAGACCGTTTCAAAGCGGTCGATCGTGTTCCGCATGCAGTCGCGTAACCTCGGGCGATCCTCCGAGGCCACAAGATCGACAAGGCTGCTCCCTACGAGATCAGTAACCCGATGATGCAGGAGCCGCCCTGCAGCTTCATTCCCGTAGACGACCTTGGAGTCGACCTGGACCAGATAGCCCGTCGGGGCGGTGTCCATGAGCCTGCGATATCGCTCGGTAGCCGTCTCTGCCGCGACCGACAATCGAAGGATGTAACTGTCGATCGTGCGAAAGAGCAGATATGACCCTCCAAGAGCGAACGTTCGGGCCAAGAGAATGCCGATCTCCGTCATTTCCGACGGGCTGGCAGCACCCGGTGAAACCAGGCCGGCGACGATCACTCCTATCTTCGATAGCTCCAGAACGATCGCGAGAGCAGCGATCCGCTTGGCGCTCTTGGTCGGGCTCAGGAACACGACGACCGCCACTGCCCCGAGGGCAAGGAACAGCGAGATCCCCGTCGCCCACGGAACCATCAACCAGATCCCGTACGAGACGAGGAGGTCGGAAGTGGCGGCGAACCGCAGGCCGGCGTACCGGTTGTTCCTGCGCAAAATGTACGGCGCCCCTATGGCCAGGAGAAGGATCGCCACTCCGGCGAGGCGTACGTCGGCAGAAACTGAGGGTGCAAGGAGAATCGGCACACCCGCAGCGATGTATACCGCTACTCGGATACGAAGCAGAGTCCCGACGAGCTTGTGGCGCTCGCTTGGATTGAAAAGGCCGGAAGACATTGAGAATTCATCGGTCAGGTTCTCACGGAACTGAAGCTGAGGACGGACGGCAGAAGCCAGAGGCCAGACCACGGGTCGGTCTCTCCAGCCCCTCCGGGCTCGCAGGCTGAAAGGCCCCCTGCATCGCGACTGCGTCGCTCTGCTATCCCCCCACAAGGTGTGGACATGCCGATTGAACCTGTCGTCGGTGGTCTGTCCTCGGCTACCGACTGAGACCGACAGCCATGCCCGCTGCAGCAGCACCAAGGCCAAGAGCGATCGGGATGAGAGCGACCGCCCAGCCCATTCGCT
>CAZWMX010000107.1:0-8368 GCA_964635205.1 uncultured Acidimicrobiaceae bacterium | reverse complement strand
AAGGATGAGGTCCCTGGTTCAAATCCAGGTAGGCCCACAGACAAGACCCCTTGCCCACCGCAGTGGGTCTTCTGCGTCAGGCTTCGATTCCGAATATCGTTCCCGCAAGGATTCCGAGCAAGTACCCCACAAGTCCTGCGCCTGCCGCCAGAACGAGCATCTCGAGGCCAGATCGAACGATCGGTTGACCACTTGCCAATGCCTTACCTGCACCAAGGCCGTAGAGCACGAGCGCGGTTGCCAGGACTGCGAGAGCCATCGCTGTATGCGGAGCGAAGATCCCCACCATGAACGGCACCAACGGCACGAGCGCACCGGAGCCGTACGCCACTGCCATCACCAGTGCGTCCCTCTGCGGAGAAGAAACCCCCTTGGGATCGGATTCCGAAGAGACAAGCAGGACATCACGCTCCGCCTTCGAGGACAGGTACGCACCCGCAGACATCGACAACACACCAGCGATCGCGTTCACCGTGCCTGCGATCACGATGACGCTCGTTGACAGTCCCGCACCAACCATGCCGGCCAGGAGAGCCGTGTTCTGCACCGTCCCGTCCTCGGCACCGAACACAACTTCGCGAATCGTGTCGGCCACAGCCTCGTTGCCATGCCACTGAGACGGACGCAGCCTCAAATACATAGTCAAAGGGTAATGGTTTCGGAAGAGGACACGCTACGTCCCTCATGACGACGACAGAGCCAGTCGAAGAGAAAGCAGACGGACCCCGCAAGAACGGGGTCCGTCTGGTCTGCGATGTGTGCTGTTCAGGACTCTTCTGAGTCTGCAGCGTCGTGGTCCGCCGGGACATAGCCAGCCTCGACGGCTTGAACGACCACAGCATTGCCGTCGGCATCGATGGCGGCCACCGTTTCGCTTGTGATGCCGGCGGCGTTTCCAACGGCATCGACAGAGACGACACCTGCGATTTCATCGACGACGACTGTGCCATCTTCTCCGAGCGCAACAGTTGTCGCTCGACCGGCGATTGTGTCGCCATCGGTTGCCACGGCAAACTCCAATGCGCCCTCATCAGAAGAGGCACTGCCGTACATCAAGGCTTCACCCTCGGTTGCGAGCATTCCGACCACTCCCGAGGCCTCCGCGTCGAGTGTGTGTCCCGCAAGATCCTGGTATCCCGAGATCGCCTCTTGGAGCTGCTTGACCCACGTGTTGTCGACAACTGCAATGAACGCCGAGCTTCCCGGCTCGAGCTTGTCCGCAGCCGCCTTGAGGTCGTCGTTCTCGAGCGCCATCTTGGCGAGCTTGGCACTTCCCGCACCAATGCCGGCTCCCACAGCCGCGGCGCCAAGGACCGCCGGCGGGAACAGCAGACCCACGGCGCCGCCGATAAGAGCTCCGATGCCAACGCCCTTCTTGATGCTCGGAAGGGACTCCTGCTTTACAGTGGTATTGCCTTCGGCATCCTTGACGAGCGTCGCGGCATCGATGATGTCAATCGCTTTCGACTTGTCCATGGCCTTGAGTGACTCGACGGCGCCGGCAGCACCATCCTCCGTGTCGTACACGGCAAACATGATCTCGTAGTTCTCGATCTTCTCAGACATGATTCCCCTTCGTGCGCGCTGGTCAGCAGCGTGTATTCGTGACGGTGGGCAGGCTATCTGGTTCTGAGGGCGATCTGTCCGTCGTCTTGTCCGTATCCCAGCGCAGACGACCACCGAAGTCTTGTTCATGGCCTACATCCTTCCGTCGAGACCACCTCGACGCAACGTTTCCTCCGCGGTCGAACGAGTGCGCTCGAGTACTTCGGGAAGACCGTCGAGCCACGGCTCAGCCGATCGTTTCTCCACCAGCCGCAGAACCGTTGTCCAGTCAACTTCACCGCTTGTCACTACCAGCAGGGCAACCGCGTCATCGAACGTGACCGGCGTGCCGTCGGTGGCCTGGATCAATCGATCCACGACGAGATCGGGTAGCGAGATCACCTCGACGAATACCCCGTCCGGCAGGGTGATCGTATCCGTTGCATCGATGTCGGTGAGGTCGGTTGGAAACTCCACGAGCTCGGCGAATTCCGAGTCTCCGAGATGCAGCTCGATGTGCCGATGCCCGGGACCACGATCGGTGAACCCATGCCTACCGAGAAGCTCGAACTCTCTTCGCCCAACACCCGTCGCTGCAAGATCGATGTCCGTTGGTCTGTAATCGCCCGTGTAGAGGTTGTGAGCAGCGCCTCCGATGAGCACGACCCGTCGGTCAAGCACCTCACCTACGAGCGCCACGATCCAGAGAGTACGCTCGATCGATCCGGGCTCAGCCGATGCCGCTCGGGCCTTCAGCCCGTCAATGTTCATCCGACTCCAGTGCTGCCAGAGCTCGAGCCTCAGCCGAAACATCGACTCCGCGGGCGGCGCGGCGACCGATGCGGCGCCATGGATCGGACGACCCGAGGCCGCACGATTCCAAGACGCGGTAGCCTCGCTTCGCCCGATCAACCACATCCTGAAGATCGAGGGGACGGCGCGGTACGACATCAACCTGGAGATCGAGTGCATCAATGATCCTCTCGACCGTTGAAACGCGTGGGTCCATGAGCCCCCGTTCGATCCGCGACAGGTTGGGTCGCGGAACACCACTCCGGCGAGACAACTCGGTAATCGACATACCGCGACGTAGCCGCTGCTGCTTCAAGTTTCCAACGATGCTGATCACGATTCGTAGCGTATCAGCTACAGATCAGCCCGTCGAGTAGTCTTTTCGCTACCGAACCGTATCCGGATCGGTCTGAGCTGATCGACGGATCGTCACCCATGCCACCAACAGAACGACGGCGGTCCCGAACAGGAGACCACCGACGACATCGGTGAGCCAGTGGACGCGTAGGTAGGTTCGGCTCCACGCCATCAGGACCGCGTATAGGACCCCCACCCATAGGAACAGACGGTATCGACTAGGCCAGAGAATTCCCAACAGGACGACAAGCCCGATCGCCATCGCTGCGCCCGACACCATCGCGTGTCCGGATGGGTAGGCGGCTGACGACTCATGTATCAGAGCATCGGTCGGTCGGGGTCTTCCGACCAGCACCTTCGTGACGCTCGACAGGATCTGGGCACCTCCGACCATCACGACCCATGCTCCTGCAATCCACCATCGCCGCATCGCCAGAAAGGCAACGGCGACCAGCACCGCTGTTGGAAGCGCTATCGGTACCGCACCGATGCGGTTGAAGACCTTCGCCACGTCCACGAGCCACGGCATCTCAGCATTCGCCATCGCGGTGTTCCATGCGTCGTCAAGGGGTTGGGTCCAGCCTGCAATGACGAGGACGGTCAACGCGACGAATGAGCCGAGCAGCCACACCGCCAAAGTGCCCCCGCTTGTCTGCTGCTCGTCCAGGTTCATCCTGAGTCCGTGCCGATGTCGTCTCTGACTACGCCGCGTATCTGGTTGTCTGATACTGGCGACCGCTCCTCCCGCCGCTCGTCCATGAGCCGACGTCGGCGAGGACTCCGATGCCCAGGATGATCCAGTCGAATCCGGTGACTCCCCCAGGGAACACAAGGACATACATGATCGTGGTCCACGGTGCCAGAATGAAGCCGACAAACGCGATGAAGAAGTTGCTGAAGGCGAGCTGCCAGCGGGTCGGATCGATGAGCCACCATACGAGTATCGCGAAACGTGGACCGATGAGGGTCAAAGAGGCAAACAAGCAGCACATGGGGGTAATCCCTTCCGACTTTTCCGACAACCTACCGGAACGAAGGGGACTGTGTTGGGTCAGGAACCTGTGACGGCCGGCAGATTGTCTTTGAGGAAGCTCATCACGCCGCCGAAGAACGGTTTGAAAGGCGCGAGGTCGCTGTGCGCTCCTTCGGGGACCACGACGATCTCGGCGCTCGGGAGGCGATCCTGGAGTTCATACGAGTCCCCGATCGGAACAACGTCATCCTTTGCTCCGTGAACAAGCAGGACGGGTACCTTCACATGCCCGATTCGGCTGCGGGGAGCGATATCGTCGAAGCGCTTGCCGATCATGGTTTCGATAGCCCGGAGCACTGCCCATCTCACCGGGCGCGGGAGGTGAAGATTCTCGTCCATCAGCTCTCCCGGATGTGCGAATGAGGCCACTGCCACAACGGCCGAGACATCATCGTGATATGACGCGTAGTAGATCGCTGCAGCCGCCCCGACTGAATGCCCGATAACCGCCACATCCGTGACGTCCTGCCGATCCCGCAGGTACTCGACCGCAGTTCCGAGATCCTCGGCGAACCTGAGCATCGATACGTGGTCGTCGTGTTCGGACAACCCATGATTTCGAACATCCAGGAACAGAGCGTGAAAGCCTGCATCGTAGGCAGCGGGCGCCAACTCGAGCATGTGGGCTGCGTTGCCTCCCCAGCCATGGAGTACGACAACAGCCGGAGCCCGACCGTCCGCCGAGACGAACCAGCCGTGCAGCCGCATGCCACGGGCGTTTGTCAGCCACACCTGCTCTTCGGGAAGACCGAAGTCCGTCGGCGACTGGTGCACTTCACGTTGGGGTGGTCTCCACGCACGCTTGAACATCCGCGGTGCCGCTGCCACGACGCCCGCGCCGATCACCAGCGGTACGGCCATTGCCTTTCGCATACCGGAAGAGTAGTTGCCAGGCGGAATACGGTTGAATGAGTGTCGTTGGACTTGCCATGGATACCGAAGCTCTTCTCCAACATCGCGAAGAAAAGGACGAGTTCTTCAGGCTCAGTCCCCAATCGCCGATCCCGGGTCCTGAGCGTGAGGCGTTCAGTGGACTCGCCTATTTCGAGCCGAACCCGAACCTGGTGTTCACCGTCAATCCTGAGCCGGTTGTGCCGACCCCCGTGTTGATTCCAACGACAACAGGCGACGCTCGCATGTACCAGCGGGTCGCAACCGCCACTTTCGCCATTGATGCGACAGATGTGACACTTGCTCTCTACTCATCCGGACACGACAGTCTGTTCCTGCCGTTTCGAGACGCCACGTCCGCCAGGCAGAGTTACGGGGCGGGGCGCTACCTTGACATCGCTCCCAACGAGGACGGGTCGATCACCATCGACTTCAACTATGCCTATGCCCCGTTCTGTGCCTACTCGGAGCAGTACTCATGCGCGCTTCCGCCTCAGGAGAACTGGATGGCGGCATCCGTAGAGGCCGGCGAACGTAATCCGTCGTAATCCACCGTGCTCGACGTTCTCATGCCCGCCACGGACGCATGGGTCGCAACACAGTTCGGATTGCTCCTGGTGGTCACGGCAACCGGTGGGTGGTTCACCCGCCAGAACAAGGATCTCAGACGCCTTGTCCTTGGGCTCGGACTTCTGCTGGCCGGACTGATGGCCATCCGAGCAATTCACTAGCTTGACGGTTGGATAGGTTGACGGGTGGACGGGTCGACGGGCGATTATCGTGGCTCCCGTGTTCGAGTTCAATGGATCGCCGGTTCCGGTCAGGGAAGATCTGAGGGACGCGTATGCCGAACTGTGGTCGCATCTCGCTGCTCCGGGACCAACACTGACCGGGCCACAACGAGTTGGGCTGGCTGTGTATGTTCGAGCAGATCGGAGGGGGGACACCCCTCCGTCGTCCGATCTCCCCTCTTCTCTCCTCACGCTCGCTGCAACACTCTTCAGCGATCCTGCGCACGTAGATGGGTCGATGGTCCGACGAGCAGCAGCCGATGCCGGTGATCCCATGGTCGTCGAGGTCATCTCGATCGTGGCGATGCTCTCGGCCGTGGACGGCACACACGGCGCTCTCGGTGCCGTCCCCGAGCCCATGCCTGCACCGCTGGAAGGTGCCACGACCAGTGAGATCGCCAAAGGATTGAAACAGCGTCGCACGCACGTTCCGATGCCCGCAGGCGCCATACCCGCTGCACTCGACCTACTACCGGCCGTCGGACAGGTGTTCCAGAGCAGTTTCGGCCCGCAATACATGACGGAACCTGAGATGGCGTTCGACGATTTCCGGCGAACGCCGGGGCTCGATCGTGCTCAGATCGAGATCGTGTCTTCGCGCACGTCGCTGCGCAACAAGTGCTTCTACTGAACGCTCATCCATGTGGGGATGCTCCGTGCGAGCGCCATCGCTTTCGGCTATGACCTCGACATCGCGGCAATCGAAGACCCCTCAATTCCTGTCGGCATTCCCGGTGGAAATGACCTGCTGCACTTCGTCGACGCTGTCATGGCCGGCTCACCCGATGAACGGACGGATGCGCGGACGGCGATCATCGACACCCTTGGTCCTGAGAGCCTGGTCGACGCGGCGAGCGTCTTCGGCAACTTCGAGATGATGAACCGGGTGGCTGAAGGGACGGGAATCCCCATACCTGCACAGGCCATCGAGCGGATGAGGGACACGATCGATGCACTCGGCCTCAATAGTCTACATAAATCCTAAGCTGTGTACTAACCGATTAGCCGTGCGACCGCCGGGGCGCAACAATTAGGGTTGGCAATCAACCCAGGAGGTAGACGTGAGCGCAAAAGGCATCGAGAACCTACTCCGGGAGGAACGCCTCTTTCCGCCCTCAAGTGAATTCACCGCACAAGCGAACGCACAGCCCGAGCTCTACACCGAGGCTGACGAGGACTTCGTCGCCTACTGGAAGCGGCAGGCGCTCGAACGTGTCACGTGGTTCAAGGAACCGACCGAGGGTCTCGACGATTCGAATGCCCCGTTCTTCAAGTGGTTCCAAGACGGTGAGCTGAACATCTCATACAACTGTCTCGACCGACATCTCGAGACCGGGGGCGACAAGGTTGCGTTCCACTGGGTCGGTGAGCCGGGCGACGCCCGAACCATCACCTATCAGCAGTTGTCAGATGAAGTGAACCAATTCGCAAACGGCCTGCGATCCCTCGGCGTCGAGAAGGGTGACCGCGTCGCCATCTACATGGGAATGGTCCCTGAACTCGCTGTCGCAATGCTGGCGTGTGCAAGAATCGGCGCACCTCACTCCGTCATCTTCGGAGGCTTCAGTGCAGATTCGATCATCGATCGTTGCCGGGATGCCGAGGCGAAACTGCTCATCACCGCCGATGGCGCATGGCGCCGTGGGAACGTTGTCCCGCTCAAGGACAACTGCGACGAGGCAATGGCGTCAACGCCATCCATTGAGCATTGCGTCGTGTACGAACGTACGAAGCATGGTGTACCGATGACAGAGGGCCGCGATATCTGGTGGCATGACCTCGTCGCCGACCAGCCGACGGCTTGCGAGCCGGAGGTCATGGGTGCCGAGGATCTCCTCTACATCCTGTATACCTCCGGCACGACCGCCAAGCCGAAGGGCATCATGCACACGACCGGCGGTTACCTCACGAGTGCAGCCACGACACACTCCCAGGTATTCGACATCAAACCGGAAACTGATGTGTACTGGTGCGCTGCGGACATCGGCTGGGTGACGGGCCACACCTACATCGTGTACGGGCCACTTGCGAACCACACGACAAGCGTCATGTACGAGGGGACTCCGGACTATCCGGACAAGGATCGGTTGTGGTCGATCATCGAGGAGTACGGCGTCACGATCCTCTACACCGCGCCGACAGCGATTCGGGCGTTCATGAAGTGGGGAACCGAGTATCCGCAGATGCACGACCTTTCGTCACTGCGTCTTCTCGGATCGGTCGGTGAGCCGATCAACCCCGCAGCGTGGATGTGGTATCGCGAGAACATCGGCGGCGGCTCGTGCCCGATCGTCGATACCTGGTGGCAGACCGAGACGGGCAGCATCATGATCTCACCTCTCGCGGGCATCACCACGACAAAGCCCGGATCGGCAACAAAGGCTCTGCCCGGTATCACTGCTGAGATCGTCGACAAGGATGGCAATCCCGTCTCCCCTGGAGGTGGCGGGTTCCTGACGATCACGAAACCATGGCCTGCCATGCTGCGATCCATCTACGGCGACGATGATCGCTACGTCAAGACGTACTGGTCCCAGATTCCCGGCCGTTACTGGGCGGGCGACGGAGCCAAGCTCGACGAGGACGGCTACCTGTGGATACTCGGACGTATCGACGATGTGATGAACGTCGCGGGACATCGAATCTCCACGATGGAGGTCGAATCGGCACTCGTGTCACATCCCGCGGTCGCAGAGTCGGCCGTAGTCGGGGCAACAGATGACCTGACAGGCCAAGCGATCGTCGCTTTCGTGACGTTGATGGGTGGAGCAGCGAATTCCGACGACCTCAACGACGAACTCCGAAACCACGTGGCCAAGAAGATCGGTCCCATTGCGAAGCCGAAGTCGATCATCTTCACACCGGACCTGCCAAAGACACGTTCAGGGAAGATCATGCGAAGGCTTCTTCGCGACATCTCGGAAAACCGCGATCTCGGAGACATCACGACATTGGCCAA
>CAZWMX010000106.1:5074-8505 GCA_964635205.1 uncultured Acidimicrobiaceae bacterium | reverse complement strand
TCTGTATCGCTTTCTCATCTGGTTTCTCCTCCTTGGATTCTTTCCATTATTCCTGAGCGGCCGTCTCCGACCGCTCGAGATCTTTCAATCTGTCCTATCAGTAGGTGAAGGGCCAACCCTTCCAGTAGTTCCTCACCTTGATCCAAATACCGTAGATGCCGAGTGGCTCGACGATCAGGAACACGATGATGAGCACGCCGAACAGTACGACATTCAACTGGAAGATGCTCAATCCCGGGCCGTACGCATCCAGCGAGACGATCCCGATGTAGTCGTCAGGGCTTGTACGGATGAAGAGGTTTCCCAGCCACGCGAAAGTTCCGCCCTCTGATGACTGTATCGCCAGCCAGTTCGTCGTGTCTTCGACGATCCTCGGCGTGAGGACGACGAAGAACGTTCCCAGGAAGACGCCCGCGACGGTTCCTGCGCCACCGATGAGGATGATCGCCACGAACTCGATGGCCAGGAAGAGATCCCACGACTCGGGGATCATGCGGCCAACAACGGATGCGAGAACGGCTCCGGCGATTCCTGCGTAGAACGATGAGATGGCGAACGCCTGGGTCTTGCCCCTGGCTTCTGCGACACCCATGACCTCGGCGGCGATGTCCCTATCTCTGATCGCTGCCCACGACCGACCAACCCTCGTCCGCATGAGGTTCTTCGATATCAGCGCGAACACGACGACGAAGAAGAGGACGAAGAAGTAGGTCTTCGCCTGGCCGCTCATTTCCTCGATGTGGACCCAGGGAAGCCAGTTGATGGGCGTGAGCCACCACCACAGCGGTCCGTCGCTCGCGAATGAGATGATGGGGTCCATGTCTCGCCACAGAGCAATCTCCAGCTCGGGCCACGGTCTGCCGGTTGATGGCCCACCGGCGATCTTTCCGAGGTTGCGCCAGAGGAACAGTCCGATGAACACAAGGCCGAGCGTCACGAAAGCCAGATAGAGGCCACGAACTCGCACGGCGGTCGGCGCCACGAGGATGCCAACGAGTGCAGCCGCGAGTCCTGCAGCAGGGAGCCAGATCCATATCGGCAGTCCGAGCCCCCACACGGTTCTGCCTGCCTCGCCACCAAGCACAACCGCCGTGTAGGCACCAACCGCCATGAAGAACGAGTGACCGAGCGATACCTGGCCTGCCACACCAACCAGCAAGTTCAGACCCAGCGCGGCGATGGCATAGATCAGCGTCTTGTTGATCAGCACCAGCCATCCGGAGTCGCCGAGGAATCCGAGGAATGGGAGTGCGCTGAACGGGACAAGCAGCGCAATCACACCCAAAAGAGCGACTGAGATCTTCTTGGTCGTCGTCGGGAACAGCCCCATCTCGGACTGATACTCGGTATAGAGATTCGGTCTGCCTCTCATACGCGGCGGATCTCCTCGGTGCCGAACATGCCATAGGGCCGAACAAGCAACACGATCATCATCAAGATCCAGGGGACAATGCCTCCGAATCCGACGCCGAGCCAGGAAACATCGAAGAGATAGGTCCCTGCGAAGACCTCGGCCAGGCCGACGAGCAATCCACCGAACACCGCGCCTTTCACCGAGTCGAGGCCACCGATGATCACCGCGGGAAACGCTCGGAAGGCGATGAGCGCGGTGAAGGGTTCAACACCTGCCGCTCTGGGCGCCATCGACGAGAAGATACCCCCGAGAGCGGCAAGGCCGGCACCGATGGCCCACGCAATCGCAAAGACCTTCCCGACGGAGATGCCTTGGGCCATCGCAGCTTCCTGGTCGAACGCTGTCGCACGAACCGCCACTCCGGTGCGAGTCTTGAAGAACCAGGCAAGCGCGAGACCAGAGAGGATCAGGACGACGATTGTGACAACCTGGGTTTGGGCAATGCGGAAGAAGCCGATCTCGATGACCGCTATACCCCAAGGATCTCCGAGTCCCTTGATGGTGTTGTCCAAAAGGTCGTTCGTGATGGTCCGAATGATGAGATCAAGTCCAAGAGTGATCATCGCGACGGCGAACAACGGTTCCCCGATCATCGGACGAATCGTGATCCGCTCGATGATGATGCCAATGAACGCGGTGAGGAGCACGGCGACCAAAGCAGAGAGAGTCCATTGCAATGTCAGGGATATGTCACCCATCCACCTGCCGGGGATGTTGGCCGTTGTGACGAAGTAGGCCACGAAGTATGCGCCGAGCGCTGCAACGGCTCCGTGGGCGAAGTTGACGACCTGCGTTGACTTGAAGATGATCACGAAGCCGAGCGCCAGCAGTGCGTAGATCGCGCCGAGCGCAATGCCGGACCCCAACGCATTGAGGAACTTCTCGATGGGCGCCTGCGTCACCGCCTGTGCGAATACGACGAGCCCCATCACGAGTACATCGACTCCACGAGATCGCCGAACATGTCCAGCATCGCCGATCGCTTCAGCTTCTGGGTGGCAGTGAGCTCGCCGTCCTCATGGTCGAGCTCCTTCGGGATCATCCTGAATTTCTTGATCTGTTCGACTCTGGCGAACTTCTCGTTTGTCTTGTTCACGACACGTTGAATGAGTTCGATCACCTCTGGTTTTTCGGAGAGATCGCGGTAGGTCGTGTACGGGAGCTGCCGGCGAAGCGCCCAATCGCCGACTACGTCGTATTCGATTCCGATCATTGCCGTGATGTACTTGCGACGATCGCCTATGACCATCGCCTCCTTCACGTAGGGGGAGGCTTTGAGCGAGTTCTCTATCTCAGATGGGGAGATGTTCTTGCCACCGGACGTGATGATGATGTGCTTGATCCGGTCGACGATCTTGACGTGGGTGCCGTCCACCCACACGCCGACATCACCGGTCTTCAGCCAGCCGTCCTCGGTGAATGTGTCAGCTGTGGCCTCAGGCCTCTTCCAATACCCGGCGAAGTTCGCGTCGTGCTTCGTCTGGATCTCACCGGTGTCCTCGTCGATCCTGAGACCGATTCCGTCATATGGTTCGCCCACCGTGCCCAGCTTCACCCGCCCGTGGAAATTCGTCGTCGCGACGGCGGTGTTTTCCGTCATGCCGTAGAGCTCGTAGACGGGGATACCGAGGCCCATGAAGAATTCGAGCACCTCAGGGGCAATGGCTGCGGCACCCGAAGAAGCGTATCGACAGTGTCGCAGCCCGATTCGCTCGCGCAGTGAACGGAAGAAGAGGGGATAACCGATCCAATACGCAAGCTTCGATCCGGGAGTGAAGTTGCCGTCATTGTTGACCCGGGCACGGCCGATGTATGTAGCGAGCTTGAGACCGAAAGCAGAGACGAGTCTCTTCAACCTGGTCGCGTCCTGAAGTCTGATGTTCACGCCTGCGTGGATTCGCTCCCAGATGCGAGGGACGGCGAAGAAGATTGTCGGTTGTACCTCGCGCAGGTTGGCCTGAACCGTTTCGATCGATTCGGCGAAGTTCAGTATCGGCCCGTTGTATGCGAGGGACCA
>CAZWMX010000106.1:0-4974 GCA_964635205.1 uncultured Acidimicrobiaceae bacterium | reverse complement strand
CTGCTCCTGATCCTCCGCAAAGTGGACAATCGATCCGGCGTCATTGAGCAGGTACTTCACCTCGGACATCGGATTCGTCGGATACAAACCCGTACAGATCGCTCGTATCGCAACAGACGCGAAATCGAAGACCAACCACTCGGGGCGGTCCTCCGAGTGAATCGAGGTCACCTGTTTCGGTTCGACACCAAGCGCAAGAAGTGCATGGGCAGCGGTGAGCACCTCATCCCAAAGTGTTGCGCACGTCATCTCCTGCCAGACGCCAAAGTCCTTGTCGCGCAGAGTGACACGTTCTGGAGTGCGCTGCGCCCAGTCACGCACGCGCCAGGCGACCGTCGGAAACGCGTCGCTCAGATCCGGAGTTTCTACATGGTCAAGAGTTGTTGTCATGTCTCCTCAGGGTCCCGGCTGTCTGGGAGGTGGTACGAACTTAGACGAAATTGAGCGTCTTTGCTTCGTGTATGGGCATCTCAGTTCTGTAAACAATGAGAATTCTTGCGTTACGCGTTCGGGGCTAGGGCTCGATACGGACGCCGATGGTCACGAATCTGCGGGCGACAAAGGCTGGATCAGTGAGTGATGCGTTACCGGCAGTGTTCCCTCCCGTCACGTGGAAGTCGGAGAAAGCTGCCGACTGGTTCACGAACAACCCTCCGGTGAGGTTGAAGGCAACGGATACGCCGGCATCAACGGCAGCATCAATGACTGCGTCCTGGACATCATCATCTGTTGTGTACGCAAGCCACGTGATGGCTCCACACTCGAGAGCCACGGCCTTGGCGAGGGCAACGCTCTCGTCTGTTGAAGCGGTCTTGACCACGAAGATGACAGGCCCGAACATCTCCCTTCGGAAGACATCCGACGAGCCCTCGACCTCTACGATCGCCGGCGTGCGAACGGTGGCACCAGGGAACTCTTCATTCGGAACCTCTCGAGAGGCCAGCAGCACCTCTCCGAAGGTCGAGGCTTCAGCGATTCGTTCCAGAGTGTCCGTGCCTTTGATCGCTCCGAGGATCGCACCTGCCCTCGCGTCATCTCCGAGAAGCCCACCTATCGCTTTGACGAGACCGGCTGTCACGTCTTCGTACGACACGTTCTCGCCATCGATCGCAACCCCCGTTTCGGGGACGAACAGGTTCTGGGGCGTCGTGCACATCTGACCCGAGTACATCGTCATCGAGACCGAGAGGTTCCTGAAGACGGAACCGAGGTCTGGGGCAGAGTCGAGGATCACAGAGTTGACGCCGGCCTTCTCCGTGTACACGTCGGCGTGCGTTACGTTCTCCTCGAGCCAGTTGCCGAAGGCCGATCCGCCGGTGTAGTCGACAATGCCGACTTCCGGTGCCATGACGAGGTCCTTTGCGACCGGTGTATCGGGTGTGTCCACGAGAAGCTGAACGACGTTCGGGTCGTATCCGCGGTCCGTGAGCACCCGTCGAGCGATCCGGACGAAGAGCGCCAGAGGGAGAATCGTCCCCGGGTGTGGCTTGACGATCACAGGGTTGCCCGCAGCAAGGCTCGCGAAGATCCCTGGATAACCATTCCAGGTCGGGAACGTCGAAACACCGATGAGGACGGCGACACCTCTTGGACGTGTGATCCATCGCTTCTCTATGACGAGCGGGGCACGCTTGCCCTGCGGTTTCTCCCACGTGAGAGGGTCGGGGAGACGCTTCTGCTCCCTGTAGGCATAGGCAACTGCTTCGAGCCCACGGTCGAGGGCGTGGGGACCGCCCGCTTGGAACGCCATGACGAAGCTCTGTCCCGTCGTGTGCATCACCGTGTGAGCCATCTCGAAGGAGTTCTGGGAGAGTCGGTCGAGAATCTCGATACATACATCTGCTCGGTCGTCGGCCGATGCCCTACCCCAGGCGCCCATCGCCTCAACAGCCGCACCGATCACCGCCCCCACGTCGGCTGCGGGATATGTGATCCCAAGTTCGATGCCGAAAGGTGACGACTCTGCAACCTCGAGGAAACCGTCGTGGGTTTGACCACTGTCGAAGGGCTTTCCGAGCAACTCGTTGAACGCGGCCTCCCCTTCCACCGCGGCTTCCTCGCCGTATGCCTTCGGATGCTCCGGAAACGCGCTCCAGTACGAGCGTTCCTCGATGGCTTGAACGGCGCGGGCCAATGTCTTGCTGTGCATCACGATGGGTCCCTTCCTCGGTGCGTAGACAGTAGACAGGTCACAGGTCACAGGTCACAGGAAGAATCGGGCGGTAGCCTCACCGTATGGACAGACGGATACGACTCGTTGGGTTGGTCGTCGCAGTCCTGCTTGTCGTCGCTGCCTGCTCGAGTGCGGAATCGGATCCGGGCGTGGACACCGCGAATGCGTCCGGGTTCATTTTCATGGATTCGACCGGTGCCCGTATCTGTGAATCGATGATGGAGTCGTATCCCCCACAGTGCGGTGAGCCGAGCGTGCGACTCCTCGACCTCGACCCGGGATCCGTTGTGGCTCTCATGTCACCATCGGATCCCACGCTTGCCCCGGTGTCGTGGACCGAGTACGTGCAGTGGGTCACGGGTGACGCGGCGAACGAAGGCCTCATCAATGTCGAGATCCTCAACCCGACCCATCTGTCGGGCAGTTCCGGCATCGTGCTCCGGGTCAGCGACTTGGGATTCGGTGTGGGCGACCCATTCGTTTGGCCCTTCGATCTCACAAACCTCACGGACACCGACACGACGCTCACCTTCACCGACGGCCAGAGGATTGAGGTCACTCTGAGCGACGACTCGGGTGAGGTCTATCGCTGGTCAGACGGCATGTTCTTCACCCAGGCCATTGAAACGGTCGATCTCCCCGCAGGCGAAAGAATCCCCTACGTTCTCAGATCGGATCCGGTCGATCTCCCACCCGGCCAGTACACCGCCAAAGCATGGATCACAGCCGACGAAGCGAGCGATGTCGTGGTGACGTGGAACGTGTCCGTAGACCGTAAGCCGTGAGGGAGAGTTGTCAGTTTTCAGTTTTCAGTTTTCAGTCCGGATGCCGGCTGACCGCGAACTGTGAACTGTGAACTGTCTACTGTTTCCCCATGTCCAACGCCTACTTGCTGAACTACATCCGCACCCCTATCGGTCGTTTCGCCGGTGCCCTTGCGCCTGTGCGATCAGACGATCTTGCAGCGCTCACGATGGCGACCGTGGTGGCCAACGCCGGCATCGATCCTGCATCCATCGACGAGATCTACTTCGGGGATGCGAACCAGGCAGGAGAGGACAATCGGAACGTTGCACGCATGTCATCACTTCTCGCAGGGTTCCCCGTCGAGGTACCCGGTTCAACAGTGAATCGTCTCTGCGGTTCAGGTATGGAGGCGATCGGGCTTGCCGCACGTGCGATCAAGGTCGGGGCAGCCGACATCGTGCTGGCCGGTGGTGTCGAATCGATGAGCCGTGCCCCAAAGGTCATGTCCAAGGCTTCGAATCCCTATGACCGCTCCGTCGTCATGCACGACTCGACCATCGGGTGGCGGTTCGTCAACCCGAAGATGCGCGAGCGGTTCGGAACCGACGAGATGCCGGGACGGCAGAGAACGTTGCCGTGGACTTCGATGTGTCGCGTGAGGATCAGGATGCCTTTGCGTACCGGTCCCAGCAGAGAACTGCGGAGGCCCAGGCCGAGCGGTTCTTTGCCGGCGAGATCGTTGGCGTCGAAGTTCCGAGACGCAGGCAGGACCCTCTTGTCGTCGACACGGACGAACATCCTCGCCCCGAGACATCGCTTGAGAAGCTCAGTGCCCTCAGACCGATCTTCGAGAACGGGACCATCACTGCCGGCAACGCGAGCGGGATCAACGATGGTGCTGCGGCCGCGCTCGTTGTGTCTGGAAGCGTTCTTGAACAGCTCGGCGCAACACCCATGGCGAAGATCCTCGGCATGGCCACCGCCGGAGTGCCGCCTCGGATCATGGGGATCGGTCCGGTGCCTGCAACGAACAAGTTGCTCGAGCGCCTCAACATGTCTCTCAGCGACTTCGGGGCAGTTGAACTCAACGAAGCTTTTGCTTCCCAGTCACTGGCGTGTCTCCGTGAACTCGGGCTGCCGGACGACGCCGAACATGTGAACCCGAACGGCGGCGCAATCGCGATCGGCCACCCCCTCGGCATGACAGGTGCACGCCTGGTCGGGACCGTCGCGAGGGAGATGGATCGTCGCAACGAACGCTACGCCCTCGCGACCATGTGCATCGGCGTCGGCCAAGGTATCGCCATGGCGCTCGAGCGCGTCGAGTGAGCCGGCCGCCATTCACCCTCTCTGCGCACCTTCGGTGCGCGTCTCTCCCGTCAAGGGAGAGACCAAGAAACAGGAGCGAGCAAAGTGAGCACATTCTTGCCTCTCCCCTCGCGGGAGAGGCGCGAGGAGCGAAGCGACGCAGCGGAGAGGGGGGACGCGTGCATGGCTAGGCGCACCGACCTTGTCGCGCTCATCGATGATCCCGCGTCCTTCGTGGACCACGAGGACGCGGTACTGCGGAGGATGGCCACCACAGCGCTCAGCACCGAATGGTGCAACGAGGAGTTCGACACGGTCGTGACCCTGGTCAAGGATGAGAACGCCTCCGTGCGTGCCGCCGCCGCAGAGAAACTCGGGGCGTGTGGGAAACGTGCTCTCGAACATCTCGACGAAGCCGCCTATGACCCGGAGCCGAAGGTACGCGAAGCAGTGGCAACCGCCTACGGCGAGCTGGCCGATCCATCAACCATCGGGTGGCTGGTCGAGGTCGGCAACGACGATCCAGACCGCACGGTGAGAGAGGCGGCCGTCGCGGCACTGGGCGCCACCGGCGACGACGCGGCCATCGACCCGCTCCTCGCCTTCATCGCCACGGGCCCACCCCAGGTACGCAGACGGGCGATTGCAGCCATCACCGTATTCGACGACCCCCGGATCGAGCCGGCGATCCAACGCGCCACCTTCGACCGAAACCCAGGCGTCAGGGAAGCCGCAGAGATGGTGGT
>CAZWMX010000105.1:0-8538 GCA_964635205.1 uncultured Acidimicrobiaceae bacterium | reverse complement strand
ATCGATCTACCGGCTCACGACGTGACGATCGCGCTCGAACTCATCGAATTCGTGGACGAACCGCTCGGGATCCCTCTCTATGCGAGAAGCGACGTGATCTTGGAGGCACTGCGAGATGCCGGGATCAACGACCCCGAGACCCTCATGGCAGAGCCGACGGTGACCTCGGCCATGGTGTTGTTCGACCCAACGCTGAGCCGAAGCACCACCGCAACAGCTCCTGAGGGCATCCCCGGTGTTCTTGCGGTCCAGGATGCACGAACACTCTACGAATTGGCCCAGCAGCTCCTCGGCCTGTTCTACGCCTTTGTCGGGACGATGTTCGTCTTCGGCGGCCTGATGGCGTTCTCGCTGATGTTCAACACGATCTCGGTGAACATCGCGGAACGATCAGGCGAATTCGCCACGCTCAAGGCGAACGGGATGGCCGACAGAACGATCGCTTGGATGATCGTGGGCGAGAACCTCCTGCTCACGGCCTTTGGCATCGTCCCCGGCGCTCTCCTCGGAATCTGGATTTCCGGGCTGTTCATGACCTCGTACAACAACGACTCGTTCACGTTCGAGCTCACGATCCGCCCGCTGACGATCGCCGTCGCCGTGCTCGCGATGTTCGCCGTCGCCGCGCTATCGATGGTTCCAGGCGTCAGGTCGGTCAGGCGTCTCGACATCGGAGGTGTGGTCAGGGAGAGAGCTGTGTGAACGACTGCGAGCAGTCGTCGTAGTACGTACTACGCAATACGTACTACGACGAGGATCAGCTCAGCTGATCCTCGTTAGCTTTCTGCGCTGCTTCTCCGTCGTCCCACCCCATACGCCGAAGCGCTCATTCATCTCGAGAGCGCGATCGAGGCAGTCCTCGATGACGGGGCAGGTCGCACAGATCGCCAGGGCCTTCGCCTCCTCGTCCTTTGTCTGAGGAAAGAAGATCATGCCCTGTTCGTCCTTGCATGCGGCAAAGACGGCCCACGGGCGTTCATCGAGAATCGGAGCCTGAAAGATGTCGAATTCCAGAGTGTCGTCCATCGTGTTCATGACGGGCGTACCTCACTTCTTGTCGTTGTATGCACCTAAGACGCTAACAACAGTTGTTTGGTTCCCTCCGCGCCCACAGAGTGAGCATCACACGGGCGGTAGAATGGAGTTCCACGGACCAGGACACCAGGGAGGGCGTGCCGCACCATGTTTCGTGAACTCCACTGGATGGGCATTCTGTTCGGGGCAACCACAGGCCTGGTTGCCTCAATGGCTCTGTTCGCCCTGAGCGGTCCCCTCGGTGGCAACCTCTTCGTGGTGATCGGCATCGCACTGACCGGCTTCGTATGCGCCGGATATGTCGCCGGCAGACTCTCGCTTGTCCACGGAATCCTCGCCGGTCGCATCGCAGGTCTGATCCAGTTCTTCACGATCGCAACCTTCATGGTCGCTGTTGGCACCAACCCCAACGTTCTCGGGCTGTTTGTCCTTGGCATACTCGCGATCTTTGGTGGTGCCGCAGGGGCGACCTGGGCTGAAAAGCGACGCGCAACCTGACCGGAACAACCATCGTTCGACTAGCGTTCCTTCTGCGAGTCGGCAAGACGATCGCGGCCGTTCCGACGGTCGAGGAAAGTCCGGACTCCACAGGGCATGACGCTGGGTAACACCCAGGCGGGGCGACCCGATGGATAGTGCAACAGAGAGTAGACCGCCGATGACGCGAGCCCTACGGGCTCGCAGCAGAACGCTCCGCGTTCTGCTGCGGGTTCGCGAAGAGTTCGCGAACAGGCAAGGGTGAAACGGTGGGGTAAGAGCCCACCAGCGAGCCGGGTGACCGGTTCGGCTAGGTAAACCCCGTCAGGAGCAAGACCGAGCAGGGATAGGGCTGCCCGTCCGCTACATCCCGGGTAGGTCGCTTGAGGCCGTGCGGTAACGCCGGTCCCAGATAGATGATCGTCCACGACAGGATCCGGCTTATACGCCGACTCGCGAGACGTAGTACGTGTTACGTAGTACGTAGTACGACAAGGAGGGCCGGAGTTTCCGGCCCTCCTTTCTTTGTGTCCTTTGATCTTCTCTATTCGTCGGATTCTTCGAAGACGTCGACTTCGATCTCCTCGGCCTCGATCTCCTCGACTTCGGGCTCTTCCTCGTCCTCTTCCTCGTCTGGAACGGTGATCCTGTAGGCGCCCCAACCGATAACACCACCGAGTAGTGGTCCGACGACATAGATCCAGTAGTTGGAGAGATCACCACCCGCAACAGCCGAACCGAACGACCGGCCGGGATTGAACGATCCGCCGGTGAATCCACCGAACGCAATGGCGAGCGTTGCAAGGGTGAGTCCGATGCCGAGGAATGCAGTTGAACCGACCATGTCGCTCTTGGTGACCCGCAGGATCACACCAACAAGCAGCGCAGTTCCCAGCGCCTCCAGGAGGATCGTGTCGACATCCGTGACTCCAATGGCCGCGTTTGGCGCCGTTATCGTCGCCGCCGCGGCTTGTTCACCGAAGGCCCACGCGATGGTGTAACCGGCCAGAACGAATCCGACGAGCTGTGAAACCACGTACGCGCCGAACGTGACCACACCGATTCGACCGTCGAGCAGGGCTCCAAGGCTCACAGCCGGGTTGTAGTGCCCTCCGGACACCTCACCGAACATGTACAAGCCGACCATCAGACCAAGACCGAATCCAAGCGGGATCACCAAGGATCCGTCAATGCCGAGTGCGGTGGAAACAATCGCAAATCCACCCATCGTCAACAGAATGTACGAACCAAGAAGCTCCGCGAGCAGTTTCTTCGTATCTTCCATGTCTTCCTTCCGATTGCCTTCGCGGGGTATGACTCTTGCAGCTTCGAACAGGTTTCCGGGGATTTGAGGGAGAAAGCCGTCAGCTATCAGCTTTCAGCCATCAGCCGACGATGTCCTGAGACTTCCCCACTACGTACTGCGTGATACGTACTGCCTACTACCTTCCTCCCATGACCCGATTCGCCTACTTCGCCGGCCATGAACAGTTCCAGCCTGAGGTGCTCGTAGAACATGCTGTGCTGGCTGAGGAGGCCGGGTTCGACATGGTCCTGGTCTCGGAACACTTCCATCCGTGGGTGGACGACCTCGGTGCTTCGGGATTCGCCTTTGCCACAATCGCTGCAATGGCCCAAGCGACCTCGTCGATCGAGTTCGCGACCGGTGTTACCACTCCCCTCTGGCGATACCACCCGGCTGTGGTAGCCCAAGCAGCGGCGACGCTTGATCGGATCAGTGGTGGTCGCTTCAACCTCGGCGTCGGCACGGGCGAGAACCTCAACGAAGGGCCTCTCGGTTATCACTTCCCGAAGTACGCAGAGAGAGCTTCTCGGATGGGCGAAGCCCTCGACATCATGCGTGCGCTGCTCGACGGGGAGAAGCTCACCTACGAGGGGGAGTGGTACCGGACCGATCGCGCAAAGTTGTACAGCCCGCCGATGCACGACCTACCGATCTTCATGGCTGCCGGAGGGCCGAAGTCGGCCGCCCTCGCCGCCCGAAAGGCAGAGGGGATCATCACGTCGGTGAAGGTTCCGGCCGTCACCTTCGAGCGGGTTATCGATCCTGCCAGGGCATCGGCTCTCAAAGCCGGCCGTCCGGCGCCGACGATCCTCGCGACTCGATGGTCCATCAGGGCAGAGAACGCTGACGAGGCGTGGACAACCCTTGGTGCATGGCGCGGTCTTCGGGCACCGGGTCGTCTCGAAGCTGTTGATCCGATGGATCTCAGGGTACGTGCCGACGAGATGGATCGGGGGGAGATCCTGGGTCTGTACTCGACCGTACATTCCCCAGAGGACTACGTATCGGTCTACGCACCCCTGATCACCGAAGTGCATGCAGACATCGTCGCGATCCAGACAACGTCCATCGATCAGCGTGACACGATCGCGATGGTCGGAGCAGAGGTGTTGCCCGCGTTACGGCGCCTTTGAGCGGTAGACGGAACCCGATGCGGTCTACGGTCCACGGTCTACGGAATCGATGATCGCCATGGCTGTCCTCGTGAAGTCGTCGCCGAAGCTCCCGTCGGTCATTGCGGCCCACAGCGACGGCACCACCGTCTCGGCGTAGGCCAACCGGACACGATCTCCGACCTCATCGTTGGGAAGACCGTCGTATTCGCCGGCGAGCAGCTGGGCGAATCCGTCTCCGAGGGAGGCAACGAGGTCGACTTCCCACGAACCGTCGTCTCGCATGCGGGTGATCACGACCGAGCCCGACCCGACACCTCCTCCGACCGGAACACTTGCGAACTCGAAGCCCTCGGAAGTGAAGCGCTCAGACTCCCCCACCGTGAGTGTGGAGACGGGTCTCGAGGCGAACTCGACGAATCCGTCTGCAAAGGACGCCCAATACGCTGCCTGTGTTTCCAGCGGTACACCGTCATCGAGGTACGTTGCGATCGCCGCGGCATCGAGACCATTCTCGATGCCAAGGATCAAAGCAAGTGTTTCGGAATGGATTGCATTCGAAGCGCCCACAGCATTGCCGTTGTCGATCGCTTCGAACCAAGCTATGACGGCACGCTCAGGGTTTTCGTGGCCGGCCGGCTCAGCGGGCGCCGACGAACAGGCCGCGGCAACGACGGAAATCAATACGAGCGGGAGCACCTTCTTCAGCACGCCGTGAGGTTACCGATGGAGTTCGGCAACCGGACGACGCTACGGTGTCGGCGTGGACTTTCCTTGGATCAAAGCTGCACTCGTCGGCGCGGTTGCCGGTTTTCTATCCGGTCTCCTCGGCATCGGAGGTGGGGTCATCGTCGTTCCGGGCCTGGTACTTCTCGTGGGTCTCAACCAGTATTCGGCCGCCGCGACCTCCGTAGCAACGATCGTTGCCTCCTCAGCAGCCGCCCTTTTCGCCTTCTCGGGAAACGGTGACGTCAACTGGGCCACCGCAGGAGTCGTGTTCGTCGGAGCCGCCGTCGGAGCTTGGGCGGGCGCACGCTGGATGCACAAAGTCCCCGAGCACGTCCTCGCGGGCACGTTCGCCGTCGTGATGGCGGTCGCTGCGGTTCGGATGTGGTTCTAGTGGAATTCGTCGGCCTGATACTGCTCGGCCTGTTCGCCGGCACGCTTGCGGCAACACTCGGCGTTGGTGGGGGCATCATCTTCGTTCCTGTTCTGGTATCACTGTTCGCTTTCGGCCAACTGGAGGCCCAGGGAACTTCTCTGGCGATCATCCTCCCAACGGCCATCATCGGCACGACCCTTCACGCAAGGGCTGGACGGGTTGTTTGGAAGGTCGCATACTTCACCGGAGGATTCGGGATCCTGTTCGCGCTTGGTGGTGCCCAGTTCGCTCAGGCGATGGATGACGACGTCCTGAGCAGGATATTCGCCGTGGTTCTTGCAGCGCTCGCAGTCCGGATGACCCTGCGTGCCTGGAGACTTCGATCGGGGTCAGTCCTGATCGATGGGGGCGGAGACGCGACCCGTTGACAGGAGGTCGCGTCTGGCATCGGGGCGGTGCAGGCCCGATGCCCGCCACAGAAACGCCAGGTACACGAGACCTACGAGTTCTCCTACCCACATCCATGGATCTCGAACGACAACAGACGCATACTCAGCGAATATCGAGAAACCCGTCCGTGTGAATTCCCAGCCGAGAAACGGCCACCAGAGTGTTTGGGGATCAGCCCACATCGCGTCCAGTGCGAGATGCATCACTACACCAACCGCGAGCAGCATCCACTTCTTTCGCCGAGTTCCTCGCCTCGTCGCTACGAGCACGCCGACCATCAGAGCCGATCCGAATGTGAGGCTGTGGGACCAGAGGCGCGGTGCTTGCCATGACGTCCACATCAGGGCACCGATCGGTGTGTCGATCAGGTCGGGAAGGAGGGCACCCAGGGCGAGAAACCGAAGATCCATCGCTTGATCGCGGAAGGCATATCGCACGAAAGCAATGGTCGCGCCGAGATGCCAGAACAACACGTGTCAGCCGACCAGGATCGCCCGACAGTGGATACAACGTGGCGGGTCCTGCTTCTGGACTCTGAGCACCTCGGCAGCGGAGAGCCCCAGGTGACACGCTCCGCAGGTGTCGTCCACAAGCCTGCCGACGACTCGCCCCGTACCTGTGATGCGCAGATCGTCGTAGATCTCGAGAAGGTACTCGTCGACGAGTTCGATCGTTCTCTTCTTCCGGTCCTCCTTGACGGCAAGTTCCTTGTCGATCAGCCGCCACTGCTCCGTGATCGAATCAGCAAGATTGTCCTTCTCCTCGGTCGCATGGGTCAGTTCCTCGCTGAGGCGGGCAGCATCGGTCTCGGCCAGTTCGGTGGCTTCGATGTACTCGAGGACCTGGTCCTCCATCTTGGAGACCTTCCCATTGAGCATCTCGACCTCACGTCTGAGGTAGTCGGCGTCTCGTGCAGAGAGACCTCCGGCATACAGGCGATTCTGTTCCGATGCAGCCTTCTCCGCTGCGATCTCGAGTTCACCGTTCGTCTTGCTGAGCCCCCGTTCTGCATCCTTCAGCGTTGAACGTGCCTCTTGTAGTGCTGCAGTGATCCGTTCGACTTCGCCGTGTGCGGTCTTGTACTCAGCCAGGGCGGGGAGGGAACTTCTCTGGTCGAGAAGCTTGTCGATCTGCAGATCGATATCCATCAACTCGAGCAGATCCTCGAGGCTCTTCAGATCTTCCACGAAATGTCCTCCCATGGATGTGGATCACTGGTTATGAACACTGCGTCAGGTGCAACGTTCAAGACCGAAGCGTACAGGTGCTCAACACCCGGCCTTTCGGTCGGGATGTGTCCCGCGTCTATGACAACGAACCCTCGCTGCACCGCGTCCTGTGCGCGGTGATGGCTGACGTCACCCGTGACGAGAACGTCGGTGACACCGGCCGCCTCCGCGATGAACGCCGAGCCTGAACCGGGCACAACACCGACCGTCTTGATCTGCTGCTCGGAGTCGCCGGCGAATCGAACCGTCGTTGAGAGCCGTTCGGACACCATCGATGCGAATGAGGCAGCAGTTGTTGCGTCTTCCAATTCGCCGTACCTCCCGATCCAGAAACCGGATTCCTCACCGGGGTCGGCGAACGAACCAGCCGTTGCCACACCGAGCGCCTCGAGTAGCGAATCGCCCGTACCTCTGGGCGCAACGTCCATTGCCGTGTGGACAACGATCAGGGACAATCCACCGCGCAGCAACCGCAACGCCCTCCCGGCCGGAGTCGGACCGCCGACCACCGCGGTGATCGGATCGAACAACAATGGGTGATAACTCACGAGAGTGTTGACGCCGTTCGCGAGCGACCATGCAACGACGTCTTCGCTCACCTCGTGGCAGACTGCGATGTCTCCGGCGTCGTTGTCGATCGCGCCGAGCTGCAGGCCGACGGGATCCCACACAGCAGCGTTCTCAAAGGGAAACAGTTCGTCCAGGGAGTCATGGATGTCCGCTACGAGCACGGTGGGGATGCTAACGCCTCACGACAGCAGTTTCGTCACGCACACGAGACCGTCCTCGAACCGACGATCGCCATAACCAAGCCGCTCGAGCAGGATGGAGATCCCCCGGTTATCCGGGGCATACAACGCCTCGAATTGCTCGAAACCGGCTTCCCTCGCGGGAGCTTCGAGTGCCTCAACGAGTATGTGCCCAACCCCGCGCTTTCGCCACTCCGGTGTCACGACGATCGCTATCTCAGCAAGGGTGCTGTCTTCAACTGCTTCGTATCGGGCAACACCGAGGCTGTTGCCTTCCATGTCCATCGCCAGCAACGCGAGTCTTCTCCGGTAGTCGATGTCGACGAGGTAGTGGAAATGTCCCTCACCGGAGGGGGGCGCACCTGTGAGGAAACGGCGGCGGATCGTCTCGGTGTCGGCGACCGCGAATGCGTGCCGAAGCCGCTCGATGTCCGCAGGGACGATCGGACGAATACGTATCCGTGCGCCATCAGCCAGGACCTCCTCCCGATCGAGGCCGGATGGGTACGACTCAGGTGGATCGATCGGTGCCATGGGAGAGAGATGAGCGTCCGGTTCCACTTCAACTCACCCCCGGCGTGTAACTCATCGTTCCGTCACCCATGTCGGAGAACTCCCTGATGTCGGAGCCACGGAATCCAGATCAATGAGTAGACCGCTGTTGTTGACATCAGTGCCTCCGCCATGAACGCTAACGGCCACGCGCGTCTGTCGATGCAATCGGCCTGATGTGCCACACTGTGGATCAGGAGGATCACATGTCAGACATTGTTGAGATTGCTCACTACTCGAGCGAGTTTGCAGGACAAACCGCGCTTGCCCATCTCCAGGCTGTTGGCATCACGGCACACATGCTGACGGATGACGCTGGTGGGGCCTTTCCGTCGCTCACCATGCTCACGGGTGGTGTGAGGATCGCTGTGCGCTCAGAGGACGCGGCAGCCGCAAGAGCGGCGCTCGAGGAACTCGACGACGTCGAGGCCGACTCCGACTAGGAGGCTGCGACGCTGGATGCGATTGAGCCGTAGCGCGCGTCAAGGGCCTGACCGACGAGTGCCACTGCCGCAAACGCGATCAT
>CAZWMX010000104.1:0-9078 GCA_964635205.1 uncultured Acidimicrobiaceae bacterium | reverse complement strand
AGACCCTCCAGGACTCGATCCGGTGTCAACGGGAACTCGTCGAACCAGACGCCGGTTGCGTCGTGGAGGGCGGCGATCACGGCCGGGGCGTAGGGGATGAACGGCATCTCGGCCATGCCTCGTGCACCCCACGGGCCCAGCGGGTCCGGGATCTCGAGGATCTCCGTCACGATGCGTTCCGGTACGTCCTTGGCGCCGGGCACGAGGTAGCCCGACAGCGTCGGGTTGACGATCCTCCCGTCGGCGACGTGTAGGCGCTCCGAAAGCACGTAGCCGTGAGCCTGGACGATCGCTCCTTCGACCTGGCCCTTGACCATGCCGGGGTTGATCGCACGGCCGACGTCGACCGCGCACCAGACGGTCCCGATGCGGATGTGCCCGGTCTCGGTATCGACGGCGAGGTCCACCGCCTCTGCGACATACCCGTAGGCGATCACCGGAAGGCCCTCGCCCGTGTCCTTGTCGATGTACTCGGTCGGGGGAGGGACGTAGCGGAAGTGCCCGACCGCCGGCCTGTCGCCGTCGATCCACGCCTTCTTTGCTTCCTCGGTGGCGCCCTGGATCGAGTTGCCTGCCATGAACGTCATGCGAGAAGCCGACGAGGAGCCTGAGTCCCCGGAGGTCGCGGTGTCCGAGAACGTACCGGAGACCCGGTCGAGCGGGATCTCGAGCGCCTCGGCCGTCATCTGGAGAAACACGGTGTGGGCCCCCTGGCCGACGTCCGCTCCGGCGTGTGCGATGTTCGCGGTGTCGATCTCGTCGTCACCCTCGAGGACGACGGTTGCCTCGCACCGTTCGGGGAACCCCATGGAGAACCCGACGTTCTTGAGTGCGCAGGCGAATCCACGCCCGGTCTTGACGGCATCGGGTCTCGCCTCGAGTGTCCTGATGCCGGTGACCGTGGGGGCGTCCGCGATCGGTTCGCCCCAGTGTGACACCTCGGCGCATGCCTCGATCACCTGTGCGATCGAGACGCCTTCGGGCATCGGGCGCTGCGTGACCGAGTCGTCGCCGTCGCGCAGTGCGTTGATCCTGCGGATCTCGACGGGGTCCATACCGAGGACCTCGGCGACCTTGTTCATCTGGGACTCAGCGACGAAGGCTGCCTGGGGGCTTCCGAAACCACGGAAGGCGCCGCCCGGCACGGAGTGGGTGTATGCGGCTCGCGAGTCGACATGCACGTTCTCGACGTTGTAGGGACCTGCGAGGGTCAGGTGGAGGTTCGCCATCACCTTGTTCGTGGTGTAGTTGTAGGCGCCTGCATCGACGACGGCGTCGGCCTCGACGGCGACGATCCTGCCGTCGTTCGTCGCGCCCCATCTCGTCGTGATCTCAACCCGGTGTCGCTTGTGATGGCCGACGATGCTCTCTTCACGGTTCCAGACGCACCGTAGGGGGCGGTCGATGCCGCGTGCGTGGAGCTTGAGAGCGGCCGCGGCCATCACGATCTGGAGCGTCATGTCCTCGCGTCCGCCGAAGGCCCCACCGATCGGGGGGTAGATGACCCGCACCCGGTCCGGCGGGAGGTCGAGTGCGTGGGCGATCTGCTCCTGGTCTTCGTGCGTCCACTGACCTGCAATCTCGACTGTCACCCTGCCTTCGTCATCGATGAACGACACGGCTGCTTCGGGCTGGAGGTACGCATGTTCCTGGTGGGGGAGCGAGTAGGAGCCCTCGACGATGACGTCTGCCTCGTCCCACGCGCCATCCATGTCTCCCTTGCGGATCTTGTAGCGGCAGTAGGTGTTGGTGTCTTCGCCGTTGTCGGGATGCACGAGTTCGGCACCTGGGGCGTCGGCCGCAGTGAGATCCGGAACGATCGGGAGCCGCTCCCAGACGATATCGAGCGCTTCGGCGCCGGCGAGTGCGGCCCCCTCTGTCTCGGCGATGACGACGGCGACCTGGTCGGCTTCCCACCGCGAGATGTCGGAGGGCACAAGGGACCGGCCCGTCCCGTCGACGCCGATGAGCACCGGTTGGTCGAACATCGTCAGCCCGTACTCGTTCATCGGGATGTCGCCTGCGGTCACGACCTCGACGACGCCGTCGACGGCGAGGGTGGCTGAGGTGTCCATCGAGACGATGCGGGCGTGCGGTTCGTTGGAGAACACGATCTTCACCGCCAGGGAATCCGGGAGGATGATGTCACCCGGATAGCGGGCCTTGCCCGTGACCTTGGCCCCGGCGTCTTCTTTGATGACGGTTCTGCCGATGGTCATGATGCTTCCGATCCTGCGATCAGGACGGCTTCGACGATGGATGTGTACCCGGTGCATCGGCAGATGTTCCCTCCAAGGCCGTCTCTGACCTCGGATTCCGTGAGTCCGGTGTGCTCGGCGAGCAGGGACGAGGCGCTCATCACGAAACCCGGCGTGCAGTACCCGCACTGGACCGCTCCCGTTTCGACGAGCGCTTGCTCGAGGCGCTTGTCCGATTCCGAGAAGAGCCCCTCGATCGTGACGACGGAGCGACCGTGGGCCGCGGCTGCCGGCACGAGGCAGGAGAGCACGGCCTCGCCGTCCATGTGGACCGTGCACGCACCACACTCACCCTCAGCACAGCCTTCCTTGGCTCCCGTCAACGGCGACCCGTCCTCGTCCGTGGCGTTCTCTCGGATCCAGTCGAGCAGCGTCTCGCGGGTGGCGTCGGTGCCTGAGACGGTCGTACCGTTGATCGTGACACGGATCTCGTCGCCTTCCTCGACGGTGATCGGTGCCGACGTCGATGCACGTTGACCATCGGACAAGGTGATCACCCTCGCGGGCCACTGTGATTCCTGGCGCCCGTCGCGAAGAGCGTTGAGCATCCTCACAATGGTGACACGGACCATGTGCGTGCGGTAGGCGTCTGTCGAGCGGATGTCGCTGATCGGATCGACCTCATCGGCGGCTCGTTGAGCGCACTGCCCGATCGAGCCGTCGTCGAGCTCTCCACCGACGAGAGCATCTGCCGCCTGCGCGAGCACGACCGTCGGAGCCACGCTTCCAAGGGCGATCCTGGCCGCCGTCACGATCCCGTCGTCGACGCCGAGGACGACGGCTGCGTGCACCACGGAGATCGCCTGTGCCGATCGGAGGCCGACCTTGGCGAACAGGCCGACCTCGTTCGGCCCCATGGCAGGGAAGCGGATCGCCGTCATCAGCTCGTCTTGCGCCATCACCGTGCGCCGCACTCCGGTGTAGAAATCCTCGAGTTCGACGTGTCGTGTCCCCGAGACCGACGTCAGCTCGACGTTGGCGCCCAGGGCGAGGAGTGCGGAGATCGTGTCGTTTGCAGGGCTCGCGGTGATCAGGTTCCCCGCGACCGTCGCCCGATTGCGGAGTTGGGCTGAACCGACCTCGAGTGAGGCCTGGGCGAGAGGGAGCCCATGAGCGACGATCGTGCGCGATTCGACGATCATGCGGTGTGTCGTCAAAGGCCCGAGTGACACGACACCGTCTTGCATCGTGATGGCGTCAAGGCCGTCGATCGCGGACAGGTCAATCATGACGTCGACGGCGCGGATACCTCTCTGCATCTCGAGGAGCAGGTCGGTGGCGCCCGCGACGATTCGCGCTCGCCCCCGGTGTGTATCGAGGAGATGGAGCACTTCTTCGATGGTCGAGGGCCGTTCGAACCGTTCGACACCCCACGTCCGGTCCTGGACCTCGTGCATCATCCGGTGACGCCATCCGTCATCGGGGCGATGTTGTAGATCTTCTTGTCCGCCTGTTCGTACTTCACGAGAATCTTGGTCGCTTCTTCGCGCAGCACATCTCGAACGACGGTGATGCCGCGAGACTCGAGCGACTCGATCCAGTTGGCGGGTTTGTTGCCCTCGTCGAACCCCACGGCCCGCGCATCCTCATCTCGAGCGCCGATGACGATGCGCGACACGCCGCTCCACGGGGTGGCGCCAAGACACATCGCGCACGGTTCGACACTTGTCACGAGTGCCGTTGGTTTCCTGCCTTCGTCCCCCAGATCGTATGTGCCGAGCGTGGAGCCCGCCACGCTGATGGCCACGATCTCTGCATGAGCAGTGGGGTTTGAGCTCGGCACCACCATGTTGACGCCTGGCCCCACAAGGCGATGTGTCGTCAGATCGAACACTGCTGCCCCGAACGGTCCGCCCGTATCTTCTTCGACGTTGCGCCGAGCCAGTGTGTTGACAACTGTCATCTTGTCTTGGACAGTCGGATACGACCTGTTGAAGTCGACGGCACCGTGTACCCAGTGTGGCAGCCGGCAGGAGAAACCGATCTCTCGCCCAGACATTTCATCTACCGTTTTTCGTTGCGCTCAGGTAGTTGTAGATCGTGATGCGACTCACACCCATGGCTCCGCCAACGTCCTCGATCGATTTTCGGAGCCTGAAGGCCCCACGCTCATCGAGCATGCGCACGGCGCGTTGTTTGTCTGCACGGTCGAGCTCGGCCAACGGTGATCCGAGTTGCTCTTCCACCGTTGCGACGAGACGTTCGAGCGATACGATGTCGACGAGTCGGACCCCGATCGCCGGTTCACCTTCCCACTCGAGCGTGATGTCGCCGGCCTCGATGTCTTCGGCGACGACGATCGAGCCACCGATCGCGTCGACCAGTGGTCCGATTGCCCGTGCGAGAGGATGGCGTGGTGTCTTCATGTCTTGTCGATCACCACCTCGACGAGTACGCGGCGCGCACCATCTTCAACGGCGGCAGCGACCATCGCCCCGATGGCGCCGGACACTTCGTCGACCGTCCCCGAGACGAACGAACCGAATGGACCCATCGAAACGCGAAGACCTCTTGCCTCGATGGCCTCGATGCCCGATAAGACGTGTCGACCCGGTGAGCCCTCGGTGAAGGGCTCGATCACGAACTCGACGGTGCATTCACTCATGACGCAGCGATACCTTTGTACACCTCCGGCCGGCGGTCTCGGTAGAAGGCCCAATGTCTCCTCGCTGCCTCGATTTCGGACATGTCGAGATCCCGCACGATCACCTCGTCCTTGGTGTCTGATGCCGTTTCCCCAACGATCTGCCCGCGGGGATCAACGAAATACGACGACCCGTAGTAGTCGGTGTCCTCGAGGTCCTCGGTGCCGACCCTGTTGATCGCACCGACGAAGTACTGGTTTGCGACGGCAGCGGCAGGCTGCTCGAGCTGCCAGAGGTACATCGAATGTCCGCGGGTCGTAGCGGATGGGTTGAACACGATCTTGGCTCCCTTGAGTCCGAGTTCACGCCATCCCTCCGGGAAGTGTCTGTCGTAACAAATGTACACGCCGATGCGTCCGACTGCTGTATCGAACACTGGATATCCGAGGTTCCCCGGACGGAAGTAGAACTTCTCCCAGAAGCCCTCGACCTGGGGGATGTGCGTCTTGCGGTAGATACCCAGGAGTGATCCGTCTGCGTCGATGACCGCGGCGGTGTTGTAGAAGGTTCCTTCGTCGACTCGCTCGTATATCGGGACGACGATCACCATTCCGGTCTCCTTGGCGACCTTCTTCATGGTGGTCACCGTGGGACCGTCGGGAATCGGCTCGGCGAGGTCGTAGAAGGACGGATCCTGCACGTTGCAGAAGTACGGTCCCGTGAAGATCTCCTGGAAGCAGAGCACCCGTGCGCCGTCGTTGGCGGCCTCGCGTGCATACTCGATGTTGGTGCTGAGCATCGAGTCGTAGTCACCCGTCCACGCCGACTGGACAAGGGCGGCTCGTACCGTTCCGGACATGTGATTTCCTCTCATTCCTGGTTCCTCGAACCCTACCCAAGCGCTTGACAAAATGTCAAAAGCGGGAGAACGTATTACGCGATACGTATGACGTAGTACGACTCGGAAGCTGATGGCTGACAGCTGACCTCAGGCGAGAGGGAGTGTGAGCTCGAAGAGGCTCTCGTTGTTGTCTCGACGATACGTGAGATCGCCGTCCATGAGACGGGCAAGGTGACGTGAGAGGCCGAGGCCGAGGCCGAGAGCGTTCGTCAGGCCGGGAAGCTGATCGCCGCGTTGGTACTTCTCGAAGACCCTATCGGAGTCCTTGTGGGGGATGCCGTCCCCGTCATCGAACACAGCGATGTAGCCGGTGGACTGGCGGTATCCAACGGTGATGCGCACGTTCTGTCCGCCATACCGAAGTGCGTTGCTGATGAGGTTTCGGATGATCTGGCGTACTCGGGCGGGGTCGACCAGGCAGCGAACCGATGGGCCGCTCACATGGACCCGTGCCACAACATCGCGGCCCCACGTCTCGAGAACCTTGGACGCTTGGACGTGCAGGTCAACCGGGACCCGGACGACGTGGAGGTTCCCGATGTCGGCCTTGGCTGCGACGAGGAGGTCTTCGACGATGTCGGTGACATCGGTGGTCTGGGCCAGCAAGGCCTCGAGCATCTCTGCACCCTCTGCTTCGGAGAGGTTTCCACGTTCGTCGCGCAGGAGTTCGGCGAAACCCAGTACCGCTGTGAGAGGAGTCCGGATCTCGTGCGAGACGGAGGCAATGAGGTCGTCCTTGGACTGCGCCAGTTGTCTGAGCTGTTCCTCGGCAGCCTTGCGCTCCGTGATGTCGGCCAGGGCCACGATGACATGCGAAAGGTCGAGACGCTCGTCGGATCGGTTGGCTGCGAAGTGCAGCACACAATCGATGCGTGCCCCTCGGTAGGTGGTCGCCGTGAAGTCGAGTTGAAGGCTCTCCTGGTCATCCCATATGGCGACCAACTGATTCATGAATGCCTCACGCACAGGTTGTGTGCGGAGGTCCCCGCGGAAGCCGCCGAGGAGCTGCTCGACATTGTCGGCCTCGATGAGCTTTACGGCGGCCGAGTTGACGCTGCGAATCTGGATGAGGTCGATGGTCGTATCGAGAATATCTGGATGTGTTGTGAGGTGGGTTCGCAGGTCTTCGATGCCATCATCTCTGAGACCGTCGAGCAGGGCCCCGACTGCTGAGAAGTCCTCCTCCCACATGGCGATCGGAGATCGCTCGAACAAGTTGCGAAAGCGCTGTTCGCTCTCGCTGATCTGTCTCTGCGTCTCGACGCGTTCGGTGATGTCGCGAACGATCGACGTCAGGACCCTCTGTCCTCCAACCTCCACTCGGGAAATCGTGATCTCGGCGGGGAACTCCTCACCGTTCTTGCGTCGTCCGACCAGCTCGAGCCGCCTGCCCATGAGCCGTTGGGAGATCTCCCCACGTTCGAAAGCGGTGATCGTGTTTCGGTACCGCTGGTTGTAGTGGTCGGGTATGAGCATTCGAACCGGCTCTCCGAGCACCTCGTCCGACGTGTAGCCGAAGACTCTGCTCGCATGTCGGTTGAAGACGATGATCTTGTCGCCCTCTGTGGAGATGATGGCGTCACTTGCGGTGTCGAGGATCGCCTGGAGTCGGTCCTCACCCTCGAGGAGTGCCCACTCGCCTCGCTGCCGTTCGATGGCGCCGGCCAGTATGTTCGCGACGGACTGTAGGAAGTCGACGTCCTCGGGAGTGAACGTCCGCCGTCGGATCGTGTGGATTCCGAGTACCCCGTAGGGGTGGTCCTGACCCTCGATGACGACGCTGATCCCACTGACGACTCCGTGGTCGACAAGGAGCTGGGGTCCGGAGAACCGTTGATCGGTGGCGAGGTTGTCGACTATCACAGGGACGGAGACCGATATCGTGAATCCTGCCTGTGATCCGACGCCGGCGTCGACCGTTGACTCTCCGACCAGGCCCGTGTCCCATCCCACCCCCGCTCTGAGGAGGAACTGTCCCCCCGCGGGAAGGAGTTCCAGGATCTTCGCGTATTCGACGTCCAATGTCTTCGTGAGGATTCTGACAGCTTCGTCCATGAGGCCGTCCAGGTCTCCGGAGGTCACGGCCGACTGACTCAACGCCGCTACAGCTGCCTGCTGGGATTCGCGAACTCTGAGCGATCGCAAGGAAGTCTCGGCTTCGTGCAGGCTGCTGCTCTCACGCTCGAGCAACCGGCTGATACCGATGGCGGCAGCACCCTGGGCAGCAACCGCCTGTGCGATCCTGATCTGTTGTGGAACGATCTCTCTGCTCCCTCGACGGTCGAGCAATAGCACTCCGAGGCCCTGTCCCCAGACCGTGAGGGGAACGAACAGCACGGAATCGAAGTTGAAGGGCTCGTGCCATTCGGGAGGGATCAGATCGGGGGATGTGTCCGGCATTTCGTAGGCTGTGGGCACGCCGGTGTCCATGGCCAGCCGGGCGGCCGGAAGGTCGGCCCCGATGGATCGGAACCGGTGCCACATCTCGACATCGGTGTGGCCGTCTGCGAACTGGCTCATGACCGGTCTGAGGGACCCGTCGTCCTCCAACAACAGGATCGAACACCGCTCGAAGCCGGTCACTTTGGCGGAGTTGCGTGCGACCGCGGCCAGAACAGACCCCACCTCGGTTGATTCGGTCAGGACAGCAGCAACCTCGAGAAGTGCCTCGCTCTCCTCAGTGCGATTCTGTTCGCGCTCGAATGCCTTCGCGTTGGCGAGTGCGAGGGCCACGATTTCAGCCAACTCTCGGGTTTCCGTGATCCGACCTTCGAGATCGGCATGGTCGCCCTCGATGAGTAGAGCCCCCAGCATCTCCGATTCGACTTGTAGGCCCGCCACTAGGAGGGACTTCATCCCGTACGCCTCGACGGATTGGAGAGGAAGCACATCGGTCGGGTCTTCGATGAGCAGTATGTCCTCGCCGCCGCGGAGTCGTGTCGCCAGTACCGATCCTTCGAACGCGTCGGAGCCGTGCCACTTCGTGAAATTCGGCTGATCGGTCGCTCCGGACGAGTACTCCGAGACAAAGGGAACGAAGCGTCCCTCCTCAACGACGAAGACGGTGACTCGATGGGCGACGAGTGTCTCACCGATGAATCGGCTCAACTCGGCGAAGACCTTCGCGGTGGAGCGCTCCGTTCCCGCTAGGTGGACGAAGCGAAGCAGATCCTTCATGGACATCGAGGGCATGCCTTATGGATCGGCCAACCGAGTGCCCCACTTGAGCCAGAGAATGGAAGCTGTCAGCCGTCAGCCATCGATTCTTGTGTTGAATGTCTCGATCAGTTCGTCGATCGGGTCGACCATCGCCTGGATACCGGTCCAGTAGTCC
>CAZWMX010000103.1:0-9114 GCA_964635205.1 uncultured Acidimicrobiaceae bacterium | reverse complement strand
TGCATCGTTTTCGTGTGCTCCAGCCCACAGAATGCGCCAAGCGTCGCGCGGATCAGATTCTATTCGGAACCGCCTGCGTTGGCCGGGGTTGCACCGCGTGGAAGGACAAGCAGCCCCGGACGCGTTGGATGCTCAACAACGTCGATCGGGTGGCTGTACACGGCAGACAGAACATCGCTCGTCAGCACATCATCCGGCGTGCCGGATGCGACGATCGCTCCTTCGTCGAGAAGCATGACCTGATCGAAGTGCGTGGCCATGTTGAGATCATGGAGAACCGCGACGACGGTGTGACCGTGTGGCCTGAGGCCCTCGATCAGAGCCATGACGGATTCCTTGTGTCTGATGTCGAGTGCCGTGGTTGGCTCATCGAGCAGAACGAGCGGCGCTTGCTGCGCGAGGACACGCGCAATCGCCACGCGCTGCAGTTCACCGCCGGAGAGGAAGCGGATCTGCCTGGATCGGAGCTCTCCGAGGTCGAGGGAATCGATGGCTTCATCGACGAGACGGCCGTCCTGGCCGATGTCACCGTCCTGATCGAGTCGGTATGTGTATCTGCCCATCGAGACGACCTGCTCGACCGTGAAGGATGTGGCAGATGTGTGGATCTGGGGTAGAACAGATCTGAGCCTGGCACGGCGACGGATGGGGATTCGATCGAGTAGCTCGTCACCGTATTTCACCGTGCCCCGCGTTGCAGGGATGTCGCCGGCCAGGAGCCGAATCAGGGTCGTTTTGCCTGCACCATTCGGACCGATCAGCGCCGTGAGCGATCCGGGGTCAACCTCCAGAGTGATGCCCGAAACAAGCGATCGGCCGTTGACGTCGAGGTCGACTTCGTTGAGTGTGACGCTCACTGAGTTGTCTCCCTTCGAACAAGCCATACGAGCACAGGGCCACCGATCGCGGCGGTCAACAATCCGAGCGGGATCTCAACAGGCGCTGCCATCGTTCTCGCTGCGACATCGAATATCAGAACGGCGATTGCGCCGCCCATCGCGGACGCAGGGATCAGCACTCGTTGGGACGGTCCGAACATCGGCCTGAGCGCAAGCGGAACGATCAAGCCGACGAAGCCGATCACCCCGCCCAGCGCAACGGATGCTCCGATGGCGATGCCAATCGCGGCGAGTGCCGACGGAACGCGCTTCCGGGCGTCAAAGCCGAGATGGATCGACTCCTCTTCGCCGAGTGAAAGCAGGTCAAGGCCTGGGCCCATCCACCACAATCCACCTATCGCTACGGACACCAGTGGAGCCGCGATCGTGAGGATCGCCATCGTTGCACCCGAAAGCGAACCGAAGATGAAGAACGACAGGGTGGGGACTGCCGGGCTGTCGACCGAGAGCACGAATAACCCCGTCCAGGCTGTCATGGCCAGGCCGGCGGCGATCCCGATCAGTACGAGCACAACGGGCCCGCCACCCGTGTGCCCGAACTTCCTCGACGCGAGACCGTACAGGGCACCCGCGGTGGCTCCAAGCGTCACGGCCGCGACGACCTTGACGTCGCTCGGTGCAACCGCGTAGGCGATCGCCACGCCAACCCCGGAAGCCGCCGAGATACCAACGAGATGCCCATCCACTACCGGCGTGCGATGGATCCCTTGCAGCGCAGCACCCGCTACACCCAGGCTGGCGCCCACGGCGACTGCACCGAGAGATCGAGGCAGCCGCACACCTGTCAGGACTCTTCGAGCGAGATCGTCGTCGGGCAACTGGCCGAAAGCCCAGGAGATGATGTCCGTGATGGGAATGCGCACAGCACCGAGGACCAGGGAGCCGGCGAAAGCCAGGATGAGCAGCCCTGCTCCCATGAAGAACAAGGCGGTCGAACGCGTTCGACCGCCGCGCTCGCTCACGGCACGAGACCGAGATCTGCAAGATCGGCGGACAGGGACGCGACCGAATCGGCGATCCGCGGACCAAGTGTGAGGAAGTCGCCCTCCGGATACGCGAGGATCCATCCGTTGATTCCTGCGGGTGTCTCTGAGATGCCGGGTATCGCGAGCAGGCCCTCGATACCGCCGAGCGCTTCGAGCCCGTCAGAAGGGACGACGATGACGTCTGGGGCGGCTGCGATGAGGGCCTCGGGTGTCACGGTGATCGAGCCGTCGACACCGGCAGCAGATCCCGCATCCGTTGCACCCGCGGCCTCGATGACGGGGAGTGTCACCATCCCGGTTCCGAAGAGCAGCATCACGTCCGGGCCCCTGGTGTAGACGTAGGCGACTTTCGGAGAGCTGTCGTTCGGAGCCACGCCCGTGCCTGCAGCTTCGATGTCGGTTCGGAGCCGGGATACGAGCGAGGCTGCAGCCTCATCGGCGCCGAGTATTGAGCCGAGGTCGTCGATCTTCGAATACATGATGTCGAATGTTGTCGAGATGTCGAGAATGACAACAGGCACGCCTGCTGCCCGGATCTGATCGATTGCGGACTGCGGAGACGTCTGTGTATCTCCGATGACGAGCGACGGATCGTGCTTGAGCACGGCCTCAGCGGAGAGGAAGCGTCCAATGCCGATCTTGGGAAGAGAGACGGCTACTTCGGGATATACCGTGGTGAGGTCATTGGCGACAACCGAGTCGCCGGCGCCGAGTTCGAACACGAACTCGGTGAGGTCACCTGAGAGTGTGATGATGCGTGAGGTGTCTGTCACATCCGACGCGACCCCGTCGGCCCCCGTGAAGGTTCCGTCCGGGGTGACGGCGGCATCGTCATTCTGTCCTGCGCAAGCCGATGCGATCAGCGCAAGCGAAAGGAGAAGGAAGGCGGACCGTGACCGCAACGCCGTCCGGCTCACGGAGCCGGACACCCAACTCTGGCGTTGGCCATGATTGAGCAGAACATCGCCCTCGAGACCTTCCACGTCCCGTCGACACGAACGGCATCTCCTGTGAGGTCCGGATAGGTGGGCGTGCCGCCGAAGAGGAAGTCGTAGATGACCTTTGCGCTGTCACCGTCAACCGTGATCTTTCTTGCGACGAGGCTCACTCCGCCCATCGATTCTCCGGTTTCCTGATACTTCAGCACGGTCTCCTCGAGCCCGGAGGGATCGTCAATCAGAGGAGCCTTCTCGTCGAACGTGGTTTCGCTCGAGAAGACGATCTCATATGTCGACGCAATGGCTTCCTTGTCGGCCTCGCTGGTGGGATCCTCAGTTGTGGTCGGCGCCACCGTGGTGGTGGTCGTGGTCGAAGGCGGCAGAGTAGTCGTGGTCGAGGTGGCGGCGGTGGTTGTTGTCGTCGAAGAGGGCGCCGAGGTGGCCGCCGGCTCCGTCGCTGAGGCACAGGCGGACAGGACAAGAGCGAGTGCGGCAAGGAGTGTGAGGATGCGCTTCATTGTGAATGCTCCAGTTCAAGGGATTGTTGAACGAAGTATGCCAGCACTGGGTTTCGACAGCCTGTCGGGGATCGATGTCGTTCGTGTCGCACGCACCGGATATGTTGTTCTCGTCTCGCACTTCCACGAAAGGAAGTGCCATGGACCTCAATCTCGTCGTCATTGCAGGCAGGATTGCTGCCGAACCGGACATCCAGACCTTCGAATCGGGAACAACGCTCATGCGTCTCCTTGTCACCGTGGCAACGAAGGAACCTCGCCACCGTCTCGATGTGATTCCGGTCGTGCAATGGAACCCCGACACCGAGACCATTGTTGACGGGCCGGTGCGAGGACGGAGGGTGTGGGTCGTTGGAGCGCTCCAGAGGCGCTTCTGGTCCGCGGATGAGGGTCATCTCAGCAAGGTTGAGATCGTTGCCCACGAGGTTACGATTCGCGAAGATGACCTCAGCGTCGCGGAGGAGACAGCGCTTCACCCCTAGTCTGACCACCCATGCCACGAACCGTCATAGCCGCAGCATCAGACGTCGCAGCAGAGGCAGGACGATCTGTCGCTGATGCCGGCGGAAATGCCGTCGACGCGTCGATCGCCGCAACTGTTGCGTCGATGTCGACCGAACTCGGGATCGTGTCGCCGGGTGGGGGAGCGTTCATCACGATCTGGCCCCCGGATTCCGAGCCGATTGTGATCGATGCATATGCCGAGATGCCCGGGCGCGGCCGCTTGGCTACGGCATCGGTTTCCACGGATCGCGTCCACATGGCGTACGGCGGTGGTATGGAAACCGTCGTCGGGTGGGGGAGCGTTGCGACTCCCGGAGCATTTGCGGGTTTCGATGTTGCCTCCAGAAACCATGGAGCTGTCCCGTGGGCTGAGCTGTTTGGCCCGACTGTTGACGTGCTGGAGGGTGGTTTCTTTGTTTCCCAGGCCAGCGGTTACTACCTCGGCTACGCCCACGACGTGATCTACGGCTGGGATCCCGAAACTGCCCCCATGTATCACCGCTCCGATGGAACTCCCGTCCAGGGCGGTGACATGATCTCCAATCCAGACCTGGCCTCCTGCCTCGACAACCTTGCAGCAGAGGGAGCAGATCTGCTCTACCGGGGTGATCTCGGTGCTGCGCTTGCTCGTGCGTCCAAGGAGCGGGGTGGTCTGATCACGAGGCATGATCTCGAGGAGTACGCACCGGTTGTTCGCCCGCCGTCACGTATCGGGTTGCGCGGGTGGGACATCGCAACCAATGCACCTCCGGCCGTCGGGGGTGCCACGTTGACAGCGTTGCTCACCCTCCTGGAGCAGCTTCGCATCCACGGCTGGACACCGTCCGAGGTGGCGAGGTACGCAGCGGCACAAGACGCTGTGTTCTCGTTTCGAAGGGTTGTGCTCGATGGCGACACGGACCGGTTCCTGGGTTCAGACCTGCTGCTCTCTCTGGCTGAGGCCGGTGATCTGAGCGCCATTCATCGGTCACCATCGACTGTTCAAGCATCGGCGGTCGATGACACCGGACTAGCATGCTCGATCACAGCATCAGCCGGATACGGATCCGGGGTCGTGATTCCCGGCACAGGGTTCGGCCTGAACAACTCCCTCGGTGAGCTTGAACTCACGAGTGAAGGACTTCATGCTCTCGCTCCCGGTACGCGTCTTCTCTCGAACATGGCTCCCACGGTTGCGCAGTCTCCTGACGGTGAGGTGATGGCACTGGGCTCGCCTGGAGCCGCCCGCATCACGTCGGCCATAGCCTCCGTCCTGATGAATCACATCGTGTGCGGAATGGACCTCGAGACCGCTGTTGCTCACCCCCGAATCCATGCAGAGGAGTTCGAAGGGGTGCCGACACTCGCTATCGAACCCGATGTCGACCCATCGGAGGTGCAAGGCCTCGCAATCAGGACCCTGCCGGCGCTCTCGATGTATTTCGGTGGCGTACAGGCCGCCTTGTGGAATGGAGAGTCGCTCCTCAGCGGTGCCGCCGACCCGCGCCGCACCGGAGCTGTTCGGATCGGAGGGTCGGATGGCTGAGGGAGTCGCTCCGCTCGACGTCCTCAAAGCGGTTCTCGATCCGGTACGACTCGCGGTGCTCGGTGCTGCCGTTGAGGGTGAGGTCTCGATCGATGATCTGGCCGGTCGGTTGAACGTCCGCCGCAAGGAAGTAGCGAAGGCGATCGGTGACCTCCGAGCGATCGGTGTGCTCGACTACGAGTGCAGGCTCGATGCCGGGGCGCTGGCTTCGTTGGGTCGCTCGCTGCCACACGAGTATTCGGGACTGGGCGAACCTGTGCAGGGCCGTGGACCGAGGAAGAGGCGATCATCCTCGGTAGGTTCTTCGCAGGCGATCGGCTCGTCGAGATCCCGAAGAATGCGTCGAAGCGCAGACTCGTTCTCGAGAAGATCGTTCAGGAGTTCGAACCCGGAGAGCGGTACGCGGAACGCGACGTCAACTTCAGGATCCAGCTCATCAACGCCGACTATGCGGCGATTCGGCGGTACATGGTCGATGGGGGGCTCATGGACAGGGCCGACGGCTTCTACTGGCGCACGGGAGGTCGTCATGAGGTGCCTGAGGCGGTCGAAGCGTCCACAAGTGCGCGTACAGGCCCCATCGCGACCGAGCGTGATGATGTCGTATTGCGCCCCTATGTCTGGGAGATGATCGACGAACTCATCGAAGCTGCGGACGATGAGCGCATCCCGGTGTATATGGGCGACCAGTTTCCGAGCCCTTATACAAGGGAAGCAGCTGAGGAGTGGTTGGAGATCGCGACATCCTCTGAGCCGCCTCTGCACTACGCGATCTACGTAGACGGTGCGTTCGTGGGAGGTGTTGGGGCCGTCCTTTTCGAGGCTGAGAACACAGGGGTTGCGGAGCTCGGTTGGTGGCTCAACCCCGAGTATTGGGGGAGGGGCATAGCAACTACCGCTACCCGAGCTCTCATCGAGGAGATGTTCGACCACCGTGGTCTGATGCGGCTATGGGCTCCGGTGATGCACCCCAACAAAGGATCGGCGCGGGTGGCGGAGAAGGCAGGGATGACGCTTGAAGGTGTTGCACCGTCACACTATGTCAAGCAAGGTGTTCGATACGATCAGCTCAACTACGGGATGACCAGGGAGCAATGGGAGAACCGGCACTAGCGTCGTACTCTTGTCCCGTGGCAGCCTTCGACCCTTCCGTACTGAAGCAGCCGAGATGGATCCTGGCGATCGTCGTCGGGATGATTCTCAGCCTGAGCTTCATACTCTCCGGGATGTGGCAGCTCGATCGCCTCGAGGAACGGCGCGCGCTCAACACCACGATCGAGGCGCGAATGGCTGAGCCGCCCAGGTCGCTCGCGGGCATACTGGGTCAGCACGGAGATGACGTGGACGAGATGCTCTATCGGCGCGCGGTCGTCGAGGGGACATACCGGGACGAAGCAGAGTTCTTCTCCATCGGTCGTACAGTGGACGATGTCCAGGGCACGCTGATCGCGACTCCGCTCGATCGCCCGGATGGGACGGTACTCATCGTTGTGCGCGGTCTTGCGCCGTCCGGCGTCGAAGGTCCGCCTGCGGTGGGCTTCGAGGTGCCGGATGGTCCGGTCGTGCTCGTGGGTCGCATCGACGATGGAGAGGATTCCACGCCGATCGGGGAAGTCGATCCCGAGGGAGGCAAGTTGACTTCGCTCAGCCGCATGAACCTCGACTTCATCTATCGATGGATCGAAGGTGACGCTCTTCCGATCACATTGATTCTTGAGAAACAGTCCCCACCTGATCCCGACGGAACACCCATACGAGTCCCACAAGAGGAACTCACCGAAGGATCACATCTCGGATATGCGATCCAGTGGTTCTCTTTCGCCACCATTGTCGTGTTCGGCGTTGCCGCGCTCGTCTATCGAGCCGGAACGAAAGATGAGCAAGGTGTCA
This sequence comes from uncultured Acidimicrobiaceae bacterium, assembly GCA_964635205.1. GTDB lineage: Bacteria > Actinomycetota > Acidimicrobiia > Spongiisociales > UBA5794 > B3-G11. Next base: position 1,854 of record CAZWMX010000103.1, on the reverse strand, counting down.
ACGAAGCCGCCCCGGATCGAGCATCTCAGCCGTGATCCCATATCGAGCGATGCTCTCAGGGACGGCACCGTCGACAAGTAGTCCCGCAGCGGTGGCACCGAGTGCCGGACTGGTGTGGATCCCGTATCCGCCCTGACCGACGAGCCAGAAGAACCCATCTTCGGCATTGTCGTACCCGGCAGCGGGAATTCGATCCGGGGTGAAGGTTCGCAATCCTGCCCACTGGTTCTTGATCGATCGAATTGCCAGCGTCGTTGACTCGTTGATGCGTTCGATGCCGAGTGCGACGTCGATCTCGTCGGGGCGGGCATCGCAAGGTTCCTGCGGGATCTCACTTGCGGCCGAACCGAGTAGATGGGGCCCTTCAGGCTTCATGTACCACTGTTCAGCAGCGTCGACCACGAAGGGCCAGTCGCCGGCCGGAACACCCGGATCGAATGTGAATGCCGAGCGCTTGAACGGAGTGAGACCGAGAGGTGTCACGCCTGCCATCGTCGCCACGACATCTCCCCACGGACCGGCCGCATCGACGATGGTGTTTGCCGTGATGGTGTGATCTCCTACACGCATCCGCCACACCGATCCGCTCCTCGTGATCTGTGTGACGCGACTGTCGGTGAGGATTTTGCAGCCATGTTCTCGCGCTGTGGTGGCAAACGAGGTCAGGATCCCGTGGACGTCGAGGTTCAGTGCATCAGGCTCGAGAATCCCCCCTGCCGTTGTCTCTGCGTGGATCACAGGAACGAGCTCGGCAACCTCTTCCGGTGAGAGTTTCTGAATCGTCGGAACCAGCGGACGGTACGTGTCGTAGAGGTTGTCAACAACAGCTGTGTCGTCCTTGGCTGCGACAAACAGCACAGGGAGGACGGTGCCGAGAGGTTCGTCGCGATCCACAAAGTATGTCCGAGAGGCGAGGGAGAGTCGCCGGATGAGCTCAGCGCCGTAGCACTCCGTGTGGATGGCAGCCGATCTGCCGGTTGCGTGATAGCCGAGTGTGGTTTCCGCCTCGATCACCGCCACGGACGCCCGCGGTGCGGCGGAGGCGGCGCAGGACAACCCGGCAATACCTCCGCCGATGATGGCGATGTCGATGTGCATCCGGCCACGTTAACGGTGCCGTGTCTCCCGCGCGATACTGTGGGGTCAGGAGGTTCCATGACCGAGAAGATCTACGCGACCGACGCATACGCGACGGCGATGCAGGCACAAGTGGTGCGTACCGACACCGATGACAACCGCGTTCTGCTGGATCGCACGGTGTTCTACCCGGGTGGTGGCGGGCAGCCACATGATCTCGGGGTGCTGTCGGTCGGCGAGGACAGGCTGGAAGTTGTCCGTGTCACCGAGGATTCGGACGGTGTTTGGCACTGGCTCGACGGATCGTTGCCATCCGCCGGCATGACGGTTGATGCGGAGATCGACTGGGATCGACGCTACAAGCTCATGCGCACCCACACGGCTCTGCACGCATTGTGCGGTGTCATCTGGAATCGCTTCCAGAGCCCCGTGACGGGAGGCAACATGGGTCCGGGGGAGGGGAGGCTCGACTTCGACCTTCCGGACTGGACAGCGGACGAAATCCCGGTTGTCGAGGCAGCGCTGAACGCGGAGCTCGCCAGACGGCGAGACATCGAGGTGTCGTTCCTCCCCCGCGACGCGGCCGACAAGGACCCGAGCCTCATCAGGACCAAGGTGAACCTGCTCCCCAGAGGGATCCAGGAGGTCCGGGTCATCGACATCGTCGGTCTCGACCGACAGGCAGACGGCGGTACACACGTCTCGGACACCGGTCAGGTCGGCCGCATCACGATCCCCAAGGCTGAGAACAAGGGCAGGGGCTTCAGGAGAATTCGC
>CAZWMX010000102.1:0-9169 GCA_964635205.1 uncultured Acidimicrobiaceae bacterium | reverse complement strand
GAGCCGGAGGCGGGATTTGAACCCGCGGCCTACGCATTACGAGTGCGTTGCTCTACCCCTGAGCTACCCCGGCACGGGGAGAAATGATACAGGCGACAGATGACTTTCCGGAGGGAGGACCACCCACCGCACTTGACAACCTCGGTCACTCACGCCTCGGCCAGCGCGTCCCAGTCGATCGGTTCGGTGTGGTCGAGGGTACGATCGGCTGGTGGCATCGGATACTTCAGGCCGTTGCCACAGTTGAACAGTACGGCACGCTCATCCTTCGAGACGAGACCACGATCCAGGGCTGACCTGTATGCGGCGAAGGTAGCCGCACCCTCCGGGCAGAGCAAGAGGCCATCGTGCATGGAAACTGCCGTCTGAGCGTCTTCAATGTCGGTATCGGGGACCGCGATCGCAAACCCACCGCTTTCTCGAACCGCGTCCAGGATGAGGAAATCTCCGATCGCTGCAGGTACACGGATCCCCGAAGCGACCGTCGAGGCATTCTCCCAGAACCGCGCATGTCGCTCACCCTCCTCGAAAGCACGGACGATCGGTGCACAACCCGTTGACTGCACCGCGACCATCCGCGGCAGGTCGCCAGCCAACCATCCGATCTCACTGAGCTCGTTGAATGCCTTCCACATGCCTATCAACCCTGTACCACCCCCCGTCGGGTAGAAGATCACGTCGGGCAACTGCCACCCCATCTGATCCGCAAGCTCGAGACCCATCGTCTTTTTGCCCTCGATGCGGTACGGCTCTTTGAGGGTAGAGACGTCGAACCAACCCATCGGACCCTTTCCGGCGACCACGATCTTCGCGCAGTCGTTGATGAGGCCGTTGACCTTCCACACCTTGCCACCCTGAAGTGCGATCTCTCTCACATTGATCTCGGGCGTGTTGTCCGGGCAGAAGATGTAGGTCTCCATGCCGGCCCGTGTACCGTACGCGGCAAGCGCGGCCCCGGCGTTCCCGTTGGTCGGCATCGCAAGGCGCGACAGACCTAGCTCCTTGGCCATGGACACAGCAATCGCAATGCCCCTGGCTTTGAACGATCCCGTGGGAAGCCGGCCTTCATCCTTGACGAGAATGTCTCCAACGCCCAGAAAATCCGACATGTGCCGAAGCGCAACGAGTGGTGTCTCCGTCTCGCCCAGGGATACAACATTGGCCGATTCTCGAACGGGTAGAAACTCCCTGTATCGCCACACGCCGCCCGGCCGAGAAGCCAGATCGTCCTTGGTCACAGCCGACGCGAGGCCTCCGAAGTCGTATCGAACCAGGAGAGGCTTCCCAACATCGGAGAGTCCACAGACCGTATCCGGCTCGAAGCGATCTCCGGTCTCGGAGCACTCGAGGTGCGTAACGAACGTCGGATGCTCGCTCAGTTGAGACTCAGTGATGACGTCCTCCTCGTCGAAGACCGGTGCAGCGTGGTCTCAGTGGCTCCAATGACGCACCCGCTCATCAACTACCTCGTACCAGTCGTCCATCATCGCACCTATGGGATCTGCCCGGTCCTCGTAGGTATCCCACCAGAGGGGCTCCACGATCCAGATCTTCACCGCGGTGCGCTTGAACGCTCGTTCACCAGGGGCAAGGCTGTGCTGGGTCCCCACGATCGCTACGGGAACAAGAGGTGCGCCTGTCATCCACGCCAGCCAGGCAGCTCCCCTCTTCGGTAGGTCCTCACCCCACCGCTCGACCCTGCGCCCTTCAGGGAACAGGCACACGGCACCGCCACCTTCGAGATGGTCGATCGATTCGCGCATGGCCCTGATCGGGTACCCGTCCCTATCGAGGGGAATAGTCCCGAAGAATTGAAGGAGACCCTTGAAAGCTCTCGACTCCGCGAAAAGGTCATCAACGGCGAGGAAACGCACGTAACGATCGAGATTCACGCTGATCAACGGCGGGTCAAGATGAGAGAAGTGGTTCGCAGCGATCACCACCGGTCCGTCGTGAGGCAGATGCTCCGCACCGGTCACCTCCAGATCGAAGAATGCTCTCGTGACCACCCGGTTCGGCAACCGAAGAAGCCTGTCGAGTGTCCGCGGCGCCGCAGCTACGAGATCAGGCATCGGTGCCGAGATCAAGGAACAGGGCCGCGAGAGCGAGGCTCGGACGCTGGTTGGCGTGGAGCGAATCGATCGTGTCGAGTACGCGAGAGGCATTCTGAACCGCGGTTTCAGTCGTGACCCGTGTCAAGGACGACACAGGGATATCCGTGTTCTGCACGGGAGCGCCAAGCTGCGCACTCGCTGTATCACGGTAGAAGGTCGCGAGCAGCTCGAGACCGGTGACGTAGAGAGCGTCGGTTGCTCTCGCGAGCTCGCGCTGTTGGCGTTCCAGCACCGGCTTCGGGATGTTCCCGTCAGGATGATCCTTCTCGAGTTCGGCAACCTGGCGTTGCTTGACGGCAGCGAGAAGCGGCTCGGTTGCATCCATGACCTCGGCAGCCACGCGGTAGGCGTCACCGGGATGATCGGTGAGTTGTCCCGGTATCGATAACCATGTGTCCCTGAACGACGCGACTCGCGGTTCCCTGGCCAAAGCAACGGCAAGCCCCGGGCGCCCTCCAGAGATCCGGGCGGCTCGTGTCGCGTCGTCCGGGTCCACCCCACGCTCAACAAGGCCTGCCGCGATGTCTTCCTCTGAGACACGCCCGAACACGATGGAACGGCACCTGCTCGAGACCGTAGGTGGCAGATCATCCTCAGACTCAGCAACGAGCACGAACGTTGTCGTTGCGATCGGCTCTTCGATCGTCTTGAGCAGGGCATTGGCTGCCTCGTCGTTGAGCATCGATGCCTCTTCAAAGAGAAACACCTTTCGTCCGGCTTCAAGGGGAGACAGCACAGCGGAAGAAACAACCCCGCGGGCCTGATCAACGGTGATCGACGAACGTCCCTCCGGAGCGATCAGCACGAGATCAGGATGAGACCCGGCTTTCGCTCTGCGAACAGCCTCAGCATCCTCTCCCCCGACAAGCACCGCCGCGAATCGCCTCGCCACGCTGGCCTTCCCCACATTTGATGGCCCGACGAACAGGTAAGCCTGGGAGGGACTGGCGAGCTCAGATTCCAGGAGATCGAGCACCCCGCCGTGTCCAACGAGATCGGCGAAGTGCGTCACGTTGTAAGTCCCAACTCGCGAACCACTGCGGCAACAACATCATCCACAGGCTGTGAGGCATCGAGGACGATGAACCGATCCGGTTCGGCGGCTGCGAGATCATCGAAGGCGAGCGCGACCCTGGTGTGGAATTCGTCAGCTTCGTTGCCGATCCGGTCGCCCTCCTCCTGTCTTGCGAGCCCAGCACCGGGCTCGATGCGGAGGAGCACGACGACGTCGGGCCAGACACCGCCGAGTGCGATGTCGTTGAGTTCAAAGACCTCGCCTAGGGACAAACCTCGACCACCTGCCTGGTAGGCAAGGGACGAGTACGCCGTTCGGTCGGACAGCACCCAATATCCTTCGGCGAGGGCTGGCGAGACAGTTTCGGCGATCAGCTGGGCCCTCGACGCAGCGAACAGGGCAGCCTCGGTACGGGGAGCGACGTCGTGATCCATGGTGAGGAGAACGTCCCGGATCTTCTCACCGGCCTCCGTGCCACCCGGTTCGCGAACAAGGACAACCGACTCGCCGCTGGATCTCAGATGATCCGCGACCCGCTGCGCGATCGTTGACTTACCTGCGCCCTCAATACCTTCGAACGCCACGTAGCGGGCTCCGGCGAATCGGGATGGCTCGTTCATACCGTCAGTCTCGCAGAACTCAGATGCCTGCTGCCCGACTCCTGATGCCTGATTCTTCCCTGAAACCTGACACCTGACACCTGATACCTGGCTACTTCTTCTTCGCCGGGCCCTTCGCCCGCTTCTCGGCGAGGCGGTCGGATGCGTGTTCGAGGGTGATGTTCTCGATCGTTTCTGCCTTTCGGAACGAGACGTTCGTTTCGCCGTCGGTCATGTAGAGGCCGAAGCGGCCATCCTTGACAACGATCTCCTTGCCCGTCACCGGATCTGCCCCAAGTTCTTTGAGCGGCGGCTTTGCACCACGTCTCTGGCGGGGCTTTGCCAGAAGGGCAAGGGCATCTTCGAGGGAGACAGAGAAGATCTGATCCTCCTCCTCGAGCGATCGGCTCTCCTTGTTCCACTTGATGTACGGTCCATAGCGGCCGTTCAACGCCTCGATGGGCTTCCCATCCTCGGGGTGTTCTCCAACCATCCGAGGGATGGTGAGGAGCTGGAGCGCTTCATCGAGTGTGATCTCGTCGAGCGACATCGTCTTGAAGAGCGATGCTGTTTTCGGTTTCTCCTTGGAATCAGCATCTCGCTCGCCAAGTTGCACGTACGGACCGAAACGGCCGGCCTTCGCGAAGACCTCCAGCCCAGATTCCGGGTCCGTGCCGAGAGACCTGTCGCCATTGGGTGCGTCGAGCAACTCGAGGGCTCGCCCGAGCGTGAGCTCGTCCGGAGCAAGGTCGGGCGGAATCGACGCTCTCCGTTCACCGTGCTGGAGATACGGGCCGTACTGGCCGGCTCTGGCAACGATCGGCTCGCCGTCTTCACCGATGCCGATCGGGAACGAATTCACAGCCTTTGGATCGATCCGCTCGAGTACGTCCTCACCCACGAGTTTCTTGAGTCCAGGAGAACCGTTGCCGTTGTAGAAGGCGTCGAGATACGGGACCATCTCTGCGTCACCGGCGGCGATACGATCGAGATCTGTCTCCATCCGAGCGGTGAAGTCGTAGTCGACGTAGTCGGAGAAGTACTGCTCCAACAGTCCAACCACACTGAAGGCTCTCCATGTCGGAATCAGGGCCGAACCCTGTTTTCGCGCATACTCGCGGTCGAGGATCGTCGTGATGATCGACGCATAGGTTGAAGGTCGTCCGATACCGAGCTCTTCGAGCCTCTTGATCAACGAAGCCTCGGTGTAGCGGGCAGGCGGTTTTGTTTCGTGATCGGTCGGCTCGAGTTGCACCGGGCGCACAGCGTCACCCTCGACCATGTGCGGAAGATGGGTCTCCTTGTCATCAAGGGCGTCATCGGGGTCGTCATGTCCTTCGACGTATGCGCGGAGAAACCCGGGAAACGTGATCGTGCGACCGGATGCCTGGAACATGCAGGTTCTCGCATCGAGGGTGTCCGCTTCGATCTGGACGATGAGACTCTCGCCCTTGGCATCCTTCATCTGGGAAGCAACGGTTCTCATCCAGATGAGCTCGTATACCCGCTTCTCGTCGGAGCCCTGGCCGAAGTTCGCCGCGACCGCATCGATGTCCACGAACCGATCACCCGCCGGCCGAATCGCCTCATGGGCTTCCTGGGCACCCTTCGCCTGCTTGCCGTACGTCCGTGGCTTGGTCGGCAGGAACTTGGCACCATACCGATCCGTCACAAGAGAACGTGCAGCCTGAATCGCGGTGCCGGAGAGGTTCGTTGAGTCCGTCCTCATGTAGGTGATGAAGCCAGCCTCGTACAGACGTTGAGCCGCGCTCATGGTTCGACGAGCACCAAACCGGAACTTGCGGCCTGCCTCCTGTTGAAGGGTCGAGGTCCTGAAGGGGGGATAGGGCCGCCGTGTGTACGGCTTACGCTCGACACTCGATACAGCGAACTCCGAGCCGGAGAGACCGGTCGCGAGGTCGACCGCGTCCTCTGTCGTGAGCAGCAGGCGTTCCTTCCGGAGTTGGCCGTCGGCGCCGAAGTCTGAGCCCTCTGCGATCCGTGTGCCGTCGACCTTCCTGAGCGTGGCAGGGAACTCACCTTCGTCCGCGGCGAAGATCGCCTTGAGACCTGAGTAGCCGGCCCTGACGAACGCGATACGCTCGCGTTCTCGCTCGACGATGATGCGGGTTGCGGGCGACTGGACTCGACCTGCCGAGAGCCCCTTCTGCACGCGCCGCCACAAGATGGGAGACACCTCGTAGCCGAACAACCTGTCGAGGATGCGCCTCGTTTCCTGGGCCTGGACAAGCGGAAGATCGATCTCACGAGGGTTCTCAACGGCCTCCCTGATCGCCCGTTCCGTGATCTCATGGAACACCATCCGACGAACAGGGACCTTCGGCTTGAGTTCCTCGAGGAGGTGCCATGCAATGGCCTCTCCCTCGCGATCCTCGTCCGTGGCGAGGTAGAGCTCGTCGACTTCCTTGAGTTTCTGCTTCAGGAGTCTGACCTGCTTCTTCGACGAGTCAGTGACGATGTAGATCGGTGCGAAGTCGTGCTCAACATCAACACCGAACCGCGTGCTCTTCCACAGGTCACGCTTCTTCTCAGGCAGATCAGCTGCGCGGGCAGGAATGTCGCGGATGTGGCCGATCGAAGACTCAACGATGAAGTCGCTACCCAGGTAGCGGTTGATGGTCTTCGCCTTTGCCGGCGACTCGACGATAACGAGCTTCTTGGTCATGGCTTTCCGGTTCGTAGTGGCGTCGGCGTACAGAGATACGTGAGTCGTGACGTCCTGTCAAGGGTCTCGACGGCGTAGAACCTAGCCCAGATGCGGAGCGAATCCTGCATACAAGCGCTCGATGACCCTCTCCCAAGTGAAGTTGTCCGCCACGAATCGGCGTCCTCGAGCCCCCATTCCGCGGGCAACGGACGGGTCTGCGAGAAGGATCTCAAGGCCTTCAACGATCGCATCAACGTCCGAGACGACGAACCCTGTCTCTCCGGGCAGCACCGTTTCCGGAGAACCTCCGGAGTCGCCGGCGAGCACAGGAAGGCCGCTCGACGCTGCTTCGAGGAACACAAGTCCGAGACCCTCGAACTCAAGCCCTGCCCACCGTGATTTGCACGGCATACAGAAGACGTCCATCTGCTGATACAGCCCCGGCAGCGTCGACCAGGGGACGTCAACCTCGAACCTCACGGATACACCGAGGGAACTCGCCAGCTTTCGCAGCTTCTCCTCAGTTCGACCCTTGCCAACGAGGAGTACCTCAACATCGGTATCGAGCCTTGCAGCAGCTCGGATGAGCCGTTCCTGTCCCTTGCGTGGCACGAAACGGCTGACACACCCCACAACCGGAATCACGTTGACCGGTGGTTCGTGAGGTGGAGCGAATGTGTCAACTTCGACCGCGGAGCCAAGCAACTCGACCGGCTTTCGGGAGATCCGACGTACGCGGCGAGCGGTGTATCTGCTCACCGCGAAGCGAACATCCGCCGACGCAAGGTTTCGACCAAGGAGTTGCCGCACTCCGGGGACCGCGCCGGGAACGGTGATCTCCGCTCCGTGGCTGAGCACACCGATCGGCACCCCGAGCTGTTTCCGAAGACGGTTGCCAAGGACAGGTAGTGGATGCGGGGCGCCGAACAACAGGGCTTCAGGGCCGAAGGTCTCTGCAGCCTCCACGATCGTGCGTGTGGTGGCCGCAGTGGGCATCATGTAGGACCGAGCTCCGCGAGACACACCCGGCTCGTCTGGGTCCGCATCGTCATCGGACGGTGCGACAACATGGACCCCATCCGGGTAGGCGTCAACCAGATTCTTGAGATACATCTGTATTCCACCGGGTTTCGGCGGATAGTCGTTCGTGACGATCAGGAGACGCACGTCGGGGAGCCTATGCGTCCAGGTGGGGGGCGACGTTGTATGCGGCAAGCACAGGGCCGTAGGCCGTGTGACGAACCTGGGACATCGAGGAGTTGCGAGGAATCGGAAAGCGGTCTCGCGCCGCGAAGGTGAGCCCAATCACACGTGTGATGTAGGACCGCAATGCTGCACCGTGGGATACGGCACCGATATGTGCATGACCGGTGGAAGTGACCAGGGACTGGATCGTTCCATACACGCGCTCACCTGTCTCGGAGAAGGACTCACCGTCTCTTCCGCGGGGCATGTCCACGCCGTCCTCGTAGATCTGCTCGAAGAGCTCGGGATCGTCCGACACAGCCTCGTTCATCGTCATGTTCTCCCAATTGCCGAAAGACATCTCTATCAGGCCCTCAGCATCAACCGGCGACACACCCAGAGCGTCGCCGATGATCGAGGCCGTCTCGACGGTTCTCCCGAGCGGTGACGTGAACAGCGATTGCATCGGTGGCGCAACAGCCGATGCTGCCTTGACCTGTTCTCGGCCGAGCGCGGTCAGCGGGCTGTCCGTTCTCCCCTGCCATCTGCCCTCGACATTCGCCTCGCTCTGTCCGTGGCGGTACAACGAGACGATCGTTCCCTCAGGTCCGAACTGAGTCGAGGGTTCTGTGAGGTGCGTTGCGTCGTTGAATACAGCCACCTGCATGGTGCCATCCTCCTCGACGCGGATATGCGTTGAGGCAGTGTTGTGGGATGGAATCATCCGGAGTGCTCCCCCGGTCAGACCCAGGACGTAGGACATGGTGGACCAGATCACACCGCCGTGGGTGACAACAACGGCGCTTTGCTCATCATCGATGGAATCGACGACTGTCTCAAAGGCGCTGACAACACGACGGCGAAAGTCTGCCATGTTCTCGCCTCCGCCAGGGGCAATCGCATCGCCTCTCAAGAACGCGTCCATCTGACCCGGGAACCTGTCCGTGATCTCGGCGGAGGTCAATCCCTCCCAATCACCAACATCGAACTCTCGCCACGCAGGGTTCGCGACGGGGTCACCGAGAACGCTCGCCGTCCGCATCGTCCTCGGCAGGTCGGATGCGATGAGCACATCTGGTCGTTGTCCGTTCTGGCGACCCGCGAGCGCGACCAACTGGGTCTCGCCGTGTGGCGAGATCCCGGAATCTTGGAAACCCTGCCAACGGCCGACACGATTGGCATTGGTCTCTGCGTGGCGTATGAGGGTGACCGTCTTGGCCAATGGATTCTCCGGGTGCGACGAGCGTAGGCTAGGAGTGTGTTCGCAGCATCACTCCTGGCACAGGAAACAGCTTCTCTCCTGGCACAGGAGACAGCTTCTCTCCTGGCACAGGAGACAGCTTCTCTCCTGGCACAGGAGACAGCTTCTCTCCTGGCACAGGAGACATCGACCATCCCCGAGGCCGGCGGCGGAGCGATCCTCGTCTGGTTACTCCTCGCCCTCGGGATCGTCGGTCTCTATGTGTTGATAAGCCGCACCAGAAAGCGCTCCTACAAGGACTACGTATCGCGGGCGGACAGGGAAGCCGAGCTGAAGGCGAATGATCCGGATATGAGATCAGAGGACTGATCTCATATCCGGATCACG
>CAZWMX010000101.1:0-9317 GCA_964635205.1 uncultured Acidimicrobiaceae bacterium | reverse complement strand
AACCGTCTCAGTTGATGCCTCATGCTCACTCTCGGCATCAGCACGGAGACGCTCGTTGTCGGACTTGAGCTCCTCGAAAGAGCTGGCCATGGCCTCGAGTTGCTCGATCTTCGCCTCGATCGCCGCAGCCTCGCCCTCGGCTCGGGCGCGGATTCCCGCCGCCTCCTGCTGGGCCTTTTCAATGAGACCAAGGGCAGTCTCCTCGGCGTCTTCGAGCTCGTCTGCGTGCTCCTTCGCGGAATCGAGAATGGACCGCGCCTGGTCCTGGATCGAAGAGGACTCGATACGGATGAGCTCTGCCTCGTCTCGAGCGGCCTGGAGGATTCCCTCGGCTTCCTCTTTGGTTGCCTCGGAGGCCGACAACCGAAGTTCTGCTTCCTCGAGCTCGGCGGCGATTGTGTCACGAGTCTTCGCAGCCTCGAGCTTCGCCGTCTCGAGGATCATCCGCGCCTTCGCCTTGGCATCGTCGACCTCTTCGATCTGCTCACGTGCCGCAGCAGCCTGCTCACGCATACGCGCAACATCAGCCATCGCAGCCGCACGGAGCTCAGATGTCTCCTTACGAATCGACTCGAGTTCAGACTGCGCAGTCTTGGTCTGCTCCTTGAGCTCGGCCCTCTGCGTCATCACACGCTCTGCCTGTGCAGCGGCTTCCTGACGAATCTTCTGTGCGTCCTCGATGAGATCTGCAGCGACCGATTCCGCCTTGGAGACTTCCTCATCTGCCTTGATGACCTTCGCTTCGGCATCGCTGAATCTCGCCTCTGCAACGTCGAGCTTCTCCTGAGCTTCTGCCACGACAGCGTTGCTCGAAGCGAGACGCTGCTCTGCGAGTGTCATCATCTCCTCTGCATCGCTACGGATCTTGAGGACTTCCTCGAGGGCTGCAGCCTTCTGGGCCTGCTGCTCCGATTCGGTACGGGCAGCGGTCTTCTTCGCTGCGAGAACCTTGAGCTGGAGGTCGACCATCGTCTCCGAGACCTCGGTTTCGGCAGCAGCCCGTGCCTCGTCCGCTTCTCGGGCTGCGTTGGAAATCATCTCCTCGGCTTCGGCCTGAGCGATTGCACTCAGTTCTGCGTTGGCTCGTTGAGCCGCTGTCCTCATCCCCTCGGCATCGCTGCGCGCTGTGGCCCTCAGTTCTTCTGCTTCGGTGATGGTGGCAGCCCTCAGCCCTTCGACTTCTTCAGCAACTGCCGCCTTGAGGTCTTCGGCAACCCGTTCGGCCGCCGACTTCGTCTGTTCGGCCGCCACCTTGATCTGCTCAGCCTCTGCAAGTAGCCGTTCAACCTCGGCTTCGGCATCTGATCTGAAGGCCTTTGCATCGTTCATCAGAATCAGTGCAGCATGTTTGGCCTCGGTGCGAAGGTGCTTGGCCTCCTCGTTCGCATCAACGAGAGAGGTCTCCGCTTCGTCCTTCTTGCGTCTGGCCTCCTCGCGAAACTCCTGAGCCTCTTCTCTGAGCGCTTCTGCGCCGTCACGTGCGGTCTCGAGTGTTTCTGCTGCGGTCTGCTCGGCCTCCGTGGCCATCGCCTTCAGGTTCTCGAGTTCGGCCTCGCGCAATACGATCTCAGCGAGCCGTGCCTCGGCGGCTCTCTCAGCCTCGGCGAGCAGACCCAGGGCCTGCTGCTTGACTTCTTCTGAATCCGCCCGCGCCTGGTCACGGAGAGCTTGTGCCTCTTCGGTGAGCGCAGCCGCGTTGGACTCTGCCTGTCCGGTTACTTCCTCCATCCGAGTCTGAGCCTCGGATACCAGATACTCGATGCGTTTCGTCGCCTGCTCATCAGCAACTTGGAGGGATCGTTCGGAAGCTGCCTCCGCCATGAGGAGCATCTCTTGGACACGTTCCTCTGCCTCGCCGATGGTTGCCTTCGATGCAGAGAGCGCGCGCTCCACGTCAAGGTGCGCTTCGGCCACACGCGCCTCGGCATCAGTCCGGATCTTGTCGGCGGCGGATTCGGCGTCAGCGATGATTTCCATCGACTGTTCCTCGACGCGACGCAGCGTGCCCACCGGGTCGATCTCAACGCCCTGCTCTGACTCGGTGATCTGTGTTTCAGCGATCAGGGCCTCGATCTCATTGCGAACCTTCTCGCGTTCCGCCGTGAGCTCCTCGAGCTTGCGCTCGGCTTCGTCGGCGTCCGCACGTATCCTGGCTGCCTGCCTCTGGGCATCCTCGATGATGTCGGTCGCCTCCTGCTTCGCAGTATCAAGGTCAGGGGGAAGTTCACTCTCCGCTACGCCAACACCATGCAGAATTGCATCGGCGCGCTCCTGAGCGTCCTGCTCGATCGCAGCCGCTTGGCTCCGAGCACGCTCAAGAATTCGGTCCTTCGACTCGAGTACGGCAGCGATGGCTGCGTCGACAGATTGTCCTTCGGCATCTCTTGCCTTCTTCGCCTCGAATTCGGCCTGCTGGAGGCGAAGCTTGGCCTCGAGTGCCCACTCCTCCAGATCCCGGAAGTTGGACTCGAGCTCTCCAAGGAACACACGTACTTCGCGCTTGTCATATCCCTTCCGGGACGTTGAAAACTCGTGCTCGTCAATGGAGACCGGGAGATCCGGGTTCTTCGTGGTCACAGGCCGTCCGTTTCTGTTCTCCTCTAGGTTTCGGCCGTGATTGCGCATGGCTTTACGGGTTTGGTGTCTAGTGCCCTATCGGGTGGACAGGTGGACAGGGGACAGAATCGCTAGTGCCGTGTCATCGCCTGTTCGAGCCAACGGGCGAGATCGTCGCCGACTTCCGCAGCCCTGCTGGTCAGAGATTCTTCAGTGGCAAGCCAGGCTTCGTCGGCCGGGAACTCTGCCTTCAGATCCACGTATATCTTCAGTTTGGGTTCGGTTCCTGACGGTCTCGCAAGGACGCGCCCCACATCACCAAGATCGAGCTCGATGAGGTTCGTTGCACCGAGGTAGCGCGGACGCTCGTTCTCACCGACCGAGAAATCGGTGACGGACTCGACGGCGACGTCGGCTATCGATGCTGGTGGTTCGGACCGCAGCGCTGTCATCGCCTCGGCGATTTCGTCACCTCCCGTCGGTCCTTCTCTTCTGATCGACACCTGGGTTGACGCCCATATCCCGTATCTGCGATAGAGGTCGCCGAGACGATCCAGCACGATCGACCCATCGGCAGCAGCCTCAGCTGCAAGTGCTGCAAAAGCAACCGCGGCAGAGATTCCGTCCTTGTCCCTGACTGTGGTGCCGACCGAGTATCCGAGAGCCTCCTCGAATCCGAGGACGAGACTCCCCGCTCCCTCGTCCTCGAGTTCAAGCGCTGCATTCCAGATCCACTTGAAACCTGTGAGCGACCGGCCCCATGTCGCGCCATGAGCAGCAGCAATGTCGGCGAGCATCGGCGTCGAGACGATCGAGTTGATCGCCGTTCGGTCGCCCGGCTCGCCGTGGCCAAGGAGGTACTCGGCGAGGAGGCAACCTATCTGATTCCCCGTCAACGGTCGCCATACGCCCCCCGGCATTGGTACCGACACAGCCAACCTATCGGTGTCCGGATCGTTTGCGAGCACCAGATCCGCGTCGAGTGCCTGTGCAAGCTCGTGGGCAAGGTCGAGGGCGCCGGGCTCCTCCGGATTCGGAAAGGGGACCGTCGGGAAAGTGCCATCGGGTGCGAACTGCCTGGCAACGGGATGTACCCGCTTGAAGCCGAATCGTGCCAGCGCATCCGTGACAGATCTCCCTCCGACACCATGCATCGCGGTATAGACGATCGAGATCGTCCGATCCCCGGTCACGGAAGGAAGGGATGCAGCGACCGAATGCAGGTAGTCCTCAAAGAGCTCAGGACCGATCGGCACGACATCCGGATCGACATACGGATCAACTGCACGCGGCACTTCGTTCGCTGCTCCCACTGATGCAATCCGTTCTGCGATATCGGAGTCCATCGGTGGGATGATCTGGGCCCCGTTGGCTGCGTACACCTTGTAGCCGTTGTCGGCAGGCGGATTGTGTGATGCCGTGATGACGATCGATGCACAGGCACCCATCGACAATCCTGCGAAAGCCACCAGCGGGGTTGGTGTTGGATCTGTGAAGTACCGAACCGCGAAACCGGATGCGGTGAGCACTCCAATGGCGTCATCCATGAAGGACTGTGACGATGGGCGCGCATCGCGGCCGATCGCCACGAGTCGGTTCTCTGGATCGGTGGTTGCGAGGAGAAAAGCTGCCAGCCCTGCCGTCGCTCGAATAACCGTCGCGCGGTTCATCCGATTCGAACCACCCTCGACGACACCGCGCAGACCGGCGGTGCCGAATGCGAGACTGCCGTTCATGCGATCCGCGAGCTCTCCGAGGGCATCAGCGTCAAGGAGTCCGGACAGCTCAGCCCTGGTGACAGGATCAGGATCACCATCGATCCAGGCTCGTGTTGTTGCGCGAATGTCGCTCATGTCGGCAGGCTACAGGAATCCGACAACCGTCTACCGTCCACGGTTCGCGGCCTACGGTTGCCGGTACCCTTGGGACTCATGACAACACACCTGGGGCCCACCTACCGAGCCGAAACACTCGACGAACTCGACGGAAACACGTTCGATGTTGTTGTCATCGGTGGCGGCATCACAGGCGTCGGTTGTGCGTTGGATGCAGCTTCGCGTGGGCTGTCAGTTGCTCTGATCGAGCAGCGAGACCTCGCATCAGGCACCTCGAGTCGTTCATCGAAGTTGATCCACGGCGGCATCCGCTACCTCGAACAACTCAACTTCAAGCTTGTTCGTGAGGCACTGTTGGAGCGAGGCCTGCTCCGTCAGTCCATTGCTCCGCATCTCGTCTGGCCCGTCCCGTTTGTCTACCCCATCAAACACCGGGTCTGGGAACGTGTCTACATGGCCGCAGGCATAGCCCTCTATGACGGCCTCGCCAAACTTGGTCACAGCACGCTTCCCCGCCAATGGCATCTGGGCAGGAAGAGTCTCAAACGTGTGTTCCCCGGCATCAAGGCCGATGAGTTCGTCGGCGGCATCCGCTACTACGACGCAGGAACCGACGATGCGAGACTCGTGGTTGCGATCGCTCGGACCGCGGCCGAATACGGTGCAAGGATCCTCACGAGCGCGCGGGTGACCGGCCTACCCAGGGATGACTCCGGACGAGTTGACGCCGTTGAGGCGACTTGTCTCGAATCGGGCAGGAAACTCAAGGTAGGTGCGTCGATTGTCATCAACGCGACCGGCGTTTGGACCGACGCAACAGAGATGCTCGTCGGCGACGTGGAAACCGAGGTCACGGCATCCAAGGGAATCCACATAGTCGTCGCCAGGTCGGCGATCGAATCAACGGTCGGGTTCATCACAAAGACGAAGACGAGTGTCCTCTTTCTCGTCCCACACGGTGACTTCTGGATCATCGGCACCACGGACACGCCGTGGGAGCTCGATCTTGCCCACCCGGCGGCAAGCGAACGCGACATCGACTACGTCCTCGAGCAGGCGAACTGCATCCTTGAACGGCGATTGACCCACGATGACGTCATCGGCGTGTTCGCCGGATTACGGCCGTTGGTCACTGGAAACGCCGAATCGACTGCAAAACTCTCGCGAGAGCACAGCATCACCGAACCTGTGGCCGGGCTGATCACGATCGCGGGCGGCAAGCTGACGACCTATCGCGTCATGGCCGAAGACACCGTCGACCGCGCGTGCGAGGCAGCCGGCATCAGCGTCCGGCCGACGAAAACCGATCAGATCGCTCTGGTCGGAGCCACCGGGTACTCCTCGATGAACCGCAACCGCCAGGAAATCGCCGGTCGATATGGACTCGAGGAGAACGAGATCGAACGGCTACTGCATCGGTACGGAAGTGAGACGACGGACATCCTGGATCTCGCAGCATCTGACCCGTTGCTCGCAAAGCAAGTGCCTTCGGGCCCATACCTCGGCGCTGAGGTCCGGTTCGCCGTCGAAAGCGAAGCTGCGCTCCACCTCGATGATGTCCTGACGCGAAGAACGCGTCTCTCCATCGAGTGCAGGGACCGCGGCACCAAAGGTGCAGAGTTCGTTGCATCGATCATGGCGCCGCTTCTCGGTTGGGACGAAGCAGCAGTTGCGCGGGAGCTCGAGCACTACGAGAAGCGGGTCGAAGCCGAGCGCGAATCCCAAACCATGCCGGACGACCGTACTGCGGATGCTGCCCGTCTCGGAGCGCCAGACATTCGCACCCTCGGGGGCTAGCTGTGACGGCCGGGGACGCAGTGGCAACGAGCTCCTCCCCCGGCTCTCGAGTCTTGACGGCGAGCACCTGGTCGACGTGGACTCGGTTGTCCTCAGACATGACAACGCTGCGAGCAAGGTAGGGGCGCAAGACCTTCGCCCGCCTCTCACAGGTGTCGGCTGTCGGCCATCCGCCGAATCAAACACTGTCGCTCATACGACACATTGGGGTGTGCGCTGTGTGGTGCGTCGTTGACCCTCCGTCCTGGTCAGGAGCTGGGAAGACCAACAAGTATTCAGGAGGATCTCGTGAACAGTCGAAAGACACTATTCGTCGCACTGCTGGCGGCGCTCATGGTCGTGGGAACGGCCGTCGTCGCCATCGCCCACTCATCATCGTCGGGGCGCAGGGTGATCGACGCGCCGAACACGGTTGAGATGGAAACGAGGGACGGTGGCGATGTCCGCTGGATCCTCCCCGGTCCACGGAAGCTCGACAAGGCTGTCTTCGGAACGCCCGAGAGCCCCCTACGTGAGGAACTGCTCCCGCTCGACAAGCGCGCAGACACACCTGAGGGCTACTTCGTCAGTGGAGACGGGGAGACCGCGATGATGACCCCGTTCTCGAACAAGTGGGCGCCCATCACGGGTGAGGCAGAGGTCAAGGTGCAAGACGTGACCTCGGTGTCGGGCTCATCGACCGAAGACAAGATCCATGCAGACTTCAAGTTCACGAGCCCCGACGGCAAGATCTCGTATCGGCTCGTAGTGAAGAGGGCGCTGCCAGAGATACCCGACCACGAGAACTTCGGCGGCGTCGGCGTCAACGCCCTCCAGCACGGAGCGACGGGCATCGGTACCCCGCTCATGCCACAGCTGATGGCGTTCATCGCCTTCTGGGGTGCCGGAGATTTGTACGTGAACGGTGAACTTCAGCCGGAGAAGCGATTCGTGCACTTCATGCTTTCCGAGAACGTACGAGACGACGACTACAACCTCGTCTTCAACGACGGGGTGAACCCGCAGGGAGATTGGCAGGCGCACCTGATCCTGCCGCCGGTGGCGCTCGGTCCCGACGGACCCTTCGACAACCCGGTCCCCACCGGGTTCGAACTACCGAACAAACAGAACCAACCGTTCCTCCACATCATGTTCGAGGATGTGCAAGTCGACGGTTGATAGCGGCCAACTTCCAGAGGCGATATGAGGGGCCCCGGACGCTGTTCCGGGGCCCTTCACATTGTGGTCGTACCGGCGCTCCGCAGCGAGCAACACCTCCCTCGCGGTGGCACGATCGTGAGGGGATGTTCCCCGAAGCCCACCCACGAAGTCACCGACCAGCCGCCCGAACTCGATGCCCGCGACCTCTACGAGTCGGAGATGTTCCGATCGAGGAGCGACTCGTAGACTTCCCCACCCTTGCGACGTTCGTAGTCATACACGACCCACGTCTTGGCGATGTGGTCATGCCACGCCTGACGCTCGTCGTCGATGAGCACCCACGCATAGCCGACCCAGAACACCACCGCAGAGAGCCCGTACCCGATGAGCCTGAGGATCGACCGACCGATGCTTGGTGGCCGACCGTTCTCCCCGATCACCTTCAAGCCCATGAACCATTTGCCAATGGTCCTGCCGGTCAGCGCCCAGAACATCACGAAGTACAGCCCGATGATGAAAGGGATGAGGAAAATGTAGATCGTTGAAACGTCGATTCTGGGGTCAAGACCCATCCGCTCGAAAATGGTGTCGACCAACACGGCCAGCCAGCCGCCAACGGCGAGAATCCCGGCGACGATCACGAGATCCACGACATACGCAAAGAGCCTCGTGATGAACCCTGCCGTCCGGCCTTGCAGGATGTGATAGTTGCCGGCCTTGCTCATGAAGGCTCTGAAGCAGGTACCGGTGGAAGCGGCCGACTGTCGCGCCCGAGTAGCTTGCGAAAGATTCCCTCGGTGAGACCATCGGCAGCCGCGCCCGTCTCTCTGATCTCCTGCACTGCTGCACCGGTGACGCCGAGGGTCTGCTCTCGAACGAGTTCGCCGAGCTCCTCGGATTCACCGAGATAGCCGATGATCCCGTCCACAGAACGCTCGAACGCCTGGACAGAGAGCACACGACCCCTCGTGTACTCCGCCGCACCGACCTTTGAGAGGCGATCCAACTCCTGAGCCAGCGCCTGACGGGTTGGTTCCGTCAGGGAAGACAGAAAATCTGCAATCCCTGTCGCTCTGGCTACCACAGCGGTTGTGTCATAGAGAACCCCGAAGAGTTGAGTCAGGGGATACGTCATCCGCTGAGCATTGGAACGTGCTGAGTTGATTTGCTCCGGCCACTCCGAAACCCACCCGACAAGGGTCATGACAACAGGGTTTGTGGCGATGGGCACGGCCTCGACCGACTCGGGATCGTGGTCTGCCGCTTCGAGTTCGGCGGTGAGTGCCTTCAGCCGATCGATGCCTTCACCAACACCGCCCGAAACGAGTCGGACCAGCGTCTTGTGGAGATCAATATCGGTAGGTTGGCTGTCCACAACATCGGTTGGTACATCGGTCATGGCGCAACGATACCCGCTACCGGATCCACGCCGCTGGGATGGTCACCTTGCCCGGTGTGCGGATATACTCCCCTGTCCGTAGCCGGTCCTCTTCTGTACAATGTTGGCTCCCTGCCCCCATCGTCCAGAGGCCTAGGACTCCGCCCTTTCAAGGCGGCAACGGGGATTCGAATTCCCCTGGGGGCACGCACGGGGGCGTGGTGAAGTCTGGAGTTCACGCCGGCCTGTCAAGCCGGAGATCGCGGGTTCAAATCCCGTCGCTCCCGCCAGATCTCGAGCTCGGTCGGACCGCAAGGTCCGGGCGGCGCCATGGTCAGGTAGCTCAGATGGTAGAGCACCGGTCTGAAAAACCGGGGGTCGGCGGTTCGATCCCGCCCCTGACCACCACCTCAGAACCCTTGCTATGACTGAACTTCAGGCGCTCGGCACATCCGCGGATAGGTCCGTGCCTCAGGCTCCGGTCTGCATCTGGTCCGCTTTCGATTCGACACTCGGAGTGTTCGACCCAACCAAGCCTGTCTCGAATGCTGCGTCGAGAGCATCCTGGACACGCTCGTTGTCTGACGGGTACAGGTGCCCGTAGCGGTCCA
>CAZWMX010000100.1:0-9501 GCA_964635205.1 uncultured Acidimicrobiaceae bacterium | reverse complement strand
ACTCGCGCGACATCTCGCCGATCAGGACTTCGATGTCACAGCAATCGACCTGTCGCCGGCGAACGTCGAGGCGACACGATCGCGCGGCGTGAACGCCGAGCTTGCCGACTTCGCCTCGCTCCCCTTCCCCGATGGTTCACTCGATGCTGGCTTTGCCATGAACTCACTTCTCCACGTTCCTCCGGGCGAGTTCCCAGGTGTACTCACCGAGATCTCACGGGTACTCCGATCTGGCGCCATCTTGCTGGTCGTGGTGTGGGGCGGGAACACCCACGAGGGACCGATCGGCGATGAGTGGCTCGACCCACCGCGCTACTTCAGCACCCACACCGACGATGCGCTTCTTGCTCTCGAAACCCCCGGCTTCAACCACAGAAGCTTCGAGACCTTGGATGTCGCCGAGGACATTCGTGATCTCCACTCCCAGGTTCTCACGCTCGAAGCCATCTGACCGACACGGGAATACATCGTCGAACTCTCTGATTCAATGCGGCACAATGGGGTCATGAGCGTCTGGAGAATACTTCGCCCACCCCTTGTTGCCGGGACTCTGCTCGCCGGCCAGATGGCCCGAGCCATCTTTCGCGACGATCTCCCATCGCTTGACAACCAGGACCCATCCGGTCTGTTCGGTGATCCGGGCTCACCCCCTCTTCGCCTGGTGTTCCTCGGCGACAGCTCGGTTACATCACCCGGCGTCGAACCCCTCGACCACTCGTGGCCCCGGCAGATGGCGATACATCTCGCGAGCCGGTACCGGGTCGAAGCGATCAGCGTCGCCTCCGGGGGCTCGAAGGTCCGTGATGTGCTCGACGAGCAGGTAGATGCTGCTCTTGAGGCCAGACCAGATATCGCCTACCTCGTGGTCGGCTCCAACGATGCTCTGCGCGGAACACCTGTCGCCCGGTTCGAGTCCGACTTCAACCGGATCGTCGCAGAACTGTACGACTCGGTACCCGCCATCGGCCTTTCAGGGATCGGAGATCTCGGCGCCATCCCGCGACTGCCAGAGCTCGCACGAGGTGTGGCACGGGTGAGGGCGCGTGCGATAGACCGAGCCGTCGCACGCGTCGCAGCCAGATACCCCCGGACGGTCAAATCGAACGCGTGGGACGTGATGGCATCGTTTGCGAGAGATCCCGCGCTCTTCGCCGATGATCGCTTCCACGCGTCGGCAGCGGGCCACCTCGCATTCGCACAAGTGGGAGCGCCCATGGCGGATCGGTTGGTGGAGATACTCGAAGAGAACAGAGATCGTGGACTCTTGCGTAGATTTGGTACAGATTCGTGCCGTTTTCTACGCCAGAGTCCTGAAGGCTGACGGCTGACGGCCGCTACCGCCTCTGAGCAAGGAAGTGGCGGATCATGGAGGACACCGTGCCGATCGCACCGGTGTTGGCGCCCTCGGGGATGATGAGGTCTGCGTACCGTTTCGAAGGCTCGACGAACTGGTAGTGCATCGGGCGAACCGTCTTCTCGTACTGCTCGAGCACGGATTCGAGAGATCGGCCTCTCTCGACGATGTCCCGCCGGAGTCTGCGCATGAGCCTCACATCGGCCTCTGTGTCGATGAAGACACGCACATCGAACCGCTCGCGCAATTCCGGGTCGGCGAACAGAAGTATCCCCTCGACGATCACAGCGGCCTCGGGCGCCAAGGTGTAGGTCTCCGCTGTGCGTGTATGGGTCTCGAAGTCATACACAGGCCGTTCGATCGACTGTCCATTCCTCAAAGCATCGAGATGCTCGACGAGCAGTTCGAGCTCGAGCGAGTCGGGATGGTCGTAGTTGATCTTCACACGCTCATCGAGGTCGAGGTGGGCCTGATCCCTGTAGTACGCATCCTGTTGGAGGTACACCACCCTGTCACGGCCGACAAGATCGACCACAGACCGAGCGATCGTTGTCTTGCCGGATCCTGACCCCCCAGCAATCGCGATGAAGATCGGGCGCCAATCACCCTCGACTGGGCCGAACTGGTGTTCAGCGATGATCTGTGAGATGTCCAGCGTCATGACTCAGACGCTAGTCGCCACTGATGGCTTGTACCTACCAGGGTGATTTCAGCGTGACATCGCCGCTGAGCGACTTCACGGTGAGAGAGGTTCTGCGAGTCTTCTCAACCTTCGAAGGCTTGATCCGATTGCGCAACTCCCCGGACATCGCTGTGATCTTCGCATCGACCGTCATGCCGGGAACAAGCCCAATGATCGCGCTGCCGCTCATCGTTGTGACGGTGAGCTCCGGTCCGCTGAACTCGCGAAGCTTCAGATCACCCGAGGCTGATTTGATTCGTGCACTGCCTGTGACCACCCGAAGGTCCATCGAACCCGACGCCGTGCTGACGGCGATGTCGCTCGCTTCCCGAACACGAATGTCGCCGCTGGCAGACATGATGTTGGCGTCTCGCACGTTCTTGCGAGTCGTTACGTCTCCTGAGGCCACTTTCACGCGCAGCTCATCGACGACTTCGTCGATGAGCACATCCCCTGCTCCGGTATTCACATCCAGGGACGACAGTGGAATCCGCACGACCACGTCACCGGCGCCAAGGTTGACGCGAACCGACCCTCCGGGAGGAGCAGATATCAACACATCCATCGTCCTGGAGAACCATCTTTGTCGTTGGGGCCGGGACCGCACGGAGATCGAATCGTGCGTCGCGTCAACCGTCGTCGCCTCAACAGTCTCGGCGTTTCCTGAGAGCTCCACGGTGACGGTTTCTCCGCCGGATGGTCGAATGATCACGTCACCGGATCGGATTCTCACGTCGATTCGTGGCGGTCCGACGACTTCAAATGTGTGCGTGCGGTCGCTCATGTCTCGATGGTTCCCTCGAAGGTCGATCGAGACGAACGCTTCAAGGCCTGAGCTGATCCTGCCAGCGCCTTCACAACGAACATGTTGACAGAGTCGCCCAGCTCGGACGCCGCCACTTCGAGATCGTCCTTGAGATCTTCAGGAAGACGAACTGTCATCCGGGCATCGAGATCCTCGGTATTGATCGCCACGGAATCTCCGGAGCTTCTCACGACAAGGGTCGGCTGTCCGTCGGACAACACGACATCAACCGTGTTGTCAGGAAGCTGAGCTGCAACCTCTGCCGCAGCCTGCTCTGCGAGAGTGAACGCCGCTTGACGGAGTGCCGGTTCAAGCGCAGTGAACAGGGCCTCTCCCGCTTCGGCCAGCGCTGAATCGTCCCCAGCAACCTGAAACTGCCCCTCAGCGATACGTCGAACTTCCTGAACAACGCTCTCAATGTCCATTTCTGTCTCCGGTGATTCGAATCCCGTGGTGTCTATCTCGATCATCGGATCGGACGAGCCGCATGAGCTGGTTGTCCTCCGCGATCGTTGACATTCCCCGGCCGTCCCGGATGGCCTCGACCATCTCTGGGTTGTTGTACCACAACATCGGCTTCCTCCGCTCTCTTGCAGCCGTGATGATGTCATTATACTGTCATAGTGACATTCTATTGTCAACTCCACCTTTCGTCCCTCCAGTGGCTATCATGGGGACACAACCACACCGGGGAGCTCGGAACGACCGGGCTGAGAGGGTGGCCTTGCACCGCACTGCCACCGACCCGCTGAACCTGAGCTGGATAATGCCAGCGGAGGAAGGGGTGGCATGACCACATCACCGGCCCGAGCAGTCGTCATCGCAGGCGGCGAGATCCACACCACACCGGCCATCGGCCCCGACGATCTCGTCATCGCTGCTGATTCCGGATACGACCACGCGGTAGCGCTTGCGGTTCCCGTTGACCTGCTTGTCGGCGACCTCGACTCGATCTCGGTCACCGGGCTCGAGCACGCACGCAGGACCGGAGTCGAGATCGAGGAGCATCCCGCGGACAAGGACAACACCGACCTCGAACTGGCGTTGCGGGCTGCGATCGCCAGAAGCGCGGCGTCGATCGACGTGTATGGAGGCGAAGGTGGCAGGCTCGGTCACCTTCTCAGCATGGCGCTCTCGACGGCTCACCCGAGCTTGGCTGCGGCTGACGTCACCTGGCACACGGGAACCGGGACCGTTCGCGCTGCCACCCCGCAACACCCCATCAGTTTCTCGGCCGCGATCGGCGAGCTCGTCACGCTGCTTCCCGTCGGCACTGCTGACGGCGTCACAACCACAGGACTCCGCTGGTCGCTCGACGATGCAACACTCGAGCAGGGAACATCGCGCGGTGTCAGCAACGAAGCCGTTTCCGACCGCGTCAGCATCGAGGTCGATGAAGGTGCCGTACTCGTGATCCAGGAAGGACCGGTATCCCGATGAACCGACGCACCATGCGGATCACACTCGTGCTGCTCGCCACACTCGTCGTCGCCAGCGGATGCGCATCGGAGTCACGACCGGACGAGATCGTGCTGCTGACCCACGAATCGTTCGCACTCAGTGAGGGCACACTCGAGGCTTTCACCGAGCAGACAGGGGTCACGGTCAAGGTCCAGTGGGCCGGCGATGCCGGGACAATGGTCATCCAGGCGATCTTGACGAAGGACAACCCAATCGCCGACGTTCTCTACGGCGTGGACAACACGTTCCTGTCGAGAGCGGTCGATTCCGGGCTCTTCATCCCCTACACGGCCGACGGGATCGAGAACGTCGACCCACTCCTGCGCGTCGACAATGACATCGTGACGCCCATCGACTTCGGTGACGTGTGCATCAACTACGACATCGCGGGCCTCGCCGCTCTCGGGATACCTCCGCCCATGAACCTCGAGGATCTCCTCGATCCACCGTATGAAGGACTCCTGGTCGTCGAAGATCCGGCCACGTCATCTCCCGGTCTTGCCTTCCTCATGGCGACGATCGCGGCCTATCCGGACGGCGCCGAATACGACTGGAAGGCCTATTGGACGGACCTGTTCGACAACGGGGTGGTCGTCGCAACGGATTGGTCGGAGGCCTACTACACACGATTCACTCGGGCCGGTGGGGCGCAACCGCTCGTCGTGTCGTACGCATCGTCTCCACCCGCAGAAGTCTTCTACGGTGAGCTCTCCGAGGCGCCGACCGGCGTCATGACGGAAGGCTGTTTCAGGCAGATCGAATACGCAGGCATCCTCAGCGGCACGAAGAACGAGTCCGCAGCGAGGCTACTCGTCGACTTCCTGCTGTCCGTGACAGTCCAAGAAGACATTCCACTCAACATGTTCGTGTACCCGGCAAACCAGGATGCCGTCCTCCCCCGGGTATTCGCCGACTACACGACGTTCCCCGAAGGGTCCGTCGTGATGGAGCCGAGAACGATCGAAGAGAACCGCGAACGATGGATCGAGGAATGGACCAAGATCGCTCGCTCATAGCTCGCAGCCCCTTCGGGCGTTTCGGCACGGCGACGCTGGTTGTCGTCCCGACGCTCTTCCTCGCGTACTTCTTCCTCTACCCGGTCATCGTCATCACGATTCGAGGCCTCACGCCTGAGGGTGTGTTCAACCCGACCGTCTTCTGGGATGTCCTCTCGGACCCGACGCTTCAGGGTGTTGCGGCTTTTACTCTGTGGCAGGCCGTGCTCTCCACGCTCCTGACGGTGATCCTCGGACTGCCGGCAGCGTGGGTGTTCGCACGGTTCGACTTCCCCGGCAAGTCGCTGATGCGCGCAGCCACACTTGTTCCGTTCGTACTACCGACCCTCGTAGTGGGTACGGCGTTCCTTGCACTCATCGGTCCCAGGGGTGTTACCGGCGTCGATCTCACAGGGACGTTGTGGATCATCCTCATCGCCCACGTGTTCTACAACTACGCGATCATTGTCCGCGGCGTTGGAACGTACTGGGAGCGAATAGACCCCTCCCTCGAGGACGCTGCCAGAAGTCTCGGAGCTTCCAAGCTGCAGACTTTCCGCACCGTGACACTCCCACTTCTTCGTCCCGCCATTGCGTCGACGAGTGCACTGGTCTTCCTTTTCTCGTTCACATCCTTCGGAGTCGTGCTCCTCCTCGGAGACATCAACCACTCGACCATCGAAGTCGAGATCTGGAGACAGACAACGGCGTATCTGCGCCTGGATGTTGCGTCAACGCTCGCCGTCCTACAGCTCATAGGGGTTGGCGTGATCCTCATGATGTACGGTCGATATCAACAGCGCACCGCAATCCAGTTCGCCCAGAGCGCTACCCAGCCGCCCCGACCCGGGACAACGTCTGAACGCCTAACCGTCGGAACCGTCCTCACAACCACAGGCCTTCTCCTTGGTCTACCTCTTGGGATCCTCATCGGACGATCGTTCATCAACCCCGGTGGTGGCATCGGGGTTGCCAACTACACCAACCTGTTCAGCCTGCCGGGCCGGAGTGCCGCGTTCGTGGAGCCTTCCGAAGCGATCGTGAACTCGCTCGGCTTCGCGTTGGTTGCGTCCGTCATCGCATTGCTCATCGGCGTCCTGGCGAGCGCAGCACTCTCGTACTCCCGAAGGCGTATCGCCAGAACCTTCGACGTGTTCGTGATGCTGCCGCTCGGTACATCGGCCGTCACCATCGGATTCGGATTTCTCGTTGCTCTTGGCTGGCCCGTCGATATCCGCACGTCGGTGATACTCATTCCAATAGCCCATGCGCTTGTTGCGATACCGTTCGTCGTCCGCACGACAAGCCCCTCGATGGGCGGCGTCCAGCACCACCTCCGCGAGGCCGCAGCGACCCTCGGTGCGACACCGTCGATGGCGTGGTGGACGATCGACCTGAGACTCGTGTCTCGCTCGATCGCGGTCGGCGCCGCGTTCGCGTTCGCCATATCCATGGGAGAATTCGGCGCCACCTCGTTCATCACCCGACCCGATTCACCAACGATCCCCATCGCCATCTTCCGCCTCCTCGGGCGTCCGGGATCAACACCATTCGGCGCGGCGTTGGCTCTCAGCGTCATGCTGATGTTCATCACCGGAGTCGCCGTTCTTGCGATCGACTCTCTTCGGACACCGAGTGCAGGTGAACTGTGAGCCTTGTGATTCGCAATCTCAGTGTGACCTATGACACAGCCCCCATACTCGACCGCGTTGATTTTTCCGTCTCCACGGGCGAACACTTTGCAATCATGGGCCCATCTGGTTCGGGCAAAAGCACATTACTGAGAGCCATTGCGGGACTCACCCCCGTCGGCTCAGGCACCATCACAATCGACAACACAGACACGGTCAACACGCCGGCCCACCGGCGACCTGTGGGGCTGATGTTCCAGGACTATGCGCTGTTCCCGCACATGACCGTCCTCGAAAACATCGGCTACGGCCTCCGGATGTCTGGCATCGCGATCGAGGAGCGCAACCGCCGCAGTGGCGAACTTCTCGATCTTGTCGGCCTCGGCGGCCTCGCCGATCGAAAGCCGGCGACCTTGAGCGGAGGCGAACAGCAGCGAGTCGCGTTGGCTCGAACGCTTGCCCCATCACCCTCCATTGTGTTGCTCGACGAACCACTCGGCTCACTCGATACCTCCCTGAAGGAGTCCCTGTTGGTGGAGACGAGAGCAATCCTCGACGCGGTGAGCGCCACGAGCATCTACGTCACCCACGACCGAGATGAAGCATTCACCTTCTGTGACCGAATGGCGTTGCTCGACCAGGGCACGCTCGTACGGGTCGGGACACCTGATGAGATCTGGCATGACCCTCAATCCGAATTCGTTGCTCGCTCCATAGGCCAAACGAACCTTGTACCCCTCAGGGAGATCGACGAGGCACGATCGGGACTCGCATTCGTTCCGCAGGAAGCGATCAGAGTGCATTCCGGCGGTCGGCATGTTGGAATCACAACAGCGAGCCGGTTCACGGACGGTGCACACGTGGCTCAGGTGCAGGTGGAACCCGAGGGATTCGTCATGGAAGTGCGCACGGACTCGGACATGCCGAAACACTCGGAGCTTCGCTTTGACATCGACCCGACAGCTGTGATCGTGGTGTCAGCCGACCAGCTCTGAAGTTGTGACGACCTTCCCGAAGTCGGCATCGATCGTCAGCATCGTGTACCGAGCGATTTCTCGTGCCCGGTACACCTTCTTGGTCTCGGTGACGATGTCGAACGTGTGGGTGGCGTCGGCGACAAAAAGGACCTCGTAGCCAAGATCAGAAGCCATCCGCGCGGTGGTCTCGCAACACATGTTCGTCTGGATACCACAGATCGCCACGCCGGAGATTCCATCCTTCTTCAGCCATTCATCCAGGTCGGGGCTTCCGTAGAACGCGGAATGTACATCCTTGACGACGAGGAGGTCTGGGTCCCCCGCCAGAATCTCCTTGAACTTGTTTCCCTTGCCCCCGGCCGCGAGCGGGGAGGAAGGTGTGGCGGAGTCGTGACGTACGTACACGATCGGCCAATTCTGGGCGCGCCATGCTTCGATCAGCCGTTCGATGTTCGACTCGCAGTCCGGGTTGTTACGCGGCCCCCAGTACGAGGCATCCTCGAAGCCCTTTTGCACGTCAACCACGATGAGTGCGGTACTGCCGTTCCAACCTGTCACATCTTCCCCCGATACGTTACGTCCGCCCAGCGTGCCCCGCTTGCCGCGATCAAGCGATCAAGCGCGACCGGAAACACAGTGTCAGGTGTTCCACCCGCCGACCAGACCCAACGGTAGCGCGCCAGACCGACATCTGCGACAACCTTGACAGCTTCCGGCAACCCGACGCCGGGAGTGCCTCCCGCGGCAAAACCCGTGGTTTGTCGCACTACGTCGAGAGTCGCGATCCTCGCGTGTGTCCCGTTACACCAACCCGCAAGCTTCTTCTCATCGATACGACAGTCCCCCGAGCAGATGACGAGCACAGGTTCATCGTCAACACTGAACAGAATGCTCTTCGCTATTTCGCCGAGCTCGACGCCTACGGCGGCAGCTGCATCCGCCGAGGTCTTCGTGCCTGCCGCGAATCGATGGATGTCGGGAGCGATGCCGAGGGGAACCGCCGACTCGACGAAACGAGCCGTTGCCTCGGGCAACCGCTCTCCAACTCGGTGTACACCCGACTCCGTGGCTACCCATGCGACTCGCCGATCATGGACCTCGGTTGGTACACAATCCACGAGGAGCTCATCAACCGTGATGCCGATCCGTATGACTCCCGCTGGGAGTCTGTCGAGCAACTCGTCGTAGTAGCCCCTCCCTCTGCCAAGCCGATTTCCTTGCCGGTCAAAGGCAAGACCCGGTACAAGGACCGCGTCGATCTCGTCGAGCGGAACATCTCGAGAATCTGCGCCCGGTTGGTCAAAGCCGAGAGGATGCCTTTCGAGGCGGCCCGGCTCATACTCGTGAACCGAGAGGGTCCCGTCCTCAGGAGTACGCGTGATCGCTACCCGACATCTTCCAAGGTCGTGGACCCGAGTGAGGTCGACCTCGTCCCCCATCGCTAGATACGAAAGTACGGTTCCGTGTAACGGCGCCCAGTCGACCAGGGCACGGTTCACCCGCTCGGACAGACCAGACCGGTCAACCGTCTTCGCCCATGCACGCCATTCCGCTTTCGTCTCGTAGTCGCGCATCGGCTGGACGTTAGCCGAAGGC
>CAZWMX010000099.1:0-9607 GCA_964635205.1 uncultured Acidimicrobiaceae bacterium | reverse complement strand
CTCGAATGTCGGACCGTTTTCAGCCCATCACGATGGAGCAACTCACCGACTGGGTTTTCACCGAACTCGAAGAGAAGGACTCGATCTTTGGCATTCCGAGCGGTGCCTTCTTCACGCCGAACGAGAGCGATCGATTCCGCCTCAGCAACTACGGCGTGACCCTCGAGACGCCGTTCGGCGTCGCGGCAGGACCCCATACGCAGATGGCACAGAACATCATCGTCTCGTGGCTCGTGGGTGCGAGGTTCATCGAGTTGAAGACGGTCCAGACCCTCGACGAACTCGACGTGAACAAACCATGCATCGACCTCGAGGATGAGGGCTACAACGTCGAGTGGTCCCAGGAGTTGAAGGTCCACCAGTCCTTCGACGAGTACCTCAGGGCATGGGTGCTGATCCACGCCCTCCACCACAAGCTCGGCTTCCCGGGGGACGCGCCAGGGATGATCTTCAACATGAGCGTCGGCTACGACCTCAAGGGGATCCTCCAGCCAAACGTGCAGTGGTACCTCGACGTCATGGACGACGCTTCGGAGTATCTCGGGCCGTACGTCGACATCGTTGCGGGGCGTTACCCCGAGATCCGGGACATCGACATCCCAACTCGAATCTCGGACACGATGACGTTGTCCACCATGCACGGGTGCCCCCCGGAGGAGATCGAGCACATCAGCACCTACCTGCTTGCCGAGCGCGGCCTGCACACCTCGGTGAAGTGCAACCCGACGCTGCTCGGTGCCGACAGCGTGCGCGGGATCATCAACGATGAGCTCGGATTCACAGACATCGTCGTCCCCGACGAGGCCTTCGGTCACGATCTCAAGTACGTGGACGCCATCCCGATGTTCCACAACCTCAAGCGAATCGCAGAGGACAAGGGGCTCACCTTCGGCCTCAAGCTTTCGAACACGCTCGAGGTCGAGAACCACAGACCGACGTTCCCCGACGACGACATGATGTACATGTCGGGTCGGGCTCTCCACGCGGTCACGTCGAATCTGGCGCTCAAGCTGTCTGAGGAGTTCGGTGGCGACATGCTGCTGTCGTTCGCGGGCGGCGCCGACGCGTTCAATGTCTCAGACCTGATCCGCTCAGGTATGACGACGATCACCGTGTGTTCCGACCTGCTGAAGACAGGCGGGTACCTGCGGCTGCCCCAGTACATCGAGGAGCTCAACCTGAGACTCGACAAGGCAGGGGCAAGGAATCTCTCCGAATTCGCGGACGCACCACTGGAAGACCTCCGTACGTACGCGACAGCGGTGAGGGAGGACTGGCGCTATCGGAAGGAGTCGTTCCGCACCGACAGATCCAAGACGAGCCGCAAGCTTGGTCTTTTCGACTGCATCGAGGCACCCTGTGTCGACGAGTGCCCTGTCTCCCAGGACGTACCTGCGTACATGCGTGCGGTTCGCGAGGGCCGATTCGACGACGCTGTTGACATCACCCGTGCAGACAACCCCGTTCCGTCCATCCTTGGGCGGGTGTGTGATCATCTCTGCGAGACGACCTGTATCCGCACCCACCTGGACCAGCCGCTCGCGATCCGCGACATGAAGCGATTCATCATGTCGCATGAGACATGGCCCCGGGTCCCGGAGCGTTCGGCTCCGATCAGTGCGAAGGTTGCCATCATCGGTGCTGGCCCGGCCGGCATCGCCGCAGCACAGGCGCTCGGCATCGCCGGCATCTCCGTCACGATCTTCGAAGCCCACCCATACGCCGGGGGCATGGTCGGGGGTGCGATCCCGGCGTATCGCCTTCCACAGTTCGAGATCGACAAGGACATGGCGATTCTCGACGAGCTCGGTGTCGAGATCCGCTACGGCCAGAAGGCAGGGGAGGACTTCTCCCTCGAGGATCTTCGCGGCCAAGGCTTCGACCGCGTCTTCGTCGCCGTCGGGGCACAACTCCCGAAGTACCTCGGTATCGATGGTGAGGACTCCGATGGTGTGATCGACGCGCTGAGCTTCCTTCGCAGCGTTCGCGAGAACGACCCGATCTCGGTCGGTCCGAGGGTTGGCGTCATCGGCGCCGGGGACACCGCAATGGACTGTGCTCGGTCGGCCTGGAGGGTCGGAGCCACCGACGTGTCGATCATCTATCGCCGCACCATCGACCAGATGCCTGCAGATCTCGAAGAGGTCCACGCATGTTTGGAAGAGGGCATCACGATCGAGGAACTTGCAAGCCCGGCCGCTCTCCGCGTCGAGGACGGGAAGCTTGCGGGTCTGATCGCTACGAGGACCGAGTACCGGGGGGACAGGGACTCCTCAGGGAGGAAGATCCCGCACGACGTCCCCGATTCGGAGTTCGAGATCCCGCTCGACACGCTGATCCTCGCGATCAGCCAGCACTCGCTCCTGGATTTCTTCGGCGAGGATCCGCCCGCTCTCACGTCGCGGGGCTACATCGAAGTCGATCCGACCACGTTCGAGTCTTCGATCCCTGGGATCTACGCAGGAGGTGATGTCGCCGCCGACGGCCCGTCATCGATCGTCAGGGCCGCAGCCGACGGAACCGCCGCAGCCGAGGCGATCGTCTCGGCGTTGGGCGGGCAACTCACCGATTCCACCACGACGGTACCAACAACCGAGGATCTGGCCGGATTGATCATGCGAAGGGCACGGCGCGAGTATCGCGTTCCGGCCAAGTTCACACCGTTGACCGTGCGGAACAACTTCAACGAGACGATGCTCGTCTACTCGGCGGAAGAAGCCCAAGCAGAGGCCGGCCGCTGTGTCGACTGTGACACGATCTGCAGCCTCTGTGTTGGTGTGTGCCCGAACATGGCGCTCATGACGTACAAGACCGAGGCATTCGCAGCGAAGCTCCCATCGTTCACCATCCAAGACGGTGTTCTCGTCGAACAAGGCCGTGCGACCTTCAGGGTCGACCAGCCGTATCAGATCGCCGTACTCACCGACTTCTGCAATGAATGTGGCAACTGCGTCACGGCATGTCCGACGTCGGGCAAGCCGTACGAGGACAAGCCGAGGCTGTACCTCGATCAGGCCGAGTTCGACGCCCAGTCGTCCAACGCCTTCATGGTGCGGCGAAACGGTGACGATGTGGTCATGACGGCACGATTCGATGGTGAGACCCACCGGCTGTCGATCAACGGATCGGTTGAGTACTCCTCGCCGGCTGTCTCCGCCTCCTTCGATCAGTCGTTCGAGATGCAATCGTCTTCCCCAGGAGATGCCGTTTCGGATGGGGACGAGGTCTCCCTCGAGGCTGCTGCCACGATGTTCGCTCTCTGGAAGGGCCTCGACGCCTCGATGCCGGAGATCCCTGTGGCAACCGCCGGCGGAACGAGACTCGCTGCGCCCACATTCGATGACTGAGCGCCGATTGTCGTCAACGCTTGAGACCAAGGAGTCCGAGTTCGTGCCACCAACATCTGACCCAAAGGTACTTCTGAACGAGATCTCACGCGTGCCGCAGACTTCGTTCGCATCCCGTGACGCGCTCGACTTCCACAAGCGGCTCCCCGGCTATGCACAGACGCCCGTATTCAGCGTTCCCGGCCTCGCTGCCAGGCTCGGCATCGGTACCGTCCTGGTAAATGATGAATCCGAACGCCTCGGGCTGCCAGCGTTCAAGATGCTCGGTGCCTCCTGGGCATCGTACCGATCGATCGTTGAGCGCACGGGTATCGACCCGGATGGTTGGTCGACGATCGAGGACCTCGCAACGCTCGTCGAACCGCACCTGCCCCTGACACTCGCCACCGCCACCGACGGCAACCACGGGCGCGCCGTAGCGAGGTTCGCACGTCTGGTTGGTCTCGGTGCTCTGATCTGGGTGCCGGCCGGGACCGTGGATGCCCGTATCGCGGCGATCGAATCCGAGGGTGCAACCGTCACCGTGACCGATGGCACGTATGACGATGCTGTCGCCGAGGCAGCGGCAGTGGCAGATCATGCAACCCTCGTTGTGTCGGACACCTCGTGGCCGGGATATGAGGTTGTTCCCCAGTGGGTGATCGATGGGTACTCGACGATGATGTCCGAGGTCGAAGACCAAACCGCTCAGGAGGGATTCCCCGACCCGACGGTGATCGTTGCCCCCATGGGTGTCGGGGCGCTGGGTGCAGCCGTTGCCTCGCACTACGCAAACCACGATCCTCGTCCCGTGATCATCGGCGCCGAACCGACCAACGCAGCATGTGTGATGGCTGCGCTGGAGGCCGGAGAGGTCGTCACGATCCCAGGGCCACACGACACGATGATGGTGGGGCTGAGTTGCGGCACGGCGTCACCCATAGCGTTTCCGACCATCAAGGCGGGTTTGAACGCAACCGTGTCGTTCGACGATGAGTGGGCCGAAGAAGCGATGCGGCTACTCGCAGCAGAGGGCATCGTCGCAGGGGAGACGGGAGCAGCTGCACTCGCCACGCTGCTTGTGCTCGTCGACAAGAGACCCGACCTCCGGGACACCCTCAATCTCGGCGCCGAGGATGTTGCCCTGGTGATCGTCACCGAGGGTGCGACGGATCCGGTCAACTACAGAACCATTGTTGGCATCAACTCGAGCGAGGTCGGTGCCTGATGCGAGAACGGAGAAACGACAACGGAGAAACGACAAGAAGACACGAGTGAGCCGTCATCGAGCACGGGCGACCAGGGGTACTGATTGTCCCGAATTCGGTGAGTGCTCTAGAGTGCCACGACAGCGCGTACCCGCTACCTAGGTGTGGGCGGGACGCCTCAAACCAGGAGAAACACGAAATGAAATTCAAGAGATGGCGTCTGTTCGCGACCTTGCTGGTCGCGTTCGCACTGGTCGCAGCAGCCTGCGGCGGAGGTGAAACCACAGAAACCGAGGCTCCCACTGGAACCGAGGCTCCGACGGATACCGAGGCTCCGACGGATACCGAGGCTCCCACAAAGCCAGGTGAGGTGTTGAAGGTCGCGTTCGTCCACGTCGGCCCGGTAGCCGACAAAGGCTGGTCCTGGGCGCATGACCAGGGTGCTCAGTACCTCAAAGCCCAACTCGGCGATGCCGTCGAGATCACGACGCTTGAGATCATCCCCGAGGGTTCTGACTCACAGCGCGTGTTCGAAGACCTCGCCGCTGCCGGAAACGACCTGATCTTCGGCACGTCGTTCGGCTACATGGACTCGATGCTCGCCGCAGCAGAGAACTTCCCCGACACCGTGTTCATGCACGCAACCGGATTCAAGGTCTCTGAGAACATGGGCAACTACTTCGGTGCAGCCGAGGAAGCGCGTTACCTGAGCGGTATGGCAGCCGGAGCTGCAACTGAGACGAACCTGATCGGCTACGTGGCAGCCTTCCCGATCCCCGAGGTGCTCCGCGGCATCAACGCGTTCACACTCGGCGCTCGGGAGGTCAACCCCGACGTCGAGGTCCAGGTCGTTTGGACGTCGACGTGGTTCGATCCGCCAAAGGAAGGCACCGCCGCAGAGTCGCTGCTCGATGCCGGCGCCGACGTGATCGCAATGCACCAGGACTCCGCCGCACCCGGCCAGGCAGCCGAGGCTGCCGGTGCCAAGTGGGTCGGCTACAACACCGACATGAGCGAGTTCGCTCCCACCGCATGGCTGACGGCAGCCATCTGGGATTGGGGTCCGCTCTACGTCGAGACGGCCAACCAGGTCATCGCGGGCACATGGAAGTCCGACTTCATCTATGGGAACATGGCCGATGGAATGGTGGCCCTCGCACCGTTCGGCGAGTCGGTCGAGCAGGCGACCCAGGACCTGATCCTTGAACGTCAAGCAGAGATCATCGATGGTTCGTTCTCGGTCTTCCCCGATCCGATCGTCAACCAGGATGGAGAGAGTCAACCGCTCGGCGACATCTTCGGCATGGACTTCTTCGTCGAAGGCGTGATCGGCAGTCCGACCGGGTGATCTGTTCGAGTACGACTGAGATGGGTGTGCCTGCGAGAGCAGGCGCACCCATCCGCGCCGTATCGAACCTGTTCGACACGGATCTGACAGGTAGCGTGCTCGGATGGTGAGCGCAGAGGACACCGACGTGTTGGCCGTGGAGATGCGCAACGTCGACAAGGCGTTCTACGGTGTCAAGGCCAACGATCATGTCAGCTTTCGGCTCGCTCGCGGCGAGGTCCATGCACTCCTCGGTGAGAATGGTGCGGGTAAGTCGACGCTCTGTTCGATCCTCGCGGGCCTCTACCGCCCGGACGCCGGCGAGATGCTCTTCGAGGGGCAACCGGTTGCGTTCAAGAGCCCAAAGGATGCGCTGGCAGCCGGTGTCGGCATGGTCTACCAGCATTTCCGGCTTGTTCAGAACCTCACTGTTGCGGAGAACTTCGCGCTGGGTCACCCAGACGTCGGTATCCGACTCGATCAGAAGGAGTTGCATAGCGCGGCCGAGGAGCTGGGTGAGCGTTACGGCCTTCCCGTCGATCCGGCGGCACGGATCTGGCAGCTGTCGGTGGGCGAACAGCAGCGGGTCGAGATTCTCAAACTGTTGTACCGCAATGCGAAGATCCTCATCCTGGACGAGCCCACTGCTGTTCTGACACCCCAGGAGAGCGAAGCACTCTTCAAGACGATGCGTCAGATGGCTGCAGAGGGAAGATCCGTGGTCTTCGTCTCGCACAAACTCCACGAGGTGAAGCAGGTCTCAGACCAGGTCACCGTCCTGCGCGACGGGAAGGTCGTCGGAGGGATCGCGACCAAGGATGCGGAGCCGGCAGACCTGGCAAGGATGATGGTCGGCCGCGATCTCGAGTTGCCGACGCGCGAAGCCCGAACCGAGTTCGGGCCTGTCATGCTTTCGGTGGATGGACTCAGGGTGCAGAGTGACCGGGGCCTCGAAGCCGTGCGTGGTGTCTCTCTCGAGGTCAGGGGTGGCGAGGTTGTCGGCATCGCCGGTGTCTCAGGGAACGGACAGCGTGAGTTGGCGTACGGCCTTGTCGGTCTCCGTACTCCGACAAGCGGATCGGTGGTGATCGACGGCACCGACATCACAGAGGCTTCCGTGCTCGATCACATCGAGAGCGGATTTGCCTACGTTCCGCAAAGTCGGCTCGGGATGGGTTTGGCCCCCGGAATGACGACTGAGGAGAACCTGGCATTGAAGGCCTATCGGCGCTCGCCCTATTCGAAGGGGCGACGTCTCGTCGCTTCGGCCTTCCGGGATGAGGGCGCCCGCCAGATCGAGCAGTACGACATTCGGGGGGTTCGCCCCGGCCTGCCAATCCGTCTGTTATCGGGTGGGAACCTCCAAAAGACATTGGTCGCCCGCGAGGTGGAACTGGTGCCCAAGATCCTGATCGCCCGATCGCCGACGCGGGGTCTCGACGTAGGTGCCACCGAGGCGGTTCGCAATCTGATCCTGGCGGAACGAAGCCGTGGTGCAGGTGTGCTACTGATCTCGGAGGATCTTGACGAGTTGCTCGCCCTTTCTGATCGCCTTCTCGTCCTGTACGAGGGTGAGGTCGTCGGTGAGATGCCCGCTGAGGAGGCGACTGCCGAACGGCTCGGGCTGCTCATGGCCGGCCAGCGTGAGGCGGTGTCACCATGAGCACGCGCCGTGTCATCGTCGAACCGCGGGGGCTGGCCTCTCCCGGGCTCAAGCTACTCGTCCCGGTTGCCTCTGTCGTGGCTGCGCTTGTCGTCGGCGGTGTGTTCCTGCTCCTTACGGGAGTGAACCCGTTCACCGTCTATGCCCAGATGTACGATGCAGCGTTCGGGTCTGCGCGCGGCATCAGTGAGACCTTGATTTCGGCGACACCTCTGATCCTCACCGGCGTTGCCGCGGCGATTGCGTTCAAGATGCTGGTGTGGAACATCGGAGGCGAGGGACAGTTCCTCATGGGTGCCGTATTCGCCGCGGGCCTTGCCATCTGGCTCGGGGACGGAGCACCGGCGGCTCTTGCGCTACCGGCCGTCATCCTCGCAGGTGGACTTGGTGGAGCGGTTTGGGCCGCTGCCTCAGCGGTTCCCCGCGTCTATCTGGGCACCAACGAGATCATCACGACGCTCATGCTGAACTTCATCGCTCTCAACTTCATCAACTTCCTGATCTTCGGTAGCTCCAGCCCCTGGCGGGACCCTGAGGTGAGCACGTTTCCCTCCGGAAGACCGATCCCGGACGCCGCCCGTCTGCCCGAGTTCTTCAACAGGCTCGATATCGGCATCTTCATCGCCATCGGACTCGCCGTTGCGGCGTGGTACCTGATGGAGAAGACTCGCTGGGGTTTCGCCGTTCGGGTCGCCGGGGATTCCTCGGGAACCGCGCTTTACGCAGGTATCGGTGTCGCACAGAAGATCCTTGGTGTGTTCCTTCTCTCCGGTGCGGCCGCGGGGTTCGCAGGCGGCCTTTTCGTTGCAGGGCCGGTCGGTGCGCTCGACCCGAGGTCGCTCGACCTCGGCCTCGGATTCACCGGGATCATCGTCGCCGCCCTTGCGCGGTTGAACCTCCTGGCCGTCATTCCGGTTGCGATCTTGATGGGCGCTCTCAACAACGCGGGGCCATCGCTTCAATCGATCGGTGTGCCCACAGCCACGGTGAAGATGCTCCAAGGTGCGATCCTGCTCTTTGCGGTTGCCGGTGAGTTCTTCATCGCCAACCGGTTGCGGCGTCCAGACAGTGCCCCGACGGCGGTCCTTGACGAGGCGGAGGCGGCATGAACGAATCTCTGCTGATCCTCACGGTCGTGGCCGCCATCGGCCTCGGCACACCACTCATCTTCGCGACGGTCGGGGAGATCATCACGGAGCGTGCCGGAATCCTCAACCTCGGCGTTCAGGGGATGATGCTCATCGGTGCGGTGAGCGGCTTCTGGGCAACCTTCAACACGGGAAGCCTCTTTCTGGGCGTGATCGTCGCGATGATCGCCGGAGCTGCCCTCTCGGCGGTTCACGCGTACACGTCGATCACTCTTCGGGTCAACCAGATCGTCTCGGGACTCGCTCTGACGATCTTCGGTATCGGGCTGGCGAGCTTCCTCGGTCGCGCCGGTAGCGAGCCTTTGGTGGGCAACCCCTCTCGCAAGGTGTTCGAGCCGCTCATCACCGGCGGGATCGCCGATCTCCCTCTTGTGGGACCGCTCCTGTTCGGTCACGACATCCTGGTCTATCTCGCCGTTGTCGTCGCGGGCGGTTCGAGCTACTACTTGTTCCGCACACGCATGGGCCTTTCGCTGCGCGCGGTCGGGGAGGATCCCGCCAGCACGGAGTCTGCCGGAGTCAATGTTGCCTGGGTCCGCTACTTCCATGTGATGGTGGGAGGTGCCCTTGCCGGGCTCGGCGGCGCCTATTTCTCGCTTGCTCTTGTGCCGACGTGGCAGGACGACCCGATCAGCGAGGCCGGATGGATCGCGATCGCTCTTGTGATCCTCGCGAGCTGGCGTCCGTGGCGTGCGGTGTTCGCCGCTTACCTTTTCGGTGCTGCAGAACGCGTGCAGTTCACGCTCCAGACGCTTGGTGATCCGTGGAGCAGCATTCCTTCAACACTGCTTGCCATGCTTCCCTTCATCCTTGCGATCATCGCCATGATCGTTCTCACCAGTGGGAAGCGGGCGCGATTCCTGGGCGCCCCTGCCGCACTCGCCATCCCATACTTCCGTGAGGAGCGGTAGCAGGGCGCTCGCTTCCGAAGACCG
>CAZWMX010000098.1:0-9749 GCA_964635205.1 uncultured Acidimicrobiaceae bacterium | reverse complement strand
TAGTGCGGTCGGTGATCCAGAGGGTTTCAGAGGCTCGTGTGCTCGTGGACGATGTCACCGTGGGCGAGATCGGCCGGGGCCTCCTGCTGCTTGTGGGCGTGGCAGTGGATGATGATCTCACCGACGTCGATGTGGTCGTACGGAAAGTTGTCGGGTTGAGGGTGTTCCCCGACGAGGAAGGCAAGATGAACCGATCAGTCTCGGACATCGGGGGCAGTGTTCTCGTCGTGAGCCAGTTCACCCTGTT
This sequence comes from uncultured Acidimicrobiaceae bacterium, assembly GCA_964635205.1. Taxonomy (GTDB): domain Bacteria; phylum Actinomycetota; class Acidimicrobiia; order Spongiisociales; family UBA5794; genus B3-G11. Next base: position 9,502 of record CAZWMX010000098.1, on the reverse strand, counting down.
GGGGAGTGTCCGCAAGGGAAGACGGCCATCATTCACGAACGCTGCCCGGCCCGATGACGCCGTACCCCTCATGGCCGCGCTCAGTGCGGGACTCAGGCAGCAGGGGATCATGGTTGCCGAGGGTGAATTCGGAGCGCAGATGCGGGTTGAGCTCGTCAACGACGGCCCCGTGACGATCGTTCTGGACGTCGTTGACGGTCAGGTCGTCTGAACACCGTTGACCATTGCTTGACCCGCAGGGCAGAGGTGGAGGAAATCGCACCAGCGGCAGTCGTCTGAGGGCTGCGGGTCGAATGGGCCGTTGATGCCGAGATCGACAAGACCTGTGACGTGCTCACGGGCGCGATCGAGCCATTGTGCATCGACGGTGTCTGTGATCTCGGTGAGCTCGTCACCCCCGAAGTAGGCAAAGGTGACGTTGATCGACTCGGGGGGAGTGCCGGACAGCGCACCTTCCGCGGCAGCGATGGCATACACCTCCAACTGGACCTTTCGTGAGGGATCCTCGCGGTGGCGGCCGGATTTGTAGTCGACGATCTCCCATCGGCCGGCTTCCTCTTCGTAGATGGCGTCCACCTTGCCCCGGATCGAGCCTTCACCGACAGAGATCTCGAACGGCGCCTCTGCGTGGATCGGTGTCTTGTCCCAATAGCGGGATCCGCTGAACAGCTGCCACGGATCGCTGGATCCGTCCGGTTGGGCGCCCGCGTCGGTAGCGGCGTCATAGGTCTCTGCGCCGGGATCTTCGAATGCGATCACTCCAAGGTTGTGCAGCTCGATACGTCGGTGGAACGCCGTGCCGAATGTTGCGGACCTGCGCGGCTTCTGCGGAAGCCGGTCGTGGTGGATCCACTTGAACCTCTGGGCGCACGACGCAAGTGTGACCAGGTTCGTGACGGAAGTGGCGAACCGACGCGGCGGTTCCACAGCAGCGGGCGCGGCAAGGTGATCGATCGCGAGCTCGAGCTGGGCAACCCGCTCGCTCACAGCCGAAGCCAGCTCGGGATACTCGTCGGCGATCCACTCCGGCTCCTGGACGGTGCGTCTGAGGGCCGCAGCCGGTCCCTCGCTGAAGAGCGGATCAGGGGGAGCAACGGGTGCAACGAACGGTGAGGATTCCGGTCGTGTGGTGGACACGGTCTCCATGGGGCCTTCGTCGGAGCCTTCGAGGTCATGCGCCATCACCCACAGGGGAGAAGGTGTGCGGGGCTTCTTGATGCCTCCGTCCCATGCGTGGCCGGTCAGCACGATCCGGTTGGCTGCCCTGGTCACCGCAACATAGGCAAGGCGCCATTCCTGTTCGAGATGTCTTGCCTTGAGGACTTCGTCGCGTTCCTTGCCGCTGCTTGCTGCTGCCGACGTGTGGACGTCGCTGTTGAGCCTGAGCTCGTACGGCAGGAGTTGGCCCCGCCGGTCCGGGTCGTCGTGAGCCTGTGACCGGGCTGGGAACACCTGATTCGCTACGGCGGGGACATATACGTGGGACCATTCGAGACCCTTCGCCGCGTGAACGGTCAACACCGAGACGGCGTTCGACTGACTCGGTATCGCAGCAGCGAGTTCGTCGGCCCTCCCTGATTCGTCGAGCGCGGTGAGGTACCGCAGGAACCTGCCCAACGTCGGTGAGCCTTCTATCGGGCGCCACCGTTGCGCGAGGTCTGTGAACCTTGCGAGGTTGAGTCTCGCCGTCAGCCCTGGTCCCTGGTCGAGGGCTGCTATCTCGTCCCAGAATCCCAGCTCGTCGATCACGTTGTCGACAATGCCGGGTACCGGGCAGACCTGGCTGCTGCCGACGAGTCCCTGATGGAGTGCGAGAAACGTCTCGACCCGTTTGCTCGCTTCCGGTGTGAGGCCGGGCACCTCTTGGTGGTTGAGCGCTGCATCGAACAGGGACAGGCCTTCTTCCTGCCTGCACCACCGACGGAGCGTCGCGATCGATGTCATGCCGAACCTGAATCGGCCACCCATCCAGATCCGCAGCAATGAGTTCTCGTCGCCGGGGTCATCGATGATCCGGAGCCAGGCGAGCAGGTCGGCGATCTCGGGTACTTCCAGGAGCTGGCCCATCGATGCGACCGAGAAGGGAATCCCTCTGGTGGTGAGCGCCGCGATGACCGGCTTGAACTGCGAGCGTTTTCTGCACAACACGGCAACGTCGCTCCATGGTGTCCCCGCCTCGTGTTCGTGTTCCATGCTCGTGGCGATCCACTCGGCCTCGGATCGTTCTGTGTCGAACCATGCCGTGATGACATCTCCTGATTCCGCACCCCGGACGGGTGCAAGCGGGAGCGCACCCTCGACGTGGGGCAGTTCGGTACGGATTCCGTTCGCGAGGTCGAGGATGAGCCGGTCGGATCGTCTGTTCACGCTGAGGGGAGCCGTCCCGGCGCCGGATCCGTCGGTCCGGGGGAAGTCGGTGGGGAACGCAGCGAAGTTCTCCGCAGACGCACCGCGCCACTCATAGATCGTCTGGTCCGTGTCACCGACCGCCACGACGGGCACCTTCGTGGAGAAGAGTTTCGTGAGAAGTTGCCGTTGGGCAGGATCGGTGTCCTGGTATTCATCGAGAACGACGGCGTCGTAACGCGACCCGATCTCTGTCGCCGCATCAGGAGCATCCTGGCTCACCTGTACAGCGAGTCGGATCAGATCCCCGTACTCGATGAGCCCCAGCCTGCGCTTCTCCGATTCGTACCGCTCGACGGCGTCGGTGAGGGCGAGCCTCTTCAGCCAGGCTCTTGTCGCGTCGTCGGTGTCGTCCCCGTCGACGTTGTCCAGGCCTCGAGGCGCGGCTCGTCTGATGTCGTCGGTGTCGACGAGGTTGTCCGTGATGGTGGCAGCGAGTGAGAGCAGCTCTCTTCGTCGCGTCGGTAGCGAGGTGAGGTCGAGGTCGTGTGTCGCAACATCGCGCAGCACTCGGGCTGCGAGCTCGGAACGGTGTCCCTCGTCCATCAGCATCGATGAACGGTCGTAGCCGACGTAGACACCGAACTCGTCGAGTATCGAGGCTGCGAACCCGTGATACGTCGATATTTCGGGAACGCGGTCTGCGTCCTCGAGCCCGAGGGCGGCCAGGACGCGCTGGTTGAGTTCGTCGGCCGCCTTGTTGGTGAACGTGACGCCGAGGATCCTCGCCGGATCGAGACCCCGGCGGACAAGGTGTGCGATCCGCTCGACGATCGTCGTTGTCTTGCCGGTACCTGCCCCTGCAGCAACACGCAGCGGCTCGGCCGCGTACTCGATGATCAGACGCTGCTCCTGTGTTGGGCGAAACTCCCGGGTCATACGAACGCTTCCTCGCCGGCCGGACGTGCCGGGCACACGAGTTCCACCGGACAGGACTTGCACTGCGGGCCCGGTGTTGGAGCGAACTGCTCGGCGCGTATCGCGGTGGTTACCTCCACCATGCGCTCTCTGACGAGGTCGAGGTTCGCCATGTCGAATTCCCGTGTCCCGATGGAGTTCTTGTTCGTCACCTTCGGATACCAGAACTCGGCTCCGACGACTTCACCATGTTGGGAGATCTCCGGATCCTCAGAAGCTGCCATCGCGTAGTAGCCGAGCTGGATCGACTCTGCCGCTTCGGCCCCTGTGACGGGGCCTCCGGTCTTGTAGTCGACCACGATGACGTCTGATCCCTTCGCCTCGATCCGGTCCGCCCTGCCGTACCACGGTGTGCCGTCGACGGTCATCCTGAGTGCCGTCTCGAAGCCGACGGGACGACCGGATGAAGGCCACAGTCGGTAGATGTCGTTGAGCATCCCGACCGCTTTTCGTCTCCATGCTCTCCCGACGGCGTCATTTCCGAAACCGTCATCGCCGAACCCGTCGTCGTCCCAAACACGATCGAGCCACGCGAGAGCGTCCCGGGCGTTTGCACGCTCCCGGCCGTCCTGTGAGGCCTCGCGCTCTGCATCCTCGAGAACCTTGTGGATGAGGGAGCCGAAACGCATGTAGTCCGTTTCCTCGGACCGGGTCATGAGGTATCGATCAACGGCGTACCTTCTCGGGCATTCGAGGTAGCCGAGCGCCTGACTCGGTGACATCCTCAGCTCCTCAGGGACGATGTCACCGTCGTCCCCGACGAGTTTCGTGCCGTACCGTTCGAGGGGGTCACCGAGCCCGTGCTCGGGCCCGTCGGCCAGCACTGCTGAGGCTGCGAGTCTGTCTGCGTCGTGCGACCCGGGGTCACCGAGTGTGCGTCTGAGCATCGCCTCGAAGGATCGATGGGTGAGCGGCGCCGTGTGGTGATCCGAGCCGGTGAGTGGCGCGACGAGCCGTAGGAATCGGCTTGGGCGATCCCCGTCTGATTCTGTGGCAGCGGTTGCGGTCCACACGACCTTTGCCGATGCTCTCGTCATCGCGGTGTAGGCGAGGCGTCGTTCCTCATCGAGCCTGAACGCCCTGTACGACGCAGCATCAGTGGGGAGATGTGGGTTGAGGTGTCTGGATCCGAGAAGGGAGTCGGTCGCTCGCAGATCCGGGAACGTTCCCTCGTTCGCCTGGGCGATGTACACAACATCGAACGAGGTGCCTTTTGAGCGATGAAGGGTCGTGACGGTGACACCCCTCTGGTTCCCGAGCCTGAATTCGAACAGCGGATCGGCTTCGAAATCCGTATGGCCCACGAGCCGTTCATGATCAACCAGAGTCGCATTCGGGGCGCGCTCGGCGAGCCTGTCGAGTGCTTGGGCGAATGCGGCCCACGCCTTTCGGTCTTCGGTGTGTGTGTCATCGGTGGCGATGGTCACGAGCCAGGGAAGTGTGCTCCAGACGAGCCAGAGTCCGTGTGGCGCCGGCGTGTCCCTTGCCCACTTGGCGTCGGAGAGCAGCGCGGCGAGGGGTCCGCCGTGCGGTACGGCCGACTCGACGATGTCTCCCCACGTCTCACCTTCGGCGCGCCGAGCGTCCATGCCGATGATGGCCCCAGGGGGCACACCGATGTAGGGACTCTGCAGCACCCTCCTGATGGCCTCATCTGCTTCTTCGTCGGAGGTGGCCGCCGTGACGAGGTCGCGAACGAAACGAACGATCGGCTGATCCGCCAGCCGGGATTCCTCGTAGGTGTGGCGAATGTCTCTCCGTTCGAGAGCTCGGGAGAGCTCGTCGGTGAACGGTGAGTTGGATCTGAGGAACACGGCGATCTGCTCGAGAGGTACCCCATCGGCGAGATGGACATGTTCGATGTCCGCGGCGATCCAGTCTGCCTCCTCGGCGGCGAGTGAGAAGACGTGTGCAGCGACGGTTCCGCCGGTGCGGGTGCTGCGTACCTTGCCGGCGCCTCCCGGCAGCTCTCTCGCCGTTACTGCAACGGCCGAGGAGAGGATCTCTTCGGGTACACGGAATGATGTCGTCAAAACGAGTCGCTCGGCACGAGAACCGAGCGAGGATTCGGTGTCGTGGGGGAATGTGAACACGTTGTGGATGTCCGTGCCGCGGAACGAGTAGATCGACTGGTACGGATCCGCAGCGACAACCAGGTTGAGCGTGTTCGCTGCGAGACCCAGGAGGAGGCGAGACTGGGCGGGGGAGGTGTCCTGGTACTCGTCTGCAACCACGAGCCGGTACGGGGCGGCCACGGCGGGGATGCTCTCCACTGCATGGACGGCGTCGGCGAGGATGCGTCCGTAGTCCGTTCGTCCGGCTTCGACCTGTGCCAGGAGGTACCGGTCGAAGAACGCGGGTATCCCGCGCCACTGGTCCCTGTCATGGGCGGCGATATCGCTTGGGCCGAGCAGGTGCTCGTGGCATCGGAGGATGAAGTCCGTGACTTCGGCCGCCATCACACCGGAGTGGAGGATCTCTCGATACGCACCATGCCATCTCCCCGGTTCCTCATCGACAAGGAGATCACCGACGAAGTGCTCCTGTTCGGCTCCGGCGAGTACCGAGGGAGGCGCCGACCAACCGAGGGCGGTGGCGTTGGACTCGACGATCCGCATCCCAAGTGAGTGGTACGTCGAGACGTTCACCCGGTAGGACTCGGCTCCGAGGGCATCGAACAACCTCGTGCGGATGTCGTTGGCGCCTTGTCTCGAGAACGTGAGCACGACGACCTCGTTGCCCGAGACGGCTCCGGACTCGATGGCATCGGTCACACGGTCACAGAGGAACTGTGTCTTCCCGGTACCCGGTCCTCCGACGACGATCTGGGGTCGGTTGGTGAGCCGGCGGTGGCTCTCCCAGTCGTCGGGATCTATGCGAATCTCGTCTTGGCGAATCTGGTCTTGGCGAATCTCGTCTCGACCCTCCGTCTCGCGCGTTTCAGCCATTTGACTCCGCAGCGGACGTCCGCTCATGCTCGAACGCGGGACAGATCGTGTCCTTGAAATCGCACCAGTCGCACAGGGCCGACGTCTTGGTCGGCCAGGTGTCGGTGAGGATCGCCTTCTCGATGGCACCCCACAACGCGGCAAGCTGTTTCGCCATGGCATCGAGTTGTGCGTCGTTGATGTCCATCGTGTACTCGGTCGGACCGTTGAGATACAGCAACCGGATCCGGGTTGGTGTGACGCCGCGACTGATTCTGATCAGGAGTGCATAGATCTTGAGAGCGAAGAAGGCCTTGTTGGCATATCGCTCACCGGGCGCCTTGCCCGTTTTGTAGTCGGTGATCACGAGGGCGGTCCGCTCGTTGCCGTCCGGGCCGGTCTCGGTGACTTCTTCCATCCTGTCGAGGATCCCGCGTATCTTCATGTGGTCGACGTCAACGAGCAGATCCATCTCGAGGGCGAGGGGTTCGAACGATGTCGGGTCCTCGATCGAGAAGTACGTGGCCAGCATGTTGAGGCTCTCGACACCCCAGGAGCGTTCGTCCTCGACCGAATCGAAGAGGTCCGGATACTCGGTCGGCTTGAGCTCCGTCCATGCCTCACGAAACAGGTCGTACAGGCGCTCGGGTGAGCGACCTTCGGCCGGGCCTTCGAACAGTCGTTCAAGGGCGAGGTGAACGGTTGTGCCGCGGGCCTGATGCACCGTTGGTTCGGTGGTCAGCTTGTCTATCGCTTTGTACTTGTACAGCTGAGGACACGTCTTGAAGTCGCTCGCCCGCGACGGTGACAGGGTTTTCAGAGCGGGGGAGCCGAGTGACGTTTCGTTCGTATTCGTAGTCATGAGGTGACTGTACCGAATGACAGTGACACAAATCAGGCATCAGATGCCAGATGCCGGAGACCAGACTTCTGGAAGCGAGCGCAGCGAGCGTTCTGGTTTCTGGCGTCTGGAATCTGTTATCGCGAAAACGATTCGTACATCGCGAAAACCAACATGCCGTCTGGGTTGCAGTAGAACGCGACCGTCCGTAGGTTCCCTCTTGTTCGAAGGGCGAAAGCTCGGAGAGCACGGCGGCCGGCTCACCGTTTCGGTGAACTGACCGGGAAACCGGTGGCCGCCAGCGAGAAGGGGCAACCCGGATCGCACGACCAACCGCTTCGGCGGGAGGTACGACCTCACAGAGGAGCCCAGCCTCCACGAGGTCACTGGAGAGAAGCCCTCGGGTGGATCTCCTACCTGGACGGAATCTCGGTTCTGGACAGGAACGTATCGAGGAGCTTCGGCCCCGAGATGCGGTCTCGGATCGAACGGGGCTTCGGCCTCCGGAGAGAAGGGACAGTTCCGGATCGAACGGAGCTTCGGCTTCGGGAGAGAGGGGACACCCCGGGACGAGGTGGGAGACTGCCGAGACCCGGACTGGAGTGACATTGTCACTTCGGAGCAAACCCCGAGAGGGCGAGACTTCGGTCGAGCTTCCTCGGGGTTTTGCGCGTGCCACAGGCGTCGGGTTTCAGGAAGATTCGACACCGGCTGTCAGAGCGCTGATCCGGCGGTTGTTCACGATGGGCGCCGTCACGATCAGCAACACCACAGACACTGCGGCCGCCACGAAGAAGGGACCGCGCAGGCCGACCCATGCGGCGACGGCACCACCGAGCAAGGCCCCAACCGGCTGCGTACCCCAGGCGAGCAGGCGCGCCACGCTGGCCACCCTTCCTCGTAGTGGATCGGGGGTCAGGCTCTGGCGCAACGAGACCGCAACCACATTCCACGAGGTGATCGACAGGCCGTATGCAGCGGCCATGACCGCGACGAGCCACGCCTCGGACGTGATCCCCATCGCCACGGCGCTGAACGCCTGCAATCCAACGCTGCCGAGCAGAGTGGTTCCGGGCCCCAGCCGTCTCACGATCCGACCGGAAACGAACGCTCCGAGGAGCCCGCCCACCCCCAGGGCCGACATGATCAAACCATACCCGACGTCGCCCAGCCCCACGATGTCCTGGATGAACAGCACGAAGATCGCAATGATCCCGAACACCAGCATGTTGGTGATGCCGGCCATGATCGACAGCGTCCGCAACACGGTGTGGCCCCACAACCAACGCAGTCCTTCCCCGATCTCGGCGCGTAGCGTGGCTTCGGAGTGGGGTCGCTCCGCCCGGTAGGTCCCCCCGAGCATGGCGACGAGGAGCGCTGCGACCACGAAGGTTCCGCCGTCGACGAGAAACGGAAGTCCGGCGGTCACAGCGAAGAGGAATGCCCCGAACGGGGGACCGATGAAGGCGTTGCCGACCCACTCGGTGGCCTGGAGGCGGCCGTTCGCCGAAGGGAGCAGGTCGCTCGGGACGAGGGCGGGAAGGATGGCCTCCGACGATGTGTCGAAGAAGGTCTCGGCCAGTCCAAGGAGGAACCCGATGGCGTAGATCACGGGCAATCCCACGTCACCGGCAAGCAACATCAACCCCAGCAGAGAGACAACAACAGCCCGAAAGCCGTCGGTCACGACCATCACGCGCTTCCTGTCGAGTCGGTCGACGAGTGCACCTGATGGCAGGGCGAACAGCAACCAGGGGATCCGATTGGCCACGGTGGCGCCTGCCACCAGCAGGGGGTCGCGGGTGATCGACGCCACCACCAACGGGAAGGCCACCATCATGATGCCGTCACCGAGGTTGGAGATGCCGGCCGCGGCCCACAGCTTGGTGAACCTCGGCCCGAGTCGTTGCGACACGTTTCCTCCCGGTGTGTCAGCGTCCTGCTGAGTGGTGCATCGGTGACGTGACTTTCAGCGGTGTTCTGCCATGGTACGCGGCGGGAAGTTCGATTGTGGAGGTGGTGGTGATTGGAACTTCGAAGTACGACGGAAGGCTTGTTTTTGCTCTCGAATACGGTTGTTTTGGCCGGTGCTCCTTGACCGCGAAAACTAGACGCAGTTCGCGAAAACGAACCAGCGTTCCGGCTTGCATGAGTGCCCCGGCAGTGGCAATGTATGTACCACGCAAAGGGGCAACCCGATGCGGACGCCGAAGGGAAACCGGAGGCGGGTCGGCGTAAAACCCGGCGAGGGTTCGGCAACGAACCCGCCCGACGGAACCACCGCAAGGTGGCCGGGGTGAAAGCCCCGCCGCACCGGCTTCGGCCGACGGTCCTCAGGGAACGACCGTGAGCTTCGGCTCATAGTCAACGCTCCGCTTGCGGAGCGGGCGGATCCAAAGGCCGAAAGGCC
>CAZWMX010000097.1:0-9829 GCA_964635205.1 uncultured Acidimicrobiaceae bacterium | reverse complement strand
CTCGATGTGCTCGAATCGCTCATCGAACGTTTCTCGATGCCCGGGCCGGACGAACTCGCATTCCAGGGCCCGATCCCTCCGCTACACAGCGGTGCTGTTGGATTCATGGGATACGACACCGTCCGATACATCGAGCGTCTCGAAAACCAGCCGCACGACGACAGGGAGCTGCCGGAGATGGTGTGGCAATTCGTCGGCGGACTTGCGGCTTTCGATCGTCTGCGTGAAACCGTCACATTGATCGTCAACGTGTTCGTTGGTGACGACGCTCGATCTGACTACCACGAAGCTGTCCATGGCCTCAGGGGCGCTGTGGACCGCCTGGGGCAAGAGACGAAACACGGCGTCGGCGAGCGACCGGCGTTTGATCGTGCATCCGACGCGACTGCGAACATGTCGAGAGCGGATTTCGAAGCCGCGGTTCAGCGGGCCATCGAGTACATCGAAGCAGGAGATGCGTTTCAGATCGTTCCGTCGATCCGATTCGAGACAACGTTCGATGGTGACGTATTCGCCGTCTATCGGGCTCTGCGTCTCGTGAATCCCTCACCGTTCATGTTCCTTGTGCGTTCCGGCGACGTTGCCGTTGTCGGGTCTTCCCCAGAGCTCATGTCGCGGGTTCGTGATGGGAAGGCCTATTCACGTCCGATCGCGGGGACAAGACCGCGAGGATCAACAGAGGAAGAGGACATCGCATTCGAGCGTGAGCTGCTTGCAGATCCAAAGGAGCGTGCGGAACACGTGATGCTCATCGACCTCGCCCGCAACGATCTCGGACGCGTCTGTCGGTTTGGTACGGTGGAGGTCGACGATCTCATGGTCATCGAGCGATATTCACACGTGATGCACATCGTGTCCGGAGTCTCTGGGGAGCTTCGTGATGGCCTGGGCCCTGTTGATGTGCTGCGTGCGACGTTTCCCCATGGGACGGTCTCAGGGGCGCCGAAGGTCCGGGCGATGGAGATCATCGACGAGCTCGAGCCGACGGCGCGCGGGCCTTATGCAGGCGCCGTGGGTTATGTCGATTTCTCCGGGAACCTGGATACCGCGATCGCGCTTCGTACGTGTGTTTCACGAGGGGGGACGGCATGGGTGCAGGCCGGGGCAGGAGTTGTCGTCGACAGTGATCCGGCATCCGAGTATGACGAGTGTGTGAACAAAGCAAAGGCCGTGCTCCATGCGATCGCTGCGGCGCGCGAATTCGCCTAGCTCGAGAACTCGGACAGGGCGTCTGGCGCTGATACGGGCCATATGTGGCCTCATTCAGCGCAAGACACCTCAGTCTTCCCAGATCGAGGCGATGACTTCGATCACGGCTCCGGGATCGTCAACAAGTTGGCGCCAAGTGAAGCGGTACACCGTCCAACCAAGCATCTGAGCCCGGTTCTGTTTCTCACGATCACGCTGGAATGAAACGGGATCCATGTGGTACCCCTCGCTATCGGTTTCGATCAATGCCATGCGGGACGGGTAGGCGAAGTCGTATCGCCCAACGAAGTCGCCATTTGGTTCAAGGAGCGTGAACTGAGGATCTGGCATCGGATACGGGGTTGAAGCGACAACGCGCCGAAAGAGATCCTCGAGGTCGCTGGCGGTGAGTCCGGCCCATGTCAGGCGTTCCTCGATGAGAGGCCGGATCGTACCGACTCCCGTGCGACCCGGGCGAGCCACCCTTGCGATGAAGTTGGACACCTCCCACACCGTGAGAAGTCGTTTGCGGAGTCCGGTGTCCAAGCACTTCTCAACGAACCGCGGCGGCGCTGAAGCACCGAGATCGACGACCGTCCGCGCCGCCATGGTCACAGGAATGCCATCTACCTGCACGATGTCGCTTTCTCGTATGTCCTTCGACTCGTGGACCGTGAATGGAGGCCGGTCTCGACGGCGATAGCGACGAACAACCACCTCCGTTACTTCGGGTCTCTGTGATGTCATGCCCCAGAGGTAGGCAGCCGTCTTGTGTGAGGCAGACGCGGGTTCCGAAATCGACAACACCGAGGCAAGGACCCGCCGGTGCCAGGAGTCCTCAGATCCGGCGAGCCCGAACACGCCCGGATGAAGGGTCTCGTATACACCGCGTGACACCCGACCGGAGATCGTTCTGCGCGGGATACCGCACGCCTTGGCTTGGGCAAGCGTGAACACTCCTCGTTGACTCCGAGCAGTAGATACAAGCAGTCGTTCCTGATCCTTCACACTCCCACAGTGCCATCCACCGGCATCGGATGGAACACTCTCGCATCCGCCCACCCACTCTTGCGCCGATCCGGGCCACATGTCGCCCCATTCAACGCCAGACGCCTGGGAGCGATACTATGCCCTGATGCTCGACGCGATCCTCTCAGCAGCAGACCTCCGTGCAGAAGTGGCCGCATCTGTCATGCCGGGATTCAAGAGCGAGGCGGAGGCGAAACCTGCGGTTCGGAGCCTTCGGTCCGCGCTCGCCAAGCCTGGTCTGAGCGTGGTCGCCGAGATCAAGCGCCGTTCCCCGAGCGCTGGGGTCATCGTCATCGATCTTGACCCTGTCCACCAGGCAGTCGCATACGAAGTCGGGGGAGCGGATGCCATATCGGTGCTCACCGAGCCGCACTTTTTTGGTGGGTCGCTCGATGATCTCGTCGCCGTTCGAGAGGCTGTGACTCTCCCGGTGTTGCGCAAGGACTTCACCCGAAACGAGGCCCAGATCTGGGAAGCTCGTGCGTGCGGTGCCGATGCTGTGCTCCTGATAGTCGCAACGCTCAACCAAGCGGTTCTCGAGGTCCTGGTAGCTGTTGCGATGGACGTAGGCGTGGATGTGATCGTCGAGACCCACACCGCTGACGAACTCGAGCGGGCAATCGCCGCGGGTGCAGACATCATCGGCGTGAACAATCGCGACCTCAGCACATTCCGAACCGATCTCGCTATCGCCGAATCCCTGGCGCCCCAGATCCCCGACCTCGTTGTTTCGATCGCTGAATCCGGAGTGTCGTCCCTTGCCGGTGCGGCCAGGATGAGGGCGGCTCGATACGACGCCATCCTCGTCGGGGAGGCACTTGTGAGAGCGTCCGACCCCGCGGCTCTGGTCGCAGAGCTGAAGGGAGCCTCATGACGTGGGTGAAGATCTGCGGCATGACCTCTCACGAGGCTGTGGAGGCTGCCGTGACCGGAGGTGCCGACGCATTGGGTCTCGTACTCGCACAGGATTCCCCAAGAGCCCTGACCATCGAGCAGGCGAGGGATCTGGCCGACGGCGTACCCATCGCGATGTTCATCGTCACGGTCGACAGCGCACCGGGGGAGGCGCTCCAAGCAGCCGAACAGGTGGGAGCAACCGGCATACAAGCTCACGGACATCGTTCTCTCGATGTCGCAGCCGAGGCGACGGAAGCCGGTTACCTGTCGATCACACCGATTCCAGTTGGCGCAGACGGCGGGACCATTGATCTCGCAGAGATTCCCAGTTCCTCACTGCCACTCTTCGACACGGCATCTGCCGATCACCACGGCGGAACCGGTGTCACATTCGATTGGGCACTCATCCCGGACCCCGGGCGCCCCTTCATCCTCGCTGGTGGACTCGGTCCCGACAACGTTGCCGAGGCGATTGAGGTGGTGCACCCGTTCGGTGTGGATGCCTCGAGCCGACTCGAGTCGGAGCCGGGGGTCAAGGATCCAGCTCGGATCGTCGCATTCATCGAACAGGCGAAGCAGCAATGAGACTCTCCCGACCAGACGACCGTGGCCGATTCGGCGACTTTGGCGGTGCTTTCGCTCCAGAGACGCTCATGCCGGCCCTTGCCGACCTCGAGGATGCGTTCACGAGGGCATGGGCGGATCCTTCGTTCCACAGGGAGCTTGATCGTCTGTTGTCCACATATGTCGGTAGGCCGACCCCCGTGTACCAGGCCGAACGACTCTCAGAAGAGCTCGGTCTCGACCTCTGGCTCAAGCGTGAGGATCTCGCCCACACGGGTGCACACAAGATCAACAACACCGTTGCTCAGGGTCTGCTCACGAAGCGTATGGGGAAGGAACGAGTGATTGCCGAGACCGGTGCGGGTCAGCACGGCGTCGCAACGGCCACCGCTTGTGCTCTCCTCGATCTTGATTGTGTTGTGTACATGGGGGAGAAGGACATCGAACGCCAAGCCCTCAACGTGTATCGGATGGAACTCCTGGGAACCGAGGTTGTACCGGTTACGTCCGGAGCGGGCACACTCAAGGACGCAGTTTCGGCTGCGTTGCGGGACTGGGTGGCCTCTGTCGAGACGACCCACTACATCATCGGCAGCGTTGTTGGGCCACACCCATTTCCGTGGATGGTACGCGAGTTCCAAAAGGTGATCGGCGAAGAGCTCAGGGAACAACTCGACGAACCGCCTGATGTCATCGTTGCCCCGGTCGGAGGCGGTTCGAACGCAATGGGGATCTTCTACCCGTATGTGGGAGATCCTGACGTATCCCTGGTTGGGATCGAGGCCGCAGGCCTTGGCATCGACACCGGGATGCATGGTGCCTCGCTCGGGGAGGGGAGCCCCGGCGTTCTCCATGGAGCCATGACCTATATGCTCCAGGACGAATTCGGCCAGGTGCTCGAGGCGCATTCGATCTCGGCGGGATTGGACTATCCGGGAGTCGGACCGGAGCATGCGTACTTCAAGGATGAAGGACTCGTTGCCTACGAGAGCGTTTCTGACGACGAGTCGGTTGTAGCGTTCCACCGGCTTGCGGTTACCGAGGGCATCATTCCCGCTCTCGAATCGGCACACGGACTTGCGTGGATCATCCGCGAAGCCGAGAGCCTCGCCGGACAGACCGTTGTCCTGAATCTCTCCGGCAGGGGAGACAAGGATGTGCAACAAGTGGCGGCGCTCGATGACTGACACGGGCCGGGGCGCCCTCGATGCGATGTTCGCTGCGGCGCGCAGAGAGGATCGCGCCGTGCTGCTGCCCTACCTCACAGCAGCCATTCCCACCGTCGAGGATTCCGTGAGGCTGTTCAAGGCGATGGCCGATGCGGGGGCAGACGGTTTCGAGGTCGGTATCCCGTACGCGGACCCGTTGATGGACGGTCCCGTGATCATGGAGGCAGGGGAACAGGCGCTGGAGGCTGGGGTGACGGTGTCGGTGGCGCTCGACCTCGTATCTCGCGTTGTCACCGAGACGGGTAAGCCGGTGCTCGCAATGACCTATGTGAATCCGGTTCTCCGACGAGGCATCGACACATTCTTCGGCGAGGTTGCCACAGCGGGCGCAGTTGGCGTGATCATCGCTGACCTACCGGCCGATGAAGCCGAACCCTTTCTCATAGCCGCGGACGGAGTTGGCGTCGGCTTGGCGCTTTTCGTGGCACCGACGACAGACGACAGGCGACTGAAGACGGTGGTGGATGCCGATCCGGCATTCATATACGCGGTTGCCGAGGTTGGGGTCACCGGTGAGCGATCCGACGCTTCCTCGAAAACGGAGCGACTTGCCCAGCGCATTCGTGCATACGGTGACGTACCTGTCGTTTTCGGTGTTGGCATCTCCACGCCCGAGCATGCTGACGCGGCTGCAAATCACGGCGATGGCGTCATCGTTGGCACCGCGATCGTGCGGCGAGTGCTCGAAGCTGGGTCCGTTGCCGAGGCCGAAACCGAACTCGCCTCTTTTGTCCTCGCGCTCTCCCAAGCGGTTCGTCGATAGAAACGTTCAAGGAATCCTGTGGTTCCGCCGATATCACCCTGACAAGCAACGGAGAGGCACCGTTTACTGATTACGTACCGGGAGTGGGACTCGAACCCACACGAGCTTTCGCCCAGCGGATTTTGAGTCCGCCGCGTCTACCGTTCCGCCATCCCGGCAGAGCGGCAATGATAGGGGGAGGCCGGGTCTGAAGGCATGCAGCCAGGAGACGGTGTAAAGCGAATCCCGGGCGATACGGTGCAACGCAAATAGGTTCGCGAGGAGTAAATGATGATGGTTGCCAAGACGAGAACCCATCCAGGTGGCTTTGTCTCGTCTGGCGACCAAGTAGGGAAGGCGACATGAAAAAGAGACTCCGGAGGATCTTCGGTGAACGCGGCGCAGCGATCGTCGAGATGGCGATCGTTCTCCCGCTGTTGATTGTGCTCGTGTTCGGCATCGTGGAATATGGCCTGCTTTTCAAGGAGAAGCTGACGATCGCCTCTGCGGCCACGTCTGCCGCTCGAACGGGCGCCACGATGGGAACCAGGGCTGAAGCCGACATCGCGATCCTGCGGGCCCTCGAGGCCGGTCTCTACGATCAGGTTGATGCATCTGTTCTCATCAGCGTCGACATCTTCAAGGCAAATCCGGTCACCGGCGCGAAAACGACTTTTCTCAACCGCTATATATACAACCCGGCGGTGTCATGTAAGTGGGTGCCGTGCCCCGACCCGACTCCCGGGCCCGCTGTCTACGGAAGCCCCAGCGATTGGGGTAATCCGTCCGTTCGCGATACGACCCTTGATCCCGGCGGGGGAGGCCTTGATGTGCTCGGCATTGAGGTCGTGTACCACCACTCCGCCGTGACCGGAATGATCCCGGGGATTGAGCGTGACCTCACCGAGCTTGCTCGAGTGCGCCTTGAGCCAGATGTGTTCGGGACGGGGCCCTGACGTGCGTGTGCGAAATCTGAGGACGGTTCGGCGTGAGGAATCCGGTGCAACACTGATATTTGTAGCAATGGTGCTCATTGTCCTCATGGGGATGGCTGGATTCGCCGTCGATTTCGGCTGGCTGTTCTGGAACGGCATCAAGATCCAGCACGGTGCTGATGCTGCGGCCCTTTCGGGGGTTGTGTACGAGCCTGCTGATCAGACGACTGCGTATTCTGAGGCGAGGGATGCTGCTGCTGAGAACGGGTACAACGACTTGGCAGCGGACTCAACTGTTACTCCGGTCGACTTTACAGACGACCCAACAGCCGTTGAGAACGCGAACCAGCTCGCGGTGACGGTGACCCACGAGGTGCCAACCTTCTTCATGAGGGCGTTCGGCTTCGACAGCGTCACGATATCCAAACGAGCGGTTGCGGAATACGCTCTTCCCCTCGCAATGGGTAGCGATCTTCCGTACTTCGGACAGGACCCCGCCCTGGGTCGTAATCCGAACTTTTGGGCGAACATCCACGGCTACTACACCGGTCGTCGGATGGGTGACCGCTTCGCATCGCAATGCATCAATGGGGAAAGTGAATCAGGTTGCACGAAGAATACCGAGCGACGCGAGACCCTATCGGCAGGAACCAACAACGGCTTTGCAGATCTTACGGGAGGCTACCTGTACGGTATCGAGGTGCCTGTCGGAGCGACGAATCTCTCCGTTGACATCTTCGATGGGCCCTTCTACCGCGGCGGCGGTGACTACTTCCTCACCGGAGACCAGCCCCAGGGTGGGAGCCAGGGACCAACAACGATCTTCATGCTCTACGGCCCCGATTCGACACCGCTCGACACGACCGATGGCAACACGCTGCTGTGCAAGGTGACGTACGGCCCGCAGGATCCGTTTGCGGACTTCAACCTGGACGGCAGTGTCAACAATTCGGACGATCGCGATGGCGACGGTGACCTCGACTGGGATGACGTCGATCATCCGACGGGACTCCTCGGGGGTGTTGCATCGCTCTGGGACAACTTGTGTAGCGGCATCAACGCAGGTCCAGGGATCTATCCGCTGAGAGTGGTCGTCGCCGACCCCGGTGGCAACGATGACCGTGGCCTCAACCGTTTCTCGATGCGTGCATCAACCACGGGCCCGGACCCGCGCTTCTACGGTCTGGGAGACATGGCGGTCTACGTGAACTTCGCCAGCAACCAGGCGACGTTCAACCTTGCAGAGGTCCCCGAGGTGCATGCAGGCAAGGATCTCGTCATCGAACTGTGGGACCCGGACTCCGGGAACAGCGGCGTTCGGATAGAGCTGCCCGACGGCACACTTCCGGATTGCAGTTGGAGCGGGACGGAAGGCAGCGGGACCGGCGGGGCGCTGATTCCCTGCGATATCTCCGGCTACGGGCCAAACCAATTCAACAATGAGCACATGCAGATCCGGATTGCCATTCCGAGCACCTACTCGTGCACGACGGGCTGTTGGTGGACCATCAGGGTTACATACGCTGGTGGTGCCAACGACACGACCACATGGTCTGCGAGAATCGAAGGAAACCCGGTTCGACTCGTTGAGTAGGTCTTCTCCACAAGCGGCCGCTGACTAGTTACAGGAGCGACGTCCCGAACGCCCCTTGCGCATTTGGTGTTCACGCGTACACTGTCTGGGTAGTTCGGTGAGGGGACCCCAATGAACAGTGCTCGTTCCGGGACGAAGGACCAACGCGGTACTGCGCTCATCGAGATGGCGATTGCAGCACCTCTGCTCATCCTGCTCGTATTTGGCATCCTCGAATTCGGGTTGGCGTTCCAGGATAGGTTGACCGTTTCGAACGGCACCCAGAGCGCAGGGCGGGTCGCAGCGGCGCTTGGCAACGCGGAGGACGCGGACATCGCCACCCTGCAGGCAGTCGAACAGTCGCTCGGGCTGCTTGCGAATTCGGGTGAGGGAGTCATAAAACATGTACAGATCTGGAGGTCTGACGGAAGCGGGAACCCCCTCAGTCCGTGTGTTGCGCCGGGCAACGGAGGACCAAACTGCAACTGGTATGAATACAAGCCCCTGACACTCTGCCGGTGGCAACCCTGCCCCGATCCGGCCGTTTCCGGGTACTCGTACGGGGGCGGTTTCCTTCCCGTGGACCGCGATGTGACGCTCAACGACACCGGACCCAATCCCGGCCTCGATATCGTCGGGGTCACTGTCTTGTTCTCCCATGACTGGATTACGGGAGTTCTTCCAATGCCTGATGTCACTTGTGAGGCGGACGGGACGAATTGTTGGGCGGATACGGCGCTGTTCCGCCTGGAGCCCCAGAATTTCGGGGACTGACGATGCGTATTCCTTCCTTCCTGAGGCGAGAATCTGACGAGAGAGAGCGTGGAGCGACGCTGATCCTCGTTGCGGCATCGATGGTTGCGTTCATCGGGATGGCCGGACTCGCGGTTGACCTTGGCTGGATCTACCTCCAGTCATCGAACGTCAAGAAGGCGACCGAGGCTGCCGCCCTCGCCGCAGTTATCCACATGCCGCTGGCAGTCCCACAGCCTGCGGGCACAGTGATTCTCTCCGGGCTTCCCGCTTCTGACGCTGCTGAGGCGATTGCCCTTGAGCATGGCTTCTCAGCAGGTGCAACCACAGCGAGCCGATGGGCCAAAGCCACACAGGTGCGCGTTGACATCAGTTCTTCCACGAATACCTTCTTCATGGCCTTCTTCGGGATCGATACTGTGTCGCTCAAACGTTTTTCGGTTGCCGAACAGCTCCCCCCCTTGAAGTTGGGAGGAGACGGCGACCGTTTGGGCACCTGGTACCTCGACGGTGGAACACTCATGGACGACGAGTTCTATTGGCTCGGCATCAACGGTGAGACACGCCAAAAGGAAGACGGCGATCCTTTCTCGACGCGATGCGATGTCAGCGGCTGTTCAGGGGTACAGAACCCGCAGTACAGAACACCGGCCTACTACTACGCGGTCGATGTCCCGGCAGCCGACGTCGGAAATTCCTTGACATTGTGGGTATACGACGGTTCAAACAACAACACCGCTCCCGACCATCCGGACGACCTTTCGAGCGGGGGCACGGACACGTTCACGTTCTCACTGATCGAACCTGATTCGACCCCCGGTGACCCGACCGACAACAGGGCGAATGCCGGCGGGGCCACGATCTGTTCTCAATCATTCGCGAACGACGACGGCAGTAATGTCTGGACACTCTCCTGTTC
>CAZWMX010000096.1:0-9977 GCA_964635205.1 uncultured Acidimicrobiaceae bacterium | reverse complement strand
ATCGGCGCTGGATCAGCGTGAAGGCAAAGATGATCGCAGCCAACAGGAACGCCATGGCACTCGCAAAGCCCATCCGCGGTGGGCCCAGGGTGCCGAGGGCCTCGGCATAGATGAGGTACACAGGGGTCAAGGTCGTGTTGAGCGGTCCACCGGCCGTCAGGATCTTGACCTGATCGAAGATCTGCCAGGTACCGATCGTACCGAGCACCACGATCAGGAAGATGACCGGCCGCAGCATCGGAACCGTGACCGATTTGAACTGCTGCCACCGGTTGGCTCCGTCGATGGAGGCTGCCTCATACAGGGTCGGAGGGATGTTCTGGAGCGCTGCGAGGAAGATGATCATGAACGTCGGTGCAGTCGTGAAGATGTTCTGGAACATGATGGCCATCCAGGTCACGCTCGGACCCTGGAGGAACCAGTGGGCGTTGGAGATATCGCCACCGAACGCGGCCACGATGCCCTCGAACAGGCCCGTCGGGTTGTTGAGCCAGGTGATGGGCTCGAAGGTGGCACCCACGAGCAGCCAGAGCTTCGTGAAGAGAAGGTTGATGTATCCGGTCTTGAGGTACAGCCAGAAAAAGATCATGGTGATGACGACCGATGACGTGACACTCGGGGCGTAGTAGATCGTCCGGAAGCCGCTGCTTCCCCTGATCTTGGCGTTGAGGAGGACCGCAAGCCCCAGGGCGACCATGGTCTGTAGCGGGACAACGATCACCACGTACCAGAAGACATTGCCGAGCGATCGGATGAACTTGACATCCTGGAACGCCTTGGCGTAGTTGGCGAAACCGTTGAACTCCGGGGGTTGGAAGAGGTTGAAACTCGTGAAGCTGATATAGATGGCGAAGGCGATCACTCCGATCGTGAAAGTGATGGTGATCAGCAGATACGGCGCGATGAAGAAGTAGCCCGTCAGAGCCTCATTGCGGACTTTGCGATCGGTCAAGACCTGCCGCCATCCTCCCCGGCGAGGTGGACGGTCGCTCCTCCTCCGCAACAGAGTCATGATGTAGCTCCACGTCGGGTGGAGACGCCCCGCCCAGCCCCCTCACCCGATTGGGTGAGGGAGCGGAAGCTCGAGCAGTCAGGGACGGTCGACGTCACTCGTCTAGCCGGCCTCATCGAGCGCGATCTGCGCCTCCGCTTGGGCCTGAGCGAACGACTCGTCAACATCCTGGTCTCCCAGATAGATGCGAGCCAACGCCTGGTTGATGACGTCCTGGATACGTCCTGTGTTCGGTCCCCAATAGGCGACCTGTGACAGGGGGAACGTTCCACCGATCGCGATGGCGGCGTCGTTCGGGTCGACAACGAGATCGATCTGCTCAGGATGCGTGCTGTACGCAAAGCCTGTCTTGACGATCTCGCCCTGGTTCGCTGCGCTCGTCACGTACACCGCGAACGCTGATGCGGCCATCGGGAACTTCGAGTTGGCGTTCACACCGACTCCGTTCGTGAAGATGATGTCTGCCTTGCCGACTGATCCCGTGGGAAGTGGAACTGCTTTCCAGTCCACGTCGGGGAAGTCGTTCTTCAGGTAGTTGACCATCCATCCACCTTCGTAGGTGAGTCCGACAAGTTCCTTGCCGATTGCCTCGCCACACCATCCGGCACCGATGTCGGCGGCCTCAACGAGGGCACCGCTTGTCTTCATGTCGGAGATGTACGTTGCAGCTTCCTTCACCTCGGGCGTGTCCAGAGTGGCTGTCTTGTAGTCAACCGTCGTGAACGAACCGCCGTTGCCGAGCGCCCACGGTGCGAACCGTGCCCAGTCTGCGCCCTGACAGAAGCCGTCGTAGTCAGCAGTGGCTGCGATGGTCTCGGCTGCCGTCCTGAGATCGTCCCAGGTCCAATCCGCCGTCGGCTCATCGATGCCTGCCGCTGCGAACGCTGCAGGCAGATACACGAGTCCCAGCGTGCCCCAGTCCTTCGGCAGGGCATAGGTGGCTCCGTCCAACGTGAAGATCGTCAACAATGCGGGGATGAATTCATCCCTCGCTGTGCCGAACTTGCCCATCGCTTCGTCCAACGCAAGCAACTGCCCCGTGGGGCCGAATGCCGTCATCAGATCAGCGTCGACGTAGAACGCGTCCGGTGCCGTGCCGCCCGCCATGGATGCCTTCAGCTTGACCTGGAAGTCTGCGGGGATGGGCTGGTAGTCGACCGTCACCGCAGGACACACCTCGGCGAATCGATCGATCGAGTCTCGATAGATCTGCTGTTCGGTCTCGTCTCCCCAGCCGGAGAACACTATGACCGCATCCTCCTCAACTTCGAAGAAGCAGCCCGTCTCGGGCGGGAGCGTCGTCGGCGCTGCGGTTGTTCCTGCAACCGTTGTTGTTGTTGTGCCTTCGGCAGCGACAGATGTTGTCGTTGTCTCGTCGGTGGCACTCGAACAGGCAGCTGCCACGAGAGCCAGGACCGCCAAGAGCAGCGGCCAGCGTGTATGTCTCTTCATCCAGTTTCTCCTTTCGACCATTATTCGGGGTCTCCTCTCCTCATTCGTGACCGCGTGTCATCGTCGCGACTCGTCGAGCCGATTCACCCACGGGTGAGCCGATAACACGCCGTTCCTTTCCTTTGAGGCCGAAGAAACTGCTGCATCTTGAGACCGGCTCGCCATAAGCTTGTGAGCCGGACCGTGGGGGCAACAGCGCCCTCGTCCGTCGGCGGAGCCGTCCACTCCTGTAATGTTCACGGTGTGGACGGTTCCGTTGTTCTTGTGATCTCGCTTGCGGTTCATCTTTGATCCTGCGTCTCTTGAACGCCGCTGGAGGGCACAACACGCTCGCGTGACGGCGCACAGCCACACGACGTTCGTACCACCAGCTCGGTTGCGAGCGTCGTTCGGGACGACACCGTGACAACATCATCGAAGTGGTCCAGAAGGACCCTTCCGGCCCTCCGACCGATCTGGACAATCGGCACACGCACAGTCGTCAGCGGCGGATCCGAGAGCGCCGCCCACGAGATGTCATCAAAGCCGACAACAGCGAGATCCTCGGGCACACGTCTGCCGAGCGCCCGTGCCTGTCTGATCGCGCCGAACGCCATGGCGTCGTTGACGGCGACCACGGCCTCGATGTTCGGCCAAGTGTCGAGAACTTGAGTGAGCGCGCTCGTCCCCGTCTCGATTGTCGTCCCCTCGACACTGACGACACGGGGCTCGAGACCGGCAGCATCCATCGCCTCGCAGTAACCCGCAGCACGCTCATCGCTGCTCACCCAACCGGGTGTGCCTCGCAACAAGGCGATCGAGCTGTGGCCGTGAACGTCGACGAGATGGCACGTCGCCGCCCGGCAGCCACCCGAGTCATCGGCCGTGATCGTGGGAATCGCAGTCTCGCGCAGCGCATTGTCAACAAGGATCACGGGCAGGCTGCGGCTTGCGGCAGCGAGGATGAACTGCGGCGGAATGTCCGGCCCGGCGGCTACGAGGGCATCGACACGTCCCTCCTGGAGCACCGGTAAGGAACCAGGACCTGCCTGGATGTCGTCGTCGGACAACGTGAGGAGCATCACACCGTAGTGCTCGGCAGCCAGCGTCTCCTCGAGGCCGCGCATGATCCCCGGGTAGAACGGATCGACGCCCAGCGGAAACTGATGCCGATGAACAGCGAATACAACCGTGCGTGTTGTTGCAGTTGTGAGCGCCCTGGCTGCGGCGTTCGGCCGGTACTCCATCTCCTGGGCAGCGGCCACGACCCTGCGGCGTGTCTCCGTGCTCACGCCGGGCTTGTCGTTGAGCGCCCGCGACACGGTAGCCGTCGATACGCCGAGCTGGTCGGCGAGTTCGCGTTGCCTCGACATCTCGGTCACTCCGCAATTCTTTCGTAAACGGTTGCGTTATCCTTGCTTACTGGAAGGACATTGTCAATTGATCGTTCGCGTCCCCGCCCTTTCTTGGTTCGAGTCCACGCTCGGAGCCGGAAGCATTCAGCGAGATCCCCGTAGACCGAAATGCTCCCATTCAGTCCTCGAGTCACCTTGGTGGGTTCTCGGGTAGTTGCAAACAGGCCATCAATAGCCGCGGCAGACTCCTCCCTCTCCAAACCCACTTCGAAGCCGCCGAGCGTTCCCAAGTGTCCCGTGCCAACACGGAAGAGTGAAACGCCTTGCCACACCATTCGAGGCGCGAGGCGATCGTCGAGGAACTCCCACGTGGACGTACGGTGGCATGACATCAGTGATTCACCTGCACGGTTGGATCGCTGGAGGCGCGTACGATGAGTTCGGGTATCAAGGTTTCCGCACGGGACGACACGTTGGCATGCCGATCGAGGCGCTCGACCAGCATCTCGACGACCAGTACCCCGACCATCTCCATCGGCTGGCGGATGCTGCTGAGTTGGGGAACAAAAAGGGCCGCACTCGGTATGTCGTCGAAGCCGATCACCGCCACATCGTGTCCGACTTCCATGCCGGCGTCGCGGATTGCGTGCATCGCACCCAGTGCAAGGAAGTCCTGTACCGCAACGACAGCAGTCGGAGGCATGTCTAGACGGAGGAGCTGTTCCATCGCCTCGATGCCGGTTGCGACTCCGTTCTCAGTGCGCACGGTCAGTTCATCACGGACAGCGATCCCTGCGTCCTCAAGACCAAGGCGGTAGCCGGCGGCCCGTTCGTCACCCGTGACGGAGCCATTCGGCCAGCCGATCAGGGCAATGTCATGATGACCCAACTCAACGAGGTGAGCCACGGCCTGTTGCACCCCCGCGCGACCATCCACATCGACCCACGCGTGCTCGTCTGGAGTGTCGGTACGGCCAAACGTGACAAAGGGAAATCCAACCTCGAGAAGGTATGCAATCCGGTCGTCACCGTGGTCGGTACCCGATATCACGAAGCCGTCGACGGCGCCGCGACGAATCATCTCCCGATAGGCGTCAATCTGGTCCTGGCCGCGTTTCGGAGTGAAAAGAACGATCTCCAATTCTGCCTCCTCCGCCCGCACGACCACGCGGTGAAGAAAGGCATCGAGAGCGAACGCATCGGTTACCACTGGCAGTTGGTAGCCGATCAAGAAGGTCCGCTGCTGCTGGAGGGCCCTGGCACCCCGGTTGGGTTCATACCCGAGCTGCTCGATCACGGCAGTGACGCGCGCATGTGTGTCGGACGCTACGACATCTGGAGAGTTGAGGACATTGGAGACTGTCGCTGCGGATACTCCAGCTGCCCTGCCAACGTCTTTGATCGTGACCCGCATAGGTTCCTTGAAACGTTTCAGAAGATACTTGAAACGTTTTAGCCACAAATCGCCGCGAAGTCAAATGGTGCGCACTCGGGAGGAGTCAAGCAACACACCGCGAAACACAACCAGAGATGAAAGCTGTCAACTCAACCTTCGCATCGGTCGAGTCCTGATTCGTCAGTAGGCGGGACGGCGTGAATTCATGCGGCGACTGTCTTGTCAGGTTGGTGTGTTCTCCCTGCGTGTCCCCGGCGGATCGATTCCGAGTTCCAACTCTCAGCAGAGCGATGGACCCTCGAAGAGATCGTCATAGACCGAGTCGATCTGGAACCCGTCGATGTGCGCTGCGAGGAGCCGTTCGACATCGCGTCGCGCCAATGCAAGATGGGCATGTGCGGGGTACTGAAACGTGTTGATCGCTGCGAGCACCAACGCTCCATACCCCTGGAGTGCCCGCACGATCGTTCCGGTCAGGTCATGGGGCCGCCCGAACCAGTACCGTCCGTCGAGCGAGGCCGACCGCCCATCGATCACTCGGCCCAGGTCTTCGTCTGGAACGGGAAACATGGCAGTGTCGCCGAGATGCTTCCGCTCGAGCGGATGGTTCCAGGTCAGGACGGCACCCCCGAGGTCACACTCGCGCACAAGGCGACCGACGGCTTCGACGAACTCCTCTGAATCGGGCGCGGCGCCAAGCGACTTGATGTCCAGCATCACTCCCAGATCGAGCGACCTGCACAGCGCGAGACCCTGGGCCAGGGTCGCTATCGGCTCGTCTGTTGCCCGATACCGAATCGCCGAAAGCTCATCGCCGGCCAGATCCGAGATGGATGCATTCACACCGCAGCTGATGAGCAGGCTGCCCTCCCGGTCATGGAACAACACCGGCTCTCCGTCCCCTGCCCGCCGAACATCGAGTTCGACCATGTCATAGGCGTGTGCGCCCGCAAGCCGAATGGCCGCCAGCGAGTTCTCCGGTGTGGACGGTGTGATCATGCCACCGCGGTGAGCAATCAGTAGGGGGTGCCTGGACTCGACGCGTGAACGATCTCTCAGATCGATCAATCCACTGTCCCTCGAAGTTTTCACACCGTCACCTCACAGAACCGCAAGCAGCGCGGATCTCGCGGGATCGCCTGTCACGAGCTCGCAGATGAAACTGATCCCATCGAGGCTGCGGCGCACATCAGCGTGGTCGAACGGTACACGCTCCATCTGGACATCTTGGCAGGCACCAAACGTGAGCGCCCGGACCCGTCGAATTCATCAACATCGTCCTGGTGTCGTGAGCGCTCATGAGTGTTCCTCGAAGAACTGCCAGATGGTCTCGTTCGCCTTGATGTCTTGGCTGGTCCTACCGATGAACCGCTCCCGCAGATACTGGAGGCCACCCGGCCAGGTGTGTCCACCACCTTCAATGGCGTAGAGCGTCACACCGGTCCCATCGCGGCACTGCCGATAGACTTCCCTTCGCACCCGGGTATCGTCTTGCGGGTCAGCGTTCACTTCCCAGGTGATCGTGGGCGTCGGGGAGCAATCATTCTTCGCGGCCCAGAACGCCATCACAGCGGCAGTCGAAATCACCTCTCCGAACTCCCTGCGCCCAAATCGGATCGTCCCCCCGTCCCACGGCACGAGGGGGTCCTTGTCACCGTTCATGACCAACACAGAGGTGGACTGTGAGGGGTCGCAGGAGGCTGCCAATTCCTCGGACATGGAGGCCGTGACCGCCGCAACCGCAGCGAAAGTCTCAGGCAACTCACAGGCCAAGCGGTAGGACATCATCCCGCCGTTGGAGATGCCCAGCGCGTATACACGGCTCGGGTCGATGGCGTAGATCTCGGAGAGGCGTTCGATCAACACAGCGATGAAGCCCACGTCGTCGATGTTCTCGGCGGACGCACGCCGCGTCTGGATCTCCCTCCCATCGTTCCAGTGCTTCTCGACACCATCGGGATACACGACGATGAAACCCGCTTCATCCGCCAAACCGTTGAGGTCAACCGTGAGTTCGACCATCCGTTGGCCTGTTCCCCCGCCCCCGTGGAGGGCCATCACCAGGGGTATCGGGCGGTTCTCATCGTATGTTGGCGGGACGTAGAGAAAATATGTGCGTTCCAACCCATCGTAGGTAACGGATTGCGGATCGCTCACGGCGCCGGAGTCCTCAGGCACAACGCTGCTACAACCGAGGATCACCAAGGAGATGGCGACGATCGGCCAGACGATCCCGAGCCTCTCGGCAACCCGGCTGCGAGTGAATCTCGTGTCCATGTCACAACAGTCGGTCACGCCGATGAGTCCCCGATGGGACGAAGATGAGTATCACGTAAGAATTCGATGCTCGGGAACCGCGGTCGATCCGCCTTTTCTTCAGCCCAGCTGCCGATTGTCGGGTCGCAAATCCTCTACTCGCGGGCGACCCTTCGGTTGGCGTCAACCAGCATCACGGCGTGCCGGTTGACGCCCAGAATTCCTCAAGGCGGACGACGAACCGGTCGGGTTCCACGAGATGGGGGTAGTGGCCAAGGCCATGCCAGACTTCGATCTCGGCATGGGGGATGAGGGACCGTAGCCAATCCTGGTACTCGGGTCCGGGATCGATCCCAAACAGCGAGAGATAGGGGCAGGACACCGCCGCCGCGGCTCCTTCGACCATCGCTGCCAACTCCTCGCGGGGTGCCTGGATCACCGGTTCCCAGATACCAAGGACGACTTCCTGATCGGCCCGACGGCAAGACTCGATCCGCTCCCACTCTGCCGGGTCGATGGCATCTCCCGCAAGACCCTCGAAAAGAGCGCTGATCACCGAGGGGAACGTCTCGGGATCGCGCAGCGCGGGAGCAGCTTCGACAAGCTGTTCTTGGAACTCGTCCAGCTTGAGCGGCTGATCTACGTTCACGGCAGACTCGACAGGGAAGACGCCGGCCAGCACGGTGACGACGGCGCCACCCAACGAGTGGCCGATCACCTGCGGCCGATCGAGGCCTGTGGCCGTGGCCACGGCCGCGATGTCACCGGCAAGAGAAGGAAGATCGTACGGTACGGCGCGGGGCGAATCACCATGCCCACGCAGATCGAGTGTGATCACTTGATGGTTCGAGGAAAGTCGGTCGACAATCGGGTCCCAGGTGCGGGAGGACTCAGTGATCCCGTGCACGAGAATGACCGGTTGTCCCGATCCCGTCACCTCATAGTGGATGGTCGCCCCATCTTGAGTCGTCGTCGTCGCCATCAGACCTCCTCCAGGCTCTGCCGAGGATCGTAGCGGGGTTCACGGCTGCCGACTGGGGCAGCGGTTCGACCGGTTGTCTGATCACCGTGCGCAACTTCTCGGGCGCTGCCCGGCGTGGATCGCCGAGGTAGATCTCATGATGCTTGCCGCGCAAGCTGAGGCCGTGATCGGTGGCGAATTGGTGGAGTTTGGCGATGGCCGGAGCCTCGTCCGCGTAGGGACCGATGTGCATGATCTGGACGGAGAGACCCTCGTACAGCGGCTCGAACCGCGGCAGGTCGAGCACAGGCGGATCGTTCTTCTTCCGCACCTGCTCCCTGGACGAATCGACCTGAGCAGATGTGATGTGATCGGGCTGCATGATCATCGCGGTCCACTTCCACGCTGACTTGTCTTCGCCTGGGAAATCGGCCATGTCCTCGGCCCACCACAGACCCTCCAGAGGCATCACCACATAGTCGAGGTCCTCTGTCTCCTTGCTGAGGAACTTGAGCGTGTACGACACCCCATAGAGGGCCCCGATCGCGTCTTGATAGGCCTCCGACGTGTTCGGATCGCCCGAACTGTCGACCATCAGGAACTGCATCTCTGGCACGTCGACAAGCGAGCATTGTCTCGCGGAGGGGTTGTAGAACTCGCGGTACTCCTTCTTCAGATCAAGCTTGGGCATCTTGGAGTCAACTCTCCCTCCAGGCGGGCAACCTGGTCATCAGCTCGTCCACCGCCGTGCCTGCGGCGATCTCATCAATGCCCTGGGTCTTCACCATGAAGGCCGTCAGCCCGACGCGGGCCTCCTCTCGCGACACCATCGTTCCGTCGGGACGGGCACAGTGGACGCAGTAGTCCTTGCTCATGTCGCCCACGGCATGGTCCTCCGGCGTGTTCATGGGCATGCCGCATGCAATGCATCGGGTCGTTGTCATGTCGTTCCTCTTTCCTCGTCGGGGCGTAGCAGCCCCATGTAGTGATCCAGCAGCGTCGGGCCCCACCGCTCCACCACAGACTCCCCGGGGGCGAACATCTCCCGGTTGATCAGGTAGTGGTTGACGAGGCCCAGCCAGGTGTTGAACAGCAAATGCACGGGCATGCGTCGAACATCGCCGCCTGCCATCCCTTGCTCTGCCACTTCGGCCAGGTGGCCCGAGATCGCCGACTGGATCCCAACCAGCGTGGCGCGTGCATAAGGTGGTAGCAGCGGGCCTTCCATCACCAAACGAGCGTGGAAGGCCTCATGTTCGCGGAGGCCTTCGAGATGAGCGGCCAACACGTCGCGTACCGTCACTCCCCCGCCGGCCAACTCGTGGAGCCGCCCGGCTATCAGCCCGGCATGCACACCAACGACAGCCACGATCAGGTCGTCCCTCGTCGGGAAGTGCACGAACACCGTCCCGTGGGCCACCCCCGCGCGTTCGGCCACGTCGATCGTGCGGGTGGCGATGATGCCCCTCTCGGACATGAGATCGATCGCTGCGTCGATCAACAACTGTCGAGTTTGCTGCTTCCTCTCGCTACGGGTGCCCAAAGTCGTGACCATGCCTTCGCCTT
>CAZWMX010000095.1:0-10016 GCA_964635205.1 uncultured Acidimicrobiaceae bacterium | reverse complement strand
GATGTGGATACGCCCCGCTCGGCCGATTGCGGTTCCCTGGGCAGCAACGTAGGAGTCCGGTGCTCGAGCACTTCCGATCAGCCACTGAGCGAGTGACGCGTTGAGGCTGCCCGTCACAGGATCCTCAACGAGTTGACCCTTGTCGTCCGCGAAGAACGCCCTGACCTCGAAGTCGACGTCGCTGCCATCTGGATGCGGAGCCACAACGCCGATATCGAGTTGCTCCGATCCGCCGTAGCGCCGGATATCCGGCTCCAGAGCAAGAACGGAATCGCGGTCCTCGAGCAGGATCCCAACCCACCCAGGCCCATTGTCCACCCACTCGGCGTCAACGATGGCAGCGGTGTCGATGCCGAGGACCGAGGCGACCTCCATGAGGAACGTATCGTGGACCGGCCCGCTACGCACCAGCGGGGGAGCAGCGAACGACAGCCGCTCTTCTCTCCTCAACGGGACCAACCCGATGCCGCACTCCTGCACGATGACCTCACCTGTGGGTCTGCCACCCGTACTCAGCCAAGCGTGGCAGGTCCCAAGGGTGGGGTGTCCCGCAAAGGAAAGCTCCCCCCGGAGCGTGAATATCCGTACCCGATAGTCGGCTCCGTCACAGGTGGGTGGGAGCAGGAACGTCGTTTCGGACAGATTCATCCACCGAGTGATCGCGAGCATCTCGTCTGTGGACATTCCCTCGGCATCGTGCACAACCGCGACCGGGTTGCCGGCGAAGGCGCGCGACCCGAACACGTCAACAATTTGGAATGGGTGCCCCATCGGACGCACGATACAGCCCGTCGGGCTCCGACCATTCCCTCACCTGTGGGTGCCTGATCGCCGAGCTTGGCGCCGAATCTTGGGGTGCAGGCGACATTGGTCGTGTCGGCTCCTGCCCGATGTTGGGCGAATCCGGCGTCCCGCAGCGCATTCCGACGCCGATAGTTCGGCGTCTCCGTCGCTCGGCGGAGACGAGTCAGGTGTCTTCGTGCGGGTGATTCGCCCCGGTCAACGGAGTCACCGCGCCCTTCGAGGTGATACTCGTGTGGCCGTCGTCCCACAGGATCTCGACGCGGTATTGGTCGCGCATCGCAATGACCTTGCCGGTCGCAGCGGCCTGCCCGACCTTCTTCGTGAGTCGTTTGACGCGGGTTCCCTTACGAAGCATGTTCTACCTCCTGGTCACATCCTACAGACAGCAACAACGCCACAAAGAGTCGATCGGGGTTGCACATGAGCAATCTCCACCTCCTGTGCCCTTTGCGCCATCATCTCATCGACAGCAAGAGTTGGCGAGACCCGACCTACTCGGAACGGCGACGGGCGCTGTTGGTGACAGGTCGGTGCTGGATCGTCAGTGTTGCTGGGCGTCTCCATTGGGCGTGCAGTTTGTGTCGTAGCCGCTGGTCATACTGACGGCATGAGCACTTCTACTCAAGCGTCTTCTACTCGAGTGTCGTGGTCGTAATGGGAATCGTTGCACCTGCGGCGAGAGTGCACGAGTATGTGATTCCTTCGTGGACCACGCCGTCGGGTGGGCACGCAGCGATGACAAGCCCGTCGGCGGAAAGGGCTTGAACCGTGAGATCGGGGCCAAGGCCTGCCAAAGCCACCAGACGGCCCGACGGTTCCACCCGGTCCACCACGACGCCTGTGGAATCGGTCAGCTGCACCGCGGTCGCATCTGAAGGAGGCAGCACCACGACCACCGAAACTTGCTCGGTCAGTCTCCCGGAGACAAGCTGCATGGCGTACAGGGGCTGGACATTCACTTCGCCCGTGACGGACGTGCTGACCGACGCAGTGCCGTGCCGTGCGGTGTATTCACGGACCGCAGTGGCTCGTTCACAGGCACCTTCTGGGGGCTCCTGGCCGCGGCTCATCCAGTATGTGTGACACCCCGCGATCTGGAGTGTCTCAATCGATGCGGTCATGGTGATGGTGATCTTCTGAGCGGTCGTTCTGGGAAGATCCGAAGACGACAGCTCTGCGCCTCCGCACGCCACCGCCAATACTGCGAGCACGACCGCAATCAGGGTGAGCCTGAGCGGGCCTCCGCTCTTCGCACCCACCACACGTCCGGTCACAGTATCTCCCTCCACGACGCACCGACGCGCGACTATCCGCGCCGCTTGGCGTGCAACACGCTGCTCATCGGCGTCTCTCCGCTCGACATACCGCCACCGACTCATTGTGCCAGAGATCGGTGTCTCGCCGGTCGTTCGTTGGTCGGCTCGAGTCCCTTTGCTTTCAGCTGGTTGCACCGAGTGACCGTGGCTAAGGTCCCGCTGTGGATATCGACGCCCTCAGATCTCGCTACGACCATTGTTTCGGCTGCGGCGGGGCGAATCCTGTTGGGTTGCATCTCGACAACTTCCGGCAGGAGGGCAAGACGGTGATCGCTCCGTTCGTCCCACGCGCCGAATACGCAGGTTTCGCTGACACGCTTCACGGTGGCATCGTGGCTACGGCCCTCGACGAGATCTCGGCGTGGTCGGCGATATACACCCACCACGTCCTTGTGTTCACAGCGACCCTTGCAATCCGATATCGGGCCAAGGCGGACGCAGGTGCATCGTTCACCATGAGGGGCACGGTGCTGGAGCGACGAGGACGGAGACTCAAGATCGCAGGCGAGATGCTTCACGAGGGGAAGATCGTCGCGCAGTCCGACGGTTTGTTCATCGTCGCCGAGGAACTGACCGACGAACTCGGTCCCACGTCAGACTCACAACAGTGAGATGGGTGACACATGGAATCGCACCGCGGTTCTTTACCTCACGATGAGGGGTTGCTACAGTGTCGAACACATGTTCGTTCTAGGAATAGATCCGGGGCTCACGCGTACCGGGTACGGGATCATCGAATCGAAGGGCAGTAGGGAGATCGCGATTGTGGCTGGTGTGATCCGGACGGACCCGGATCTCTCCATAGCACAACGGCTGGTCGAACTGCGCGCCGATGTCGAGTCGCTCGTTGCCGAGCACGAAATCGACACAGCAGCGATCGAGCAAGTGTTCGTGAATCGCAATCGCAACACTGCAATGGCTGTCGCGAGAGCCTCGGGGGTCATCATGGAAGTCATAGCCCAACAGGGGATCTCCGTCTCGGAGTACACGCCGTCCCAGATGAAGATGGCGATCACAGGGTCGGGATCAGCAGACAAGCAACAGGTCAGCGCGGTCGTCTCGATGAGGCTCGGCCTGCATGGCGTAGCCGGTCCTGCCGACGTTGCCGATGCCCTCGGCATCGCGATGTGCCACGCACAGCATCACCCACATCGGCTGGCCGGAGCGTCGTCATGATCGGGAGACTTCGTGGCATCATCGTGGACAAGACACATGACAACGTGGTTCTCGAGGTCGGTGGCGTTGGCTACGTCGTGTCGGTTACTCCGCGTACGCTGAGCGACATCCCGGGCCTTGGCGAGGAGGCGGTACTCCACACGCATCTCCATGTGCGCGAGGACCAGCTCTCGCTGTTCGGGTTCGACTCGATCGCGGACAAGGATCTCTTCAGCCTGTTGCTCGGCGTCTCCGGGGTCGGGCCGAAGGTTGCAATGGCGATTCTCGCCACCATGACCTTCGAACAACTCAGTCTTGCGGTGACGGCCGACGACATCGCCGCACTCACCGAGGTTCCGGGAATCGGGAAGCGGAGCGCTCAGAAGCTTCTGTTGGAGTTGAAGCCGAAGCTCGACGTGCTCGACGGTGCAGCTACGGCTTCCGGTCCGCTCGGTGAGGTGAGAGAAGCCCTCGAGAGCCTCGGCTACGGCATCGACGAGATCCGGGGTACGCTCGCGGACATTCCGAGCGACCTGCCCGTGGAAGAACTTCTCAAGCGGTCGCTACAGCAACTCGGAAGATCGGGCACCTGATGCGCGAAGAAGGGCTGCTCACAACGGAGCAAACACCTGAAGAGATCGAAGCCGAGATCGGGCTCAGACCGCGCAAACTCGATGAGTTCGTCGGCCAGGAAGCTCTGAAAGAACGGCTGTCGATCCTGATCGAAGCGGCAAGCGCCCGCGGTGAATCTGTCGACCACCTGTTGTTCTCAGGTCCACCAGGGCTTGGCAAGACCAGTCTTGCTGCGATCGTCGCCAACGAAATGGGTGCATCGTTCCGTTCGACATCCGGCCCCGCACTCGAAAGGCCGGGGGACCTCGCCGCCGTCATCACCAACCTCGAACATGGCGACGTACTGTTCATCGACGAGATCCACCGGTTGCCGCGCCAGGTAGAGGAGATCATGTACCCGGCCATGGAGGATGGGCAGCTGGACATCGTTGTCGGAAAGGGTCCCGCTGCCCGGTCGATCAAAATCGACCTGCCGGCGTTCACCCTCGTGGGCGCCACGACGAGAGTCGGGCGTGTCGCTCCTCCGCTTCGAGATCGATTCGGATATGTCGCAAGGCTCGACTACTACGGAGCGGACGATCTGGCTGCGATCGTGGCGAGGTCTGCGCTGTTACTCGATACCACGACATCGCGTGATGGGTGCGAGGCCATTGCCAGGAGATCTCGCGGCACGCCGCGGATTGCAAACCGTCTCCTGCGCAGAGTGCGTGACTACGCCTCGGTTCGCGCCGATGGCGATGTTGATGCCAAGACCGCAGATGCCGCTCTCGAGGTGTTCGAGGTCGACGAGGTCGGCCTCGACAAGGTCGACAGAGCAATCCTGCATGCAATCATCGACAAGTTCGGTGGTGGACCGGTCGGTCTTTCGACTCTCGCGATCGCAGTGGGGGAGGACACTGAGACGGTTGAAGACGCCTACGAGCCATTCCTCATCCTCGAGGGAATGATCCAACGAACACCGCGAGGCCGCATCGCGACCCCGAGAGCCTTCGCTCATCTCGGCATCGATCCGCCAACCGGCGATGGTCAGGGACGTTTGATACAGCCGTAGCCTGCAGTCCATGATCACCGCCGACTTCGACTATCCGCTCCCTGCGGACGCGATCGCCCAGTCCGCGATCGAGCCCCGTCACGACTCCCGTGTGCTGATCGCCTCCGACCTCTTCGAGATCGCCTTCCACGAGATTGCAGCGCTCTTCGAGCCCGGCGATCTCCTCGTAGTCAACCGAACGAAGGTGCGGGCAGCGCGACTCATCGGACACAGGGCGTCAACGGGCGGAAGAGCGGAGCTGCTGCTGACCAAGCGTGTCGATCCGGATCGCTGGGAGGCACTTGTGCGACCGGCGAAGAGACTGAGGGCCGGCTCGATCATCCGTTGCGGAGGCATCGAGGCCGAAGTGCTCACCGACCCCGTTGCGGGGGTTGCCACCGTGGCGCTGACGTCCGACGGGGATATCGAGGACGCCATTGCCGTGGCAGGCGAGGTACCCCTCCCTCCGTACTTCCACGGCACTCTCGAGGCCCCGGAGCGCTACCAGACGCTGTTCGCCACGAGAATCGGCTCCGCGGCGGCCCCAACCGCTGGATTGCACTTCACCGATGAGGTCGTCGAGCGGCTTGCCCGAAAGGGCGTGAGGATCGCTGAGGTCGAGCTCGAGGTCGGCTTGGACACCTTCAGACCCATGGGAGATGGACCTATCGAGGACCATGTGATCCACTCCGAGCACGTGATCGTTGATGGATCGGCCGTGGCTGCCGTTGATCGAACGAGGGCTGAGGGGGGCAGAGTGATCGCCGTAGGCACGACCGTCGTGCGTACGCTCGAGTCTGCAGCGACCGACCAGGGAAGGATCGGGCCATATGAAGGAGAAACAGACCTGTTCATCACCCCCGGCTATGTTTTCTCCGTCGTTGACGCCGTACTCACGAACTTCCATGCTCCGCGAACAACACTCATCGTGATGGTCGCAGCGATGATCGGCAGCAATTGGCGTGAGGTCTACGACCACGCTTTGGACACAGGATTCAGGTTCCTGTCGTTTGGCGATGCCTTGTATGTAGAGATTCAGAGATGACCGAGCCCGTCTCATGGTTGATGTCGGCGACCGACGGCGACGCGAGGACGGGTGTGATGTCGACACCTCACGGCAACGTCGAGACGCCGAGTTTCATGGCTGTAGGGACACGAGGAACCGTCAAGACTCTCGACACCGTCGATCTCGAAGGCCTTGGTGCGCAGATCGTTCTCGCCAACACCTACCACCTCATGCTGCGACCGGGCGAAGATGTCGTATCCGGACTCGGCGAACTTCACGGCTTCATGGCATGGGACAAACCCGTCCTCACGGACTCCGGCGGGTACCAGGTGCTCTCCCTCGATCCAGAGATCACAGAGCATGAGCTGATCTTCCGTTCAAGTTATGACGGCACGAAGGTGGCCCTGAGCCCCGAGCGATCTGTCGAGGTGCAGGAGATTCTCGGGGCAGATATTGCGATGGCCCTCGATGTTCCTGTGAACCTCCCCGCATCGAGAGATGCCACCGAGCGTGCCATGCATCGAACACTGCGATGGGCCGAACGATCCAAGGCCGCGAAACAACGCAGCGACCGAGCACTGTTCGGGATCGTGCAAGGAGGAGCGGAGAGGGACCTCCGTGACGTGTCGGCAACGGAGACAGCAGACATTGGATTCCCCGGCTTCGGCATCGGTGGCCTTGCCGTTGGTGAGAGCGAGGCGGAGAGAGGCATGGCGATCGATGCCGTTGTGCCTGCGCTACCGGATGATGCCGTGAGGTACGTGATGGGACTCGGAGATACAGAGGGGATCCTCGATGCCGTAGGTCGCGGGGTCGATCTGTTCGACTGTGTGCTCCCGACGAGGCTGGCCAGACACGGCAAGGCGCTGACGCGCAAAGGTGATCTGTCGATGCGGAGGAGGGAGTGGAGGGACGATCCTTCACCGATCGAGGAGGACTGTCCTTGTATCGCTTGCCGTCGATACTCCCGCGGATACATACGTCACCTCATCATCACGAAGGAGTTGTTGGCGAACCGCCTGCTGACACTTCACAACCTGTCATACACGTACCGGTTGATGGACGACATCCGGGCCCACATAGCGTCCGGCACGCTTGGAGTGTTCGCCGATGATGTTATCGGGCGGCGTCGAGAAGGAATTGGACGAAGCGACAGCTAATGTTTAGGCGGTTCCTTCGGAACAGCACAACCCACAATGGAGGCCGGAGCCTTGACCCAATTCGCTATGGACGCAGGAGTCCTGTTCGCGCAGCAGAGTACCGGCGGGAGTTCAGCCCTCGCGTTCCTCTTCCCTCTGGTGATCATGGGTGGCCTTTTCTATGTTCTGCTCATCCTTCCCCAGCGGCGTCGTCACAAGAAGATGGATCGGATGCGCTCGGACATCACTGTGGGCGATGAGGTTCGAACGATCGGCGGGATCATCGGCACCATTGTTGCCGATGATGATGACGAGTTCACGATCGACATCGGCGGCCAGAACATGCGGATCGTCAAACGCGCGATTGCGGAGAAGCTCGGGGGCGACGAAGAGTGAACCGGAAGAAAGCTTGGATCACCCTCATCGTCACCGTCGCGATCGCCTGGGGTTCCCTCGCGACAATGCTCGCGGTTGGGTGGGCGCCCAAGCTGGGGCTCGACCTCCAGGGTGGATTCGCGATCACGCTCGTCGCACCTGCGGGGAC
Source organism: uncultured Acidimicrobiaceae bacterium (assembly GCA_964635205.1). Classification (GTDB taxonomy): domain Bacteria; phylum Actinomycetota; class Acidimicrobiia; order Spongiisociales; family UBA5794; genus B3-G11. The sequence continues at coordinate 2,449 of CAZWMX010000095.1, read as the reverse complement.
AGACGCCGCCACACTCGAGACTGCTGCGGACATCATGCGGCGTCGCGTCGAGAACCTCGGCGGAGTGCAGGAACCAGAAGTCGCCGTCGTGGGAGATCGTGCGATCGTCGTTCAGCTTCCCGGTGTCCAGGACAGGGAGAGAGCACTCGAAGCCGTCGGCACGACCGGAGAGTTGTCCTTCCGGCCCGTTCTTGGTGAGTTCCCAGCCTCGCCGGCCCTCCTTGCCCCTGACAGCACGAGACCCGAAGGCGACACCTCGACAGAGCCGATTCTCCAACCTCTCAACGAGGTGGACCCCATAACCGGGATCTCGATCGTCGATGACATAGTGAAGCGCTCCTATCTCGAACCCGATGGCGCGACCTTCGTCTACGAAGTGGGAGGGATCCCGGTTACGTTCCAAAACGGCGATGTTGTCGAATTTCCGACGGGGGCGGATATCACAGACGCACGGGCCCAGTTCTCATCACAGGGATTGGGTGGCCAGTGGGTTGTCGTTCCCGAGTTCACGGACGAAGGTGGGGAGAAGTTTCGCGAGTCAACCGCGTATCTGGCGAACTTCCCGGTCGGAGACCCGAGAAGGCAACTCGCGATCGTCGTTGACGGCGTCGTTTCATCTGCACCGGCAGTTGCACCCGAAGTGCTTCCGACCGAAGGGCTTGACCCCGACGCGGTGATCATCACCGTTGGGATCGGCGAAGACGCGGAACAGGACTCCCAGGATCTTGCGGCGATCCTTCGGTACGGTGCGCTTCCAACAACCTTCGAACGCGAGCGCGTCGAATCGGTGTCGGCGACCCTCGGATCCGACTCCCTCAAGGCCGGTCTTCTTGCTGGTCTCGCCGGACTATTCCTCGTCGCCACATACATGCTGTTCTACTACCGGTCGCTCGGCATCATCTCGATCCTCGGCCTCACCGTGTTCGGGTCTTTCCTCGTTGGCATCATCATCCTGCTCGGCCAGACTCAGGGCACGACGCTCACCCTTGCCGGTGTGACCGGCGTGATCGTCTCCATCGGCATAACGCTTGACTCGTACATCGTGTATTTCGAACGGATCAAAGAGGAGTATCGACTCGGTCGTGCGTTCCGTCCTTCGATCTCCCACGCATTCCAAGCTGCGTTCCGGACGATCCTGACCGGCGACACGGTGACCTTCATGGCAGCCATCCTGCTATTCATGCTTGCAATCGGTCAGGTCAAGGGATTTGCCCTCACACTTGGGATAGCCACCGTCGTCGACGTATTCGTCGCGTACTTCTTCGCACGTCCGGCTGCCTACCTCATGGCGAGAGGACCGTTCGGTGAGGGGGGTGCCTTCTCGATACGGGGAGCCATGGGCAAGGCTGCCAAAGGCGAACGCGCCGAATCCGTGGAGGTGACATCGTGAACGTGCTGGCACGGATGTATCGGGGCGAGACGCACTTCGATTTCGTCGCTGTGTCGAAGCGCACCTTCGTCGTCTCGCTCGTACTGGTTGTCTCATCGATCCTCATCACACTCGTCCGCCCCTTCAACCTCAGCATCGATTTCACAGGTGGAGTCATCGTCTCAGTCGTGAACGAGGCGAACGCATCTGTTGAGGAGATCAGGTCGGAACTCCGGTCCGTCGGCTACGCGGATGCCCGGGTACAGGTGACAGGCGAAGGATTCGCGATCGTGCAGACCGAGGCGCTCGCCGCCGACGAGATGGACCTCCTCGTCCTTGCGGTCGCAAATGCGACGGGATCGGACGACAACGACGCCAACGTGTCTGCCGTCGGTCCGACCTTCGGAGCCGAGGTGACCCGTAAGGCGATAGAGGCCCTCGTCGTCTTCCTCATCGTCATAGCACTCTTCATCACATGGCGATTCGAATGGAAGATGGCCGTGGCCGCCCTCACGGCGCTGTTCCACGATCTGCTCATCACCGCTGGTTTGTACGCCATCGTGGGATTCCTTGTTACCCCGGCGACGATCATCGCGATTCTCACCATCCTCGGATACTCCCTCTATGACACGGTTGTTGTGTTCGAGAAGGTGAATGAGAACGCCCACGATCTGCATGACCGGTCCACGTTCACCGGAATCGTGAACCTGTCGATGAACCAGGTCCTGATGCGTTCGATCAACACATCGTTGACCTCGTTGCTCCCTGTGGGATCGCTGCTGCTCCTTGGTTTCCTTGCGCTCGGGGCCGAGACGCTCAAGGAGTTCGCTCTTGCACTGTTCATCGGCATCGGCGTCGGAACGTATTCGTCCATATTCGTCGCGGCACCGATCCTCGCTCGGTGGAAAGAGCGTGAACCGGAGTGGGAACGCCAGAAACGACGCGCTACCAAGGGTGATGGTGTCGCCAAAGCCATTCCCGATCTCGACGCACCGCAGGCACCGGCAATTCCCCGTTCCCAGACAGCCGTGGCCAAGCCTCCCAAGCAGAGGCGGAAGCGCCGGTAGAATCGCCGGATGA
>CAZWMX010000094.1:0-10065 GCA_964635205.1 uncultured Acidimicrobiaceae bacterium | reverse complement strand
TCCTCTCGGCTCCGGGGGTGGGACTTGAACCCACGACAAACGGATTAACAGTCCGCTGCTCTGCCAACTGAGCTACCCCGGAAGGTGTTCAACACACTGGTGAACGGCGCGGAGGTTACCAGCGCACAAGGGCAACTCCCCTCCCCGATGTAGGCACCCGCGGTGTGGCAGAATCGATGCATGAAGTTCAGACTCGGTCTCATCATCGGCCTCGCCATCGGGTTCCTCGCCGGAGCCAGGGCAGGCAGGGAGCGCTACGAACAGATCGTTTCGGCGTACAAGAAGATGCGGTCCAACGAGCAGGTGCGTGAGGCAACGGCCATCGCGGAACGATCGACCCGCGGACCACGCGCTGCAGCCGGTCGAGGCATGGTGTCAGTTGCCGACACGGTCAGGGCGAAGGCCGCTCGCTGATCAGCCGCTCTCGAGATAACCGTCGAGCTGTTTGGCGCGGGCCGGCTGCCTCAGCTTGGCAAGCGCCTTGTTCTCGATCTGGCGGATCCGCTCCCGCGTGACTTCGAAGTAGTTCCCTACCTCTTCGAGCGTTCGCACACGGCCGTCATCGAGACCGAACCGCATGATGAGCACGTCGCGCTCCCGATCGCCCAACGCCTCGAGAGCGAGGGACAGATACTCCTGTAGCAGCCTGAAGGCTGCCTCTTCGACCGGCACATCTGCACCCAGATCGGGCACAACATCACCGATCGTTGCATCGTCCTGGTCACCGATCGGCGTCTCGAGCGACAAGGGATCGAGGGCAATCCGTCGGAGCTCGGACACCTTGCCTGATTCCATGTCGAGCTCGGCGGCGATCTCCTCGATCGATGGCTCGCGACCAAGGTCCTGATGAAGCAGTCGCTGGACCATTGCGAGTTTGTTGATCGTCTCGACCATATGGACGGGCACCCGAATCGTTCTCGCCTGATCTGCCAATGCGCGGGTGACGGCCTGGCGAATCCACCATGTGGCATAGGTCGAGAACTTGAATCCCTTGCGATAGTCGAACTTCTCGACCGCTCGGATGAGCCCGAGATTCCCCTCTTGGATGAGATCGAGCAGGCCCATTCCCCGCCCGACGTACTTCTTTGCGATCGAAACCACGAGGCGCAGGTTCGATTCGACAAGACGCTTGCGTGCCCTGTCGGCCAACCGGGCCTGCCGCTCGAGGATGATCCGCTCAGCTGCTGTGTAGGTGGCCGTCGAATCGAGGCGCTCCTCGGCCTTGACCCCTGCTTCGACCTGCATGGAGAGCTCAACCTCCTGCTGCGCGGTGAGTAGAGGGAAACGCCCGATCTCCTGGAGGTACATCCGGACGGGGTCAGACACGTGGACAAGCTCGTCGTTGCTCATGGCTGTATCGAACAGGGCGTCCTCGGACTCCTCCCTGATATCCATGCCGGCTTCCATGAGCTCGAGCGTCACCAGCTCGAACGAATCTGGTGGCGCCTCGGCCTCCTCGAGTTCCTGCTGGATCTCGCCGACCATGATGAAGCCGCGCTGGCGACCGCGATCACACAGAAGTTCGATGACCTCAGCGACAACATCACTCATTCAACATCTCGTTTCGTTCGTTTCTCCTGCTCCAACGCTACCAAGCGCTGCAGCAATTCCGAATACCCCTGTTCATCGGCGTCCCTGTCCACCGTCTGGAGGGTTCTGGTAATACTCGCGATCTCGGCATCGATGCGCACAATACCAAGTTTGTCCACGAGTTCGCTCGGGTCCGCAACCGGCCGGACATCAAGAGCGAGAGCCCTCAGCAGCTCAGCCTGGGGCGACTCATCCGACCCGATAGCTGCCCCGAGGTCGGGTGTCGCGCCCGGATCGAGGCCATCGAGCAGCGCTCTGACGGTCGGGAACGCCTCGCCAGTCTGAGGATCACTGAACAATGATTCGGTGATGTCGAGGGAGACGAGCCGTTCATCGTTCGCAAGCATCGTCCGGAGGAGCTCGAGCTCGACCTTGTAGGAACCCGCATGCTCCACCGGTGCCGCCTCTGTTTGAGGCTCACTGTCACCTGTCCGTCTCGAGCTCGTCCTTCGTCTTGCTTCGCTGATCGACTGCTCGATGAACCGGGTCTCGACACCGGTCTGGCGCGACACACTGTTCGCATACTCATGGCGAGTTATTGCGTCGGGGTGAAGGGCGATCACGGACGCGGCGGCTTTGACCGCCTTCGCTCTCGCCTCCGGTTCATCGAGATCGAACTTCCCCAACTCCGCATCGATACGGACCTGCAACAGCGGAAGCGATTCGGCGACCGCTGTGCGCAGCGCCTCGATTCCGCCTGCATCAACAACGTCTGCGGGGTCCTTGCCTTCCGGTAGCACAGCAACCCGCAGATCCAGGTCGCCCGGCACGGACCGCTCAAAACCTCGTAGAGCGGCGCCTGCACCCGCCTCGTCGGCATCAAAAGCGAGCACTACCCGCTCGGAGAAGCGCCGGAGAAGATCCAGGTGATCCTCCCCAAGGGCAGTTCCACAGGTCGCGACAGCGATCGGCATGTCGGCGCGGTGCATGGCGATGACGTCCGTGTATCCCTCGACCACCACCGACGTGTCCCTGCGCACGATGTCTGACTTCGCCCAGTTGAGTCCGTACAGCAGCCTGGACTTGTGATAGATCGCGGTCTCGGGTGTGTTGAGATACTTCGGACCATCCCCGTCGAGCACGCGGGCGCCGAACCCGACAGCATCACCTCGCAGGTCGAAGATCGGGAACATCACACGACCCCGAAACCTGTCGACGACCCCACCTCGTTTCGTACCACTCGCGAGACCAGCCTTCTGCATCGTGTCATCACGGATACCCCGATCACGAAGGTGGCTGACGAGCTCTTCCCAATCCTCGGGTGAGTAACCAAGTGAGAAACGATCCACAACGTCACCGTCATACCCGCGGGATCGAAGATAACTACGCGCCGAACCTGCGTCCGGTGCCGATTTCAGTCGCTCCGTGTAGAACGCAACAGCGATCGATGTTGCCTCGACGAGTCGCTCGCGCTGGGATCGTCGTTTCGCTGCTTCGGGGTCGACGGTGAGGGTGACTCCTGCACGTCGTGCCAGCAGTTCCACAGCTCCCGCGAAGTCGACGGCCTGGGTCTCCTGGACCCACCGGAACACGTCCCCGCTCTTCCCACAGCCGAAACAGTGGTACAGGCCCCTGGCGCCGTCGATCGAGAGTGATGGTGTCTTCTCGGAGTGGAACGGGCAGACGGCCATGGTGGAGCGCCCGGAGCGCTTCACTTTTGTCACCTCGGCCGCGAGCTCGACAAGGTCGGTTCTCTCGCGCACGGTGTCGATGTCATCCCGGGAGTAGGCCACGAGCCGACGATAATCGAAGATCGGACGCCAGAAACCTGATCGCCTTCGTAGCGCCAACCCGTTCTGTGGGCCACAGCTACCGGAAACCGTGAACTGGAACCCTGGGTATGGAACAGGGGGGTTAGTTCGGGAGGTGGTCGGTGAGGTAGGCCGCGACATTCTCGATGGGGATGCGGTCCTGGGACATCGTGTCGCGGTCACGCACCGTGACCTGGTTGTCTTCGAGTGAATCGAAATCGACGGTCACACAGTACGGCGTACCGATCTCGTCCTGTCTGCGATACCTGCGACCGATCGACTGGGTGATGTCAACTTCGATCTGCCACTTGTCGCGCAACGATGCGGCGACTTTCTGCGTGGTTTCGACAAGATCTGGTTTCTTCGAGAGGGGGAGCACCGCGACCTTGATCGGCGCCAGCCTCGGATCGAGCTTGAGGACCGCCCGGGTCTCCCCTCGAACCGCCTCCTCGGTGTAGGCGTCGATGAGGAAGGCAAACGTGGTCCGTGTCGCCCCGCCGGACGGTTCGATGACATAGGGCACGAACCGTTCGTCCGCCTCCTGATCGAAGTACGTGAGATCCTCGCCGGAACGCTCGATGTGGGCCTTCAGATCGAAGTCCGTCCGGTTGGCGATCCCTTCGAGCTCGTCCCAACCCCAGGGGAACAGGTACTCGACGTCATAGGTGCCGGCGGCATAGTGAGCCAGTTCATCGGTCTCGTGCTCACGGAGTCTGAGGTTCTCAGGTGTCATACCGAGATCGATGTACCACTGGTGGCGGATATCGACCCATTCCTGGAACGCAGCGGCAGCATCGTCCGGATGGACGAAGTACTCCATCTCCATCTGGTCGAACTCGCGGGTGCGAAAGACGAACTGTCCCGGTGTTATCTCGTTGCGGAACGCCTTGCCGATCTGGGCGATGCCGAACGGCAGCTTCATCCTTGCGGTGCGGCGGACGTTCTCGAAGTTGGTGAAGATGCCCTGGGCGGTCTCAGGCCGCAGGTAGACAATGTTGTTCTCGGACTCGACGGGCCCCATGTGTGTCTTGAACATGAGGTTGAACTCTCTCGGTTCTGTGAACGTACCCGAGCTACCACAGGTCGGGCACGCGTTCGGGTCGTCGAGTTTGTCCAAGCGGTGGCGGCTGTTGCAGTTCGTGCACTCGACCAGGGGGTCCGAGAAAGACTCGAGATGACCGCTGGCGATCCACACTTCTGGAGATTGGAGGATCGCCGAGTCGAGGCCGACAACATCGTCACGCATGCGAACCATCGAGCGCCACCACTGTTCCTTGACATTACGAAGCAACTCGACGCCGAGGGGCCCGTAGTCGTAGGCGGATCGCAACCCGCCGTAGATCTCGGACGATTGGAAGACGAACCCGCGCTTCTTGGCAAGGTTGACGATCGTGTCGAAGTCGGCTGGCATCACTGGATCCTGGTGGTCGAGAGCTCGTCTGAGTGCGCGTGCCGTTTCCGGCACGTGGATGCTACCCGGCAGGGTCACCGAACGGTTCATCGAGGGCACCACCGAAGCGGCGGTCCCTCTCTTGGTACTGTGCGATACACCGTGCGAGTTCATCCCTGTCGAAATCTGGCCACAACACCGGGGTGAACACGTACTCGCTGTATGCGGCCTCCCACAGCAGGAAGTTCGAGGTACGTTGCTCACCACTCGTGCGGATGATGAGATCTGGGTCTGGCATCTCTGGTACGTACAGTTGGTCCTTGACCGTATCCGTATCGATCTCACTCGGGCGCAACTCCCCCGCAAGAAGGTCAGCCGCGACATGTTTGATCGCGTCGACGATCTCGACCCTTCCCCCATAGTTGAACGCAAAGACCATGGTCATCGTCGTATTGTCCGCAGTGAGCTCCTCTGCCGAGCGGATCCGATCGCGAAGCACCTGTGGAACTCTCTCGTCGTCGACGTCGCCCATGAAGATCACCTTGACACCGAGCTCGTTGAGTTCGTCGCGGCGTCGTTCCAAGAGATCAACGTTGAACTGCATGAGGAACGAGATCTCGAACTCGTCACGGTTCCAGTTCTCGGTCGAGAACGTGTACACGGTGAGCCATTCGATGCCGAGTTCGAGGGCACCGTGGACAACATCGAAGAGTGCTGGTTCGCCGGCAGCATGGCCCTGGGTGCGGTGAAGACCTCTTGCATTCGCCCATCTGCCGTTGCCGTCCATGATGATGCCCACGTGGCGGGGGATGTCGCCACGGTCGACATCAACGGTGATCTTGTCACCCATCGAGCATCACCAGGCTCTCGAGTTGACGCTCGAGGTGATACTCCATGAACCGCCGGGTCACACCGAGCGCCTCACGGGACATCGAGGCGTCCGCCTCCGGAAGAGTGGTGAAATCAGCTGCAGCCACAGCAGCGAGATAGGGAACGAGTCCTTCTCTCAGCGCATACGCGCCGGGGGTCCTGCACGACTCGCACAACGATCCTCCCGCAGCGAAGCTGAACCGTCTGAGCCCTTCGCTCGTGCCACATCCGGCGCACAAATCGAAAGAAGGTGCAACACCGATGATGTCTGCCGCCTTCAAGAGGAACGAGGTAACGAGGTCCGGATGGGGATCCCGGTGATCGAGCACGGTGAGCCCCCGTTGGAGCAACAAGAACATCCTCGCCGACGGTTCATCTTCCTGCACAACGGCATCCACGACTTCAAGCATGGTCGACGCCGCCAGGACACGATCGAGATGGTTCCGCAACTCGCCGAAGGCGTTGATCGTCGACACCTGGGTGATCGTGTCGAGGTTCCTCCCCTCGTACAGAACGAGGTCAACGTGCGTAAAGGGTTCGAGCCTGCCGCCGAACCGGCTCTTCGTCTTGCGCACACCTTTTGCGACCGTTCGGAGTTTGCCGTGATTCGGGCTGATGAGCACGACAACACGATGCGACTCCCCGAACGGGTAGCCGCGTAACACGATGCCCTGATCGTTGCGGATGGCCATACAGTGCCTTGTTTCGAGAACTCGCAGAGTAACGGATGCCGGATATCGGAGTGCGGATTGCGGAAGAAAGGGAGCGAAGCGACCGAGCGATCGTCGCCGAGCTTCGCTCGCTAGAACCCAAGCCGATCGAGCAGTTCGTCCTTGCGCTGCCAGTCCTTCTCCACCTTGACGTTGAGGTCGAGGAACACCTTTGTGCCGAAGAGCTTCTCGAGGTCAACCCTCGCCTCGGTCCCAACATCTCGCACGAGGCTGCCTCCCTTGCCGATGACCATACCCTTTTGGGAGTCACGCTCAACATATGCAGTGGCGTCGATACGCATGACACCGTTGTCGAGGGTCTCGAGGTCGTTGATCACAACAGCAAGAGAATGTGGCAGTTCATCGCGGAGCCGTGCGAGGTACTTCTCTCGTATCAGTTCACCTGCCAGCAGCTGATCGGGCTGATCAGACTTCGTATCCGGAGGGAAGAAGAAAGGTCCTGGCTCACACAGCGCCACCAGCTCACCGATGACAAGTTCCATGCCGTCACGCTTCTTCGCAGAAATCGGTACATACGCGTCGAAGTTCCACTCACCAGCCTCACCAAGATGGGCCAGAACCTTCCCCTTGTCGGCGATATCGACCTTGTTCACCACAACAACCACAGGCGCCTCGGCCTGCCGCAGCCGATCTGCAATACGCTTGTCGCCCGGTCCGATCGGTTTGGTGGCATCGAGAACAAAGAGCACAGCATCAGCCTCAGCAAGGGAGCCATACACAAGGGTGTTCAACCGTTCCCCGAGAGCTGTCCGAGGTTTGTGAATACCTGGTGTGTCGACAAGCACGAGCTGGGTGTTCTGCTCCGGCAGCGTCACGATCCCCCGGATCGTGTTCCGAGTCGTCTGAGGGCGGCTGGAGGTGATCGCGACCTTCTCCCCCACCAACGAGTTCACCAGGGTGGACTTTCCAACGTTCGGTCTACCGACGATCGAGATGAACCCTGATCGCGTATCGAGCGGGCTCACGCGCGGCTCACCCTCACCTTGGCTACGCGACGTCCGTGAACAGAGTCGGCTGTGAACACAAGACCGTCATGGTCGAAGGCCTCGCCCTCCTCAGGAACTCGTCCGGCAAGCTCAAGCACCAAACCGCCAACGGTGTCCCACTCATCCGAGGGAAGCTCAACTCCGACGACTTCGGCAAGGTCATCCACATCGAGGCGCGCATCAACAAGCCATGCACCGTCGACTTCCACGATCATCGGCTCCTCTTCGTCGTACTCATCAACGATCTCTCCAACGATCTCCTCGATGAGGTCCTCGATCGTCACGAGACCCGCGGTCCCACCGAATTCGTCGATGACGATCGCCATGTGCTGCTGGTTCGCCTGCATCTCGCGAAGGAGCTCGGAGATGGGTTTGGTCTCGGGGACGAAGTATGCATCATGGGAGATGGACTCAGCCGTACGGACCGGCGACTCCTGGTCGAACAGCTCGAGCAGATCGCGCGCGTAGACAACACCGACGACGTGGTCAACACTCTCGCCGGTCACGGGAACACGCGATCGGCCACTCGACAACACGATGTCAACCGCGTCATCGGTCGACGCTGCACCGTCGACGGTGATCATGTCCGTGCGTGGCACCATCACCTCTCGCACGATCGTGTCGGTGAACTCGAGCACGGACAGGATCAGTTCGCGCTCTTCGGCGCCAGATGTGTCGGATTCATCGACCGGATCATCCTCGTCCGGGTCCGCGATCAGGTCACCTGCCGCGGCACCTACGGTGATCGCAGCCGAAAGGGCGGATGCAAGGCGGTAGGCCGACGACCCCGGCCTGTTTCTCCCCAGCCATCGCGGAACAACATCAACGACGAGCAGGAGACCGATCGTCATGGCAAGGAGGGCGATACCGAGCTCAGCCCCACCGAGCATGTCTGTCAACGCCCAGGTCATCGGAATGACGGCGAGCACGACGAGGGCTGTGATCGTCGTTCCGAGTGCAGGTTGGATCTCGGAACGATCCTCGAGCAACCGCGCCACGGTCTCGGCGCCCGAAACGTCGGCGCGTGCATCCCTGAGAGCGTCGGCGCGCGGCGTGCGTACAAGACTCGCTCCCCCTGCACGCAACGTCGCGGCAACAGCGATGAATGCGAACGCGGCGACCCAGCCGACGACGATCATCGTCGGTCCAGCCCGATCGTGGCCAAATGTTCAGCTTCTCGTTCTTCCATTGCCTCGGCTTCAGCCTCAGTCTGGTGGTCCCACCCCAAGATATGCAACACGCCGTGCACAACCATCAGGTGCAGCTCACTCTCGAACGATACGCCGTGTTCGTCTGCGTTGGTCTCGACCGCATCGCTGCAGATGAATATGTCGCCAAGTTCGAGCGGTGGTCCGGCCGGATCGCGGACAGGAGGTCGGTTGGGAGACGCGTCCTCGATCGGGAAGGACAGCACATCCGTAGGTCCCGTCTTCCCCATGTGCTCTGTGTTCAGCCGAGTCATCGACTCTTCGTCGACGAACGCGATCGATAGGACTGACTCACCATCGACAGCTTCACGGTCGAGGATCGATGCGGCGAATTCGCCCAACTCGTGTTCTTTGACGTCGGTGCGGCTCGCGCCTGAGACATCTACGTTCATGACCCCTCAACCGGCACGGCTATCGGAAAGTCCGGGTAGTCGACCCTTGCGTGGTAGTAGGCGGAGAGCGCGGCGACGACCTCTCGCTTGATGGTCGTCAATTCGCCGAACGTGAGGGAGGACTCATCGAACTGGCCATCGTCGAGTTTCTCCGACACGATGGTGTCCACGAGTTTCGACAGGCCTTCCTCAGTCGGCTGCTCGCTCTGGGCGTACGCCCTTGCTGCCGCCTCGGTTGCGTCTGCGATCATCACGATCGCCATCTCCTTGCGGGTCGGCTTCGCTCCGTGATGCCGGAATGCCTCGGGGTCCGCATCGGGGTCCTCGGTGAGTGCCTTGTGATAGAAAAAGCGCATCAGGCTGGTGCCGTGGTGCATCCGGATGCCGTTTGCAACTTCCTCTGGGATGCGGTGCTGCCGAGCAAGCTCGAGCCCATCGGTTACGTGCGCACGAATGAGCTCTGCGGAGTCCTCGGGCCTCAACTCATCGTGGGGGTTGTACCCGAGCTGGTTCTCGACGAAATACTGGGGATGCTCCGTCTTGCCCAGGTCGTGATACCAGGCAGCCGCCTGCGCCAGAAGCGGGTCGGCATCGATCGACCGCGCAGCCTTGCCCGCTATCGACCCAACGAGCATCGAGTGATTGAAGGTCCCTGGTGCCTTCTCCTCGAGGAGCTCGAGGGCCGGATGGTTGCGGTCGAGAAGATCGAGGAGCGACAGCGAGGTCGTGACGCCAAATGCACTCTCGAGGAACGAGACAAGTCCTTGGCCGATGAACCCGCCGATCACCGCGCCGATGAAAGCCCAAGCTCCTGCTTGCAGGGCGACGATACCCGTGTGATCCGCTGTGAAGAGGAACTCGAGTCCCGCAGCAACAGGCGCCGCGACCGCGGCGGCGCCGAGAACAGACAACCGAAGTTGCGACCTCGTCGAAACACTCGACACGAACGCCACCGGGATGGCTGCTGCGATGAACGCGTAAACGGTGAAAGCGACGTCACCCGTCGAGATCGCCGTGAACCCAGCCATGGGGATCGCGAGCAGCAGAGCCGTCCGCTGATCGAAGAGAATCGCTGCCATCACACCGATGGCGACCGCCGGGATGATGTAGCCGATAGCGTGATCTGAGGCGGATACGATCTCAGGGA
>CAZWMX010000093.1:0-10157 GCA_964635205.1 uncultured Acidimicrobiaceae bacterium | reverse complement strand
CGAGAGGTGAAGTTGGAGAGCGACGAGGGTGTCACCCTCGCCACACGGTTCCGCGTGCCGTTCCCTCCCGTGTTGCTGATCGACGGTTCCTATTTCGGGCACGGCCGGATCTCGCGTCGCAAGCTCACCAAGGCGCTCGATGCGATCGTCGCGGCGGAGGTGTCCCGATGAACACCACCGTTCTCCTCCCACCGGGGCGTTGTTGACATGGAAGGGGTGTTCCTCGGTGGGTCACTGATCGCAGCGTTTCTCGCGGGATCGGTGGCATTGTTCGCACCGTGCTGCATCGTGGTGCTCTTCCCCGCCTATCTCTCTGCGGCGGTTCGCAACAGCCGATGGCGGCTCGTGCCGTTGACGCTGATTTTTGGCGCGGGGATTGCAGTCGTGCTCGTCCCGATCACGTTGGGGCTCGGGATACTCACCCGGGCACTCCTGCGGTACCACGGAGCGCTATACGTCACAGGCGGCGTTCTCATGCTTGTTCTTGCTGTCCTCGCGTTGTCCGGTAGGGGTTGGACGCTCCCGATCATGCGCGGATCCCCGGACGTGCAGCGCACCGACTCGGGTGGGGTATTCGTCCTCGGCATCTTCTCAGGCGCCGCATCGGCTTGTTGCGCTCCCGTTCTCGCAGGTGTCCTGACCCTGTCCACACTTGCTCCCAGCCTCATCCAAGGGGTCGGTATCGGGCTGGCCTACGTCTTTGGGATGGTCGCTCCCCTCGTTGTGCTTGCCCTTGCCTGGGACAAACTCGGGGCCAAGGGACGCGACCGGCTCAGGGGTAAGGAGCGACAGATCAGCCTTGGGAGCCGATCTCTGACCGTCACAACCCTCGACCTGCTCGCTGCGGCGATGTTCAGCGTGATGGGTCTCGCGCTGATCGTCATCGGGATCACCGGGACCACGGTTGCACCCACCGCCCAGGTAGCTCTCGGCACCTGGCTCCAGGACCGCCTCGTCCCGCTTGTTGCCTGGCTCGAACCGGTCCCCGATGTGGTTATCGGCCTGGTCTTGATCGCCTTTGCCGTTGCCGCCATTGCCATCTCCGGAAGGCGGCGGGAACTCACAACAGATGATGATCCTTCTTCAGATAGGAGTTGCCATGACGAACACGAAGAAACCATCGAAACGGTCGGGCACACCGACCAAGACCCCCACTAGCTCGAAGCCGCGACCGTCGTGGTGGAGCTGGATGGCCTTTGCCCTCCCCGTCGCTGCGTTGTTGGCGCTGGTATTGCTAGGCGGTGGTGATGACACCAGCGGCGATTCAGCAGTCGGAACTGCTGCTCCGGACTTCTCGCTCCCTGCGACCGACGGCAGCAGTCGAACACTCGATGGTGTTCTCGCGAATGGCGACGCACTGCTCTATTTCTCCATGGGTCCGGGTTGCGACGGATGTTTCCACCAGATCCCTGAAATCGAGCAGGCGCTGGCGGACAAAGGTATCACGCTCGTTCCCATCATGGTCGATCCCGCCGCCCAGGTTGCTGCCGAAGCACAGCGGTTCGGAATAGCGACGCCGATCCTCATCGACGAAGACCTGTCGGTATCTGAGGCCTACGGCATGATCGGCATATACGGGCACCAGGGTCGGCCAAGCCACAGCTTTGCCCTCGTCAACCAGGAATCTGAGATCACGTGGCTCAAACACTATGCCGAGATGTTCGTCCCCCTCGATTCCCTACTTGCCGATATCGGAGACGCCTCCTGACGCTTCGAGATCACGCGAGGGCACGCGCGTCGGCTCGCGATATTCGCACCGTTCTCACGAACGCCGCGACGTGGAGGATCGCGACAACACCGACCATGGCGAGGAACCAGTAGCGGAACCAGTCGGGAGGGGGGATCTGCTTGTGGAACGAAACCGTGTAGTGGATGAACAGGAAATACAAGGTGTGGAGTGACCCGACATAGAACACGAAGTACACCCCGGTGTGGAGGAACTTCCAAGCCGGCTGTCTGAGCGCACGCATCGCCCGGTCAGAGGATGTCGCGGCCAGCAGTAGCCCGACGAAGAGTGCGGTGAGGCCGAGAATGTTCGCCAATCCGAAGCCGGGCTCCCAACGAGCCTCCCGTCCCAATTGAGGAATGAACTCGTAGCCGAGAAATCTCGAGACGCTCCACCTGGCCCATCCGTTGAAGATGAGAAGTGCATGTAAGGAGGCAGCCAGAGCGAACCAGATGCCGAGCTGGCGTCGCCATGGAAGCAGTTTTCGCGCCGGCGCCCAGAGCTTCGCGAGTGGGCCGATGACCACCGTCGTCCAGAGGAGGACGAACCCTACGTCGCCAGCGGCCTTCCAGAATCGCATATCTGGAGACCAGGCCTGACGGGTCTGCCAAAACAGGAAGAAGATCGCAAGGGAGAATGCGGCGGAGCCGATATGGCGGCGAAGACGCCGTCCCCGCCGGCGCTGAACAGGGCTCGTCTCGGTCGTTCTGGCACGTTCTGTTGATGTCATCCGAGCAGACTATTGCCGGTCGCAGAATATGCATGCTGATCCTCGACAGGGGAGGGCATCGTAGGTATCCGTCCCGAGGGAGAGACGTGGTGGCGATCGTGGAACCCCACCCCCGGTGGTAGCGGCGTCCGTTGTACCTGTATTTGCAGCCCAAGATCCTGTTGCAGATCTCGAGCAGGTTGAGCACCTGCGCCTGCACAAAGACATCAAGCACCGACCCCAGCTCATCCAGGATGATGAGCGACGGATGAAGGGCAAGCGCTCTCGCGATCCCGATCCTCTGGCGCTGACCGCCAGAGAAAGGCAGCGGATGTCAATGCGCGTGGGGTGGTTTCATACCGACGAGCCGAAGCAGCTCCGTGACCCTTGCGGCCCCCTTCCCATTCGAGATTCTACGTATTGGACGGTCCCGGTCGCGCAACGATCGTGCGCCAGATTCCGTTGCGGGTCACGTCGACGATCTCGAGTCCGGCTGCAGCGACGTTCTCCTCGGTGCGCCGGTTCGCACGGAATCCGAAGATCCTTCTCGTGAGCACGGTCGCGAAGTCCGAAAGACGACCGAGCAAACGGTTCTGAGGACGGACGTGCTCGAGCAGCAGGACTCGACCATTGGGTCGAACCACCCGCCCGAGCTCTCGAAGTCCCTGTACCGGGTCGGCGACCGAGCAGAACACGCACGTTCCGACCGCCGTGTCGAAGGAGTCATCGTCGAACGGGAGGTCTTGCACATCGGCCTCCATGAGTTTCGCATGCACAGGGAGGGACCCGGCCCGGGCTTGAGCTTTCGCGAGCATCTGGGATGACACGTCGATGCCTGTGACGTCGACCTCCCCACGGTAGTGAGGGAGGTTCTTCCCCGTGCCCACGCCGACCTCGAGTACCGAACCGCTCGCATTCCCAAGGAGTTGCCGGCGCCGCTTCTTGGTACCCATCATCTCCATCGGAGCGTCGTAGATGTCGTAGATGCGCGCCATGCGGTTGTAGCGCCTCGTGACTTCGGCCTGTTCCGATGCGTTGTCGCCGGAATGTGATGTCACGGCATCAGCCTCCGTGTCACCCGCAACAACCGGAACTGCTTGCGACGGGTTCCGGGCTGTTCTCGGAGTGATCTGTGTGGCCGTGATCGCCGTTTCCACCGCAGCAGCCGGAGTCGCCCGCATCGGCTTCCACTTCGTGGTCGGAGTGGTTGTGCTCTTCGTGGCCGTGATCCTCGTGTCCGTGGCCGTCGTGGTCGGTGCCACACTGACAGATCTCGCCCTCATGCTCCCCGCATGTGCGCATCTTCGGCATGGGCTTTGCACCGTCCAAACGGGCCTGGTAGGCGTCGGGATTGTCCACGAACGTCTTGCGGCATCCGGGGGCGCAGAACGCAACGTCGTCGTACCCCGGCGCACGCAGCGCGGTGTCGTCGACGGTCATGCCACAAACGGGATCGAGAAGCTTGGCCATGTGGGTTGTCCTCCATGAGACGTGAGCTGGTTGGTAGCGAAGTATACCCCACCCGGAGGGGGGTGGGGTCGCCGGACTCGTTCCGCGGTGGACGGTCACGTCGAAGTAGCGCCCAACACGAATAATCTTCGCCCGGGTCGGAAGTGGAGTCTGGCCCCTCGACGGGAGAGTCGACGACATGCCAGACATGAGAACCAATCCAACAACCACAGGTCCTCCCGATCGTGGCCGTGGCAGGGTGTTCCCCGCCGACTTCCCAGGGATCGACACCCGTTGGGTCCTGGCGATCGCGATTTCGATGGTGTTCGCAGTGGATCAGATCACGAAGGAACTCGCGATCCACACCCTCAGCTCCGGCCCCATCACCCTGGGCGGCCTCCGCCTGCACCTCGTTGCCAACCGGGGCATCCTGTTGGGATTCCCCGCTCCCACGTCGATCATCGTGCTGGCGACGGTCGGTGTTGTCATCGTGGCGCTCCGTTCCGCCAGAGGATCCCGTCTCACAACCGCGCTTGCCTACGGCCTCCTGGCAGGTGGAGCGATGGGAAACCTCTTCGACCGTTTCCAGGGTCGACACGGCTTTCCGCCCGAGGCCGTCGTCGATTGGATCTCGGTCGGTCGCATCACGTTCAACCTTGCAGACGTGTTCCTTGTCGCCGGAGTGGTGATGTTGGCCTTTGCACCGGCGCCACGTGACTCGGAAGCGGTCTCCTGACGTCAGTGGTTGCCACAGCCTCCGCCGCCACCATGGCCCTGGGAGCCGGGAACGTCGATCTTGAAACCGATGCCGGTGGTGTCCTCGCGGTAGTCGATCTTCGCTCCTTCGAGTGCATCGATCAGTTCGGGTTCCACAAGAAGCTGTAGCTCCCCGAAGGGGAACACGACATCCTCCGAGCGCTGATCATCCTCGAGTTCGAGACTCCAGCCGTGAACACAGCCGTGGGGTCCCCGCACGACCGAGACCCGCACCCCGGGGGCCGCTCCTTTGGATTCGATGATGTCCTCGAGTTTGCCCTGTGCTTCGTTGGTGATCGTGATCATGGGTTCCTTCCCGGTTGACGCATCAGTGTTTCGCCGGATTCTACACCTTCCATGTCGAAGGAAGGTCTAGCGGAACTTGTTTCGGCAGTCTCGCTCTGACCGAGGATCAGGGATTCTCGGGAGCCACATACCTGAGGCTCACCGCACTCCTCGGCGTGGGTGCACCACACACACTCACATGTCGCTGAATGGCAGGCGCGGTCCGGGTGGTTGAGGCGTTTGCGGCTGAACCGCGGCAGTGCAGCTCTAGCGATCGCCGACTTGAGCGCGTTGGGCGCCCAATGGTGACGAAGACCTTGCAGCAGATCTGGGGATCGAGCTTTCCTTCTGAGCATGGACGGCACGATCCCGGCCGGAAGCTTCTCGAAGAGCAGGCGGTTGAACAAGGCTGCCTCACGACGGCTGTGGAATTGCTCCCCTGCCGCCTCCCCATAGTTGAAACCCTCAACGATGGACCGAGCCGCAAGAGCTCCGGACTCCATTGCGTACCACATCCCGAACCCCCACTCCGGGTCCTGCAGACCCGCCGCCTCCCCGACGAAGAGGCGGCCCGCCTCATCGCTGAAGCCGGTCAAACCGAAGACGGATCCGTAGCCGGTGAACGGTCGAGCGTCACTCATGTCGAGATCCGGCACGAGCCGCGTGAACGTTTCCACGGTCTGGCGGCGAGCGTCCTTCCAATTGTTCTGCTTCTTGAACAAACAGGTTGCGAGCGTGGCCCGACCATTCCAAATCAACAGGTACGCGTATCCAGCAGGAGCAAACTCTTCTGAGATGACACAGTGCGCCTGATCCTCCAGAGTTGTGGGAAACACATATCCGGTGGCGATACCGTCCGCGTAACGAGGTCCGATGGCCACGATGTCGCCTCGCCGCGCATGTTCTGCCGGTTGGCCCAGGAGTACCTCGGCACCCGCACTGCGGGCTTGGTCGAGCAGCGCTCGTTCCAGGGAGCCGTCCTCAGGGCCCCGCCTCACGAGATAGAAGAACGGATCGACAGATCGGGCCACCGATGGCCTCAGCGCCCGGTCGTAGAACGTCACCTCGTGAAACGGCTTGTGTGCGAATGTCGGCTCGATCCCGAGCTGGGAGAGCCGTTCGAGAACGCCCGTCGATGACGACCAGTTCTCCAGCCCCTGGAAGTCGCCGGCGAATCGGTGGCCGACCGTTGCAGCCTTCTCATATACGCGAACCTGCCGCCCTGCGCGAGCCAGCGTCGCCGCTGCGACGAGCCCTGCCGGACCCGCACCGATCACCGTATGGTCGGGCAATGTCACCTCGGGCCTCCTTGGTTGGGAACCGCTCCGATCGTTCCGGGTAGAACCATACCTCGCGCGGTCATCCCCTCGATAACGCGACTGATCGCGATCTTGAGCGCACGGTTGCGCCACTCGTCTGCGGGAGCATCGGAGATCAACGACCAAGTCATGTCAAGCCGGTCGAGAACCCTGTCCCGTTCCTCCGTCTCGGGCCAGGGCATACGCTGATGGTTCTGGACACACTCGAAGTAGGACGAGATCACGCCTCCGGCATTTGCGACGATGTCCGGCACGACCCCAACGCCCCTGGTGGTGAGGGTCGTCTCGGCGCCCAGTGTGGTTGGCCCGTTGGCACCCTCGACCACGAGACGAGCCGAGAGCCGGGCGGCCACATCGTCGTTGAGGGTTCCTTCCATTGCGGCGGGTATCACGATGTCACACGGCACGGTGAGGACACTGGCGCCGAACCGTGTACCCCCGGGAAACGCGACAAGCGGGTGACCGCGATCGGTCCATTCGACCAATGCCGTGACATCGAGGCCTTTCTCTGCGTAGGTGGCTCCTGTGATGTCGGCGATGGCGGTGATGGTGGCACCCCGGTGGGCCAGCTCGACTGCCGTCCACCGTCCCACCGATCCGAAGCCCTCGATCGCCACCCGGGCCTGATCGATGCGTCCGCCGATGTGCTGGTAGGCGAGATCTGTGACGTGTGCCACGCCGACGCCGGTGGCTTTGGATCGGAACGGGGTTCCTCCCAGAACAAGAGGTTTTCCGGTAACCAGCCCCGGGTCATCGCTGCCGGCTTCGGTGGCTGCCTTGAGCACCCAGCCCATCACAGCCGAGCTCGTCCCGAGGTCGGGCGCCAGCACGTCGGTATCGGGGCCGATCACCGGCAACATCTCAACGGTGTACAGACGGGTGAGGTCCCGCAGTTCACGGGTGGAAAGCCGGGTGGGGTCACACGGCACACCACCTTTGGCGCCTCCGAACGGCAATCCCGCCAACGCGGTCTTCCAGGTCATCAGCCGAGCAAGTGCGGTGACACCAGCTGCGGTGACACCGGGGTGGTAGCGAATCCCTCCCTTGGCCGGGCCCAACGCGGTTGAATGCTGTACGCGGTAGCCGGTGAAAACCTCGAGGGAGCCGTCGTCACGCTCGAGAGGGATCTTCACCTCGATCGAACGGTCGGCGCAGTGCAGCACACAGATCACTGCCGGGTCGATTCCAAGGCAATCCGTAGCCCGCTGAAATCGCTGTGCCTCCCACTCCAATAGGCCTCCACCAAGGGGGGACTCCGAGGATGCGTCCGAGTGATGGTGATGTGAATTGCGGCACCGCTCACCCTCGACCCCACACGTCTCTGGTGCCGGGTTGGCTGTGATCAGCATCGAGACCTCGTTTGACATGTTGCGAGGACGGGTCGAACGAGAGCGATCAGGATCGTGATCGACACCGTGTCCGGCAATGTCAATGGCACCCTCATCGTCACTTTCCTCCTTGGTCCAAGACCCTTCTCGGGTCCTATTCCATGACCGTACTCCTTCCACTTGACTGGAATGTCAAGGACGTTTGTTTCACCATGACGGATGCTCGAAAGCCACCGATGCGGCGTGTGGGCCCGTCGAGTGAGATGGGGACGATCGACGGGTCCGGTCCATGTCGGCGACCTGCCGGCGGGTCGCCGACATAACAGCCGGTTTTTCTTGCTTGACCTTCCAGTCGAGTAGAAGGCATACGGTAGTGGGGCACGACAAGTGCAACAAGAAAGGAGGTGAATCATGACCTCGAAACCTTGGCAACGCTGGCAGGACTGGTTACTGGCCCTTGGTGGTGTCTGGCTCTTCGTCGCCCCTTGGGTATTGGGAACAAGCGCTGACGACAACTCGTCGTGGAACGCCTGGATACTGGGTGTCCTCGCCGTCGCAACCGCCTGGTGGGCGCTTGCACGACCGGCCGACAAGGCACCTGGATGGCTGCAGGGCCTCTACGGGGCATGGCTGTTCGTGGCGCCGTGGGCGCTCTCATTCACCGGTGAGACAAACGCAGCTTGGAACGCCTGGCTCCTCGGTGCGGGCTTCGTCGCAGTCGCCTGTTGGGAACTGATCGAGCAAGCATTGGAGAGCAACGTACGATCTGGTCCGATTCAGGACGACCTCGCGCACGGTTCTCACTGACGGCCACAACTCTTCGGAGGCGTGGTCCCAAGACCGCTGGAGCAGTGGGGTCGGCGAGTCCCTTCCGCCCGCCGACCCCGCTCCGCGGATCCCGGTCAGAAGCCCCGGGCAAGCAACGAGACCTGCGATGAGACCGAGAGCCGTCTCACCCGGCGAACGAGGGTGTGCGGTGTCGGTGTCGGCTTGCCTCCGGAGTGCAGAGGACCGAGGTGCTGAGAAGGTGGAGGACGAGTCCGGATCAAGGCGATATGTAAACCAGGATCGAGAGATGAACGAGGTCCGACATCAATGGACGGCTCTTTCGGAGGCGGGGTGGGGCCTCATACTGACTGGTGGAGCGAATTGGGGCGCGGTCCAGGTCGGAGCAGCGAGAGCGCTCTTCGAACGAGGCTTTCATCCAGAGTTCATCGTCGGAGTGTCGGTGGGGGCGATCAACGGCGCCTATCTCGCTACGCAGCCTTCGCTCGACGGAGTCGAAGCATTGGTCGAGCTATGGGAGAAGGCGGACGCACGCAAGATCTTCGGAAGCAGGCTTGCTCGGATTCGAGAATTGGCGGTGGTCCTCTTTCGCGACTCTGCATTCTCGAACCGTGCCCTGCGAACGTTTCTTGGCGAGTCCATACCGGTGCGTCGTTTTGAGGAGACCAAGATCCCGCTGGCCGTTGTGGCGTCGGATCTCGAATCGGGGACGTCACGGCTGCTGTCATCGGGTGATCTCCTCGAAGCCGTACTCGCTTCCACGGCGATTCCGGGGTTGTTCCCACCTGTAGAGATCGATGGTGAGCGCCTGGTGGATGGTGCCATTGCTGACCCGCTGCCTCTCTCTGCGGTGCTGGAGCGGGGGATTCGGCGAGTGGTGGTCATCGAGGCGGGCCGGCCCTGTGGATGCGGGGATGACCTCGGCCATGCCTCCGGCCTTTTCCAGCGGGCTGTCACGGTGGTGATGCATGACCGGATGGACCTCCTCGTTCAACTTGCGCCCCGCGACGTTGAGCTCATCAGCCTCGGGTTGGTCTGTCACTCCGAGACCCCGATCACCGACCTCTCGAACGCATCTCTGCGGGTTCGGCTCGGCTACGAGGAGGCCGTCGGCATCCTCGACGGATGAGCCACGACACGCTGGGACCCGCAGCATCATGCGAACCGACCGGATCATCGAAGTACTGCTGGCTCAGGGCTTGACATTCCAGTTGACTGGAGGGCATACGGTGGTAGTGATCCGGCGTTTCAGGCAGGAGCGATACGAAGCTCATCGTCAGAGAGCCGGGCGGAGCGAAAGAAGAAGAGGTGATGGTGATGAATAGACAACTCAGGTACCTGCCGGCGGCGGTCGTGATCGGCGGATTCCTCGCGGTGTCATTTGCGGCATGCGTGGCGTGGGACGCGATCTTTCCCGATTGGGCGATGCGGAGCGCCTGGGCACCGCTGCTCCCCGGGTTCACGTGGCTGTCGGTCGGCACTTTCCTGCTCGGGCTCGTGGAAGCCTTCGCCTACGGATTCTGGATCGCATTGGTGGTTCCCGCCGCCCGGTGGATGAACCGTCGTCTCGTCGTTGACGCAGGGGGACCACAAGCAGATCCGACATGAAACATCGGGCTGCGAACAAGAAGCGGCCATAGAACAACATCGCCCGGGTCACGTTCTTGTTCGAACATGTCCGGCCCTGTCTCATGTCCTCAGCCGAGATGGGCGGCGGGTCCTGAGAACGCCACCATCAGCGTGAGCACCGACAGCGCTCCGAGAACCACCAGGGCCGAGCCCATCACCCACTTGCGACG
>CAZWMX010000092.1:5380-10332 GCA_964635205.1 uncultured Acidimicrobiaceae bacterium | reverse complement strand
ACCGGATCATCGTCGAGAGCGATCGCATCCTTGACATCGCCATACGGCAAACGTACAGCCCTCCCGTCGAGAATGTTCACACGTGCGTATAACTCCATGAGAAGAAGATATCAGATGTCAGATGTCACATGACAGGTGAACCGTGAACTGTGAACCGTGAACTGTGAACTCCGAACTGTCTACTGTCATCCCATGCCCGCTGTAACAGCCATCGACGTTGAGTTTCGCTACGGCACGCAGGTCGCAGTTGCTTCCTCATCATTCGTGATCCCTGAAGCCGCAGTCACGGCCCTCATCGGGCCGAACGGGTCGGGGAAGTCGACGATCCTCAACAGCATCGCCGGACTCGTGGCTCCGACGACCGGAACCCTGACCGTCCACCAAGCATCATCCTCGAGCCGCATCGCACTCGTACTTCAGACCACCAAGGTCAACGACGCCCTGCCGATCACGGTCGGAGAGGTCGTCTCGATGGGGAGATATCCGAGCATCGGAGAACTCAGCCGTCTCACCGAGGCCGACAAGGCCATCGTTGCAGTGGCGATGGAGCGCATGTCGATATCCGATCTAGCAGGTAGGCACCTCAGCGAACTCTCGGGAGGACAGCGACAGCGGGTCTTCGTTGCCCAGGGTCTCGCCCAGGATCACGATCTGCTCCTCCTCGACGAACCGCTCACCGGACTCGATCTTCCGTCGGCCCAGGCGATCGACGCGGTCATCCATGACGAGCAGAAACGTGGTGGCACGATCGTGATGAGCACCCATGACCTCGCTGAAGCTCGCGTTGCAGATCATGTCATCCTGATGGCCGGACGCGTTGTCGCCTCGGGTGCTCCAAGTGGGGTGCTCACATCCTCGAATCTGAAGGAGGCATACGGGTCCGCTCTTCTCCATGTCGATGGTGAGCAGATCTTCCTTGACGATCCGGCCCACCGCCCGACGGACAAACGGCACGTGCATCAGGACCGCACGATCCACGTCGAGGCGCTTCACGACGAAGGTAGCTCGTAACGATTCTCATCAAACTCCTCTAGTGAGAATGACCCGATACTCTCTGGAGCATGTCAGGCACCGGCGCATCCACCGAGATCCACGAGCTCGTCAAGCAGAGACTCTCCGAGACCGAGACCAGGTACACCGCTGGAAGACGGGTAGTCGTGACCGAAATCCAAATGGCCTCCGGGCCGCGGACCGCAGCCGAACTCGCCACTCCGTCAATGGGGTCTCTCCCCGTCTCGTCCCTGTACCGGACACTCGCAGTGTTCGAGGACGTCGGGATTCTCAAGAAACATCACGGACCAGACGGTGTTGCCCGCTACGAGCTGGCCGAGTGGCTCACAGGACATCATCACCACATCGTGTGCGTCGCATGTGGAGCGATCGAGGACATCGATGTACCGGACAGCGCCGAAAGTGAACTCCACGCGATCGCTTCATCGCTCGGAGCACAAGCAGGTTTCAGAGTACTCGACCACGTCCTGGAGGTGGAAGGCGTTTGTCCGAATTGCGACGACAAGCGTTAGACAGCCAAGCGTACGGTCTACGGCTACCTGTACCGCCACACGATTCGGCCCATCGTGGGGTCATATGCAGAAACATCGACCTCAACGGAGTCCCCTGGGATGATGCGGATCATCCGGCCCTTGCGCATCTTGCCGGAAGCACGAGCCGTCACCTCGTGGCCGGTTTCCAGCTTCACGCGGAACGTGGCATTCGGCAGCGTCTCTGTGACAACACCCTTCGCCCTGAAATAGTCGTCCTTACCTGCGATGAGAATCTCCAATCATCGGCCAACAATCGGTTTCTACCCGAAGGTGGCCGTCACGAACTAACCCATCGTACCGCCGGGGACACGCTGTCGGCAGTTCTCCTGCGATGCGATCCGAGGTTTTCGGTTCGTGGGTAGCTTTCCAGGATGCGCAACAAGATTCTCCTTGCGATCCTCGCTGCCTCGGCGGGATGGGGCCTGGCAGGTGTTGGTACACGTGCCGCCTACGGGCTCGGCGCGACGACGCTCACGGTGCTCGCTGTTCGCACAGTGATCGCTTCGGCTGCTCTGCTCGTCTTCGTTCTCGGTACCCGGTCGATGCCCTCGGCCCTGGCATGGAGACACGGTGCGTATGTCGGAGCGATCCGAACAGGTCTTGTTCCACTGTTCTTCATGGCGTCCCTCAACTTCATATCCGCAGGAGTCGAGGGTCTCGTCATCACCTTGGTCCCAGCAACGACGGCCGTCATGGCCGCGGTGTTCATCGGAGAGATGATCACGCGTCGCCAGATCATCGGCCTGCTCGTGGGTCTCGCGGGAACCACGATGATTGCCACCGTCGGAGACTCAGGCCTCGGAGCCGAGGGCAACGTGCTCACGGGCTTCATCCTCGCTGGTATCGGGGTGCTCCTCGGATCGTACTCGGGGGTGCTCCAACGCAAGTATGCCCCGCTGCACGACACCGTACCCCTCGCCTTTCCCATGTTCCTCTCCGGAGCGGTTGTTTCGATCGTGATAGGCGTGTTCATCGGATTCGACGACATCGGCACCTACAACGCAGAGCTCTGGATCCTGCTCACCGTGCTCGCCCTCGGATCAACGCTGCTGCCATTCGGTGCAACGCTGTACGCATCGAAACACGCAACCGCGACGCTCGTTGCGGTGACCGCATACGTCGCACCACTCATTGCGGTGGTTGGCGGCGCGGTGCTACTCGACGAGAACATCACCCCTGCCATTGCGGTTGGTGCAGGCGTGACGATCGTCGGTGTGGCTCTCGTCGGCAGGGGCAGAAGGGTGACGACCTGACGACTTGACGGGTGTACGACGAAGAGTCGTTCATCGTGAAGCGAGCGCAGATAGCGGCCCTATGTCGTCCAGCGACGCAGTCCGCCAGAAAGGGCCGTACGACCCATGACCGATCACTCAAGAACGACCAGAATGTGACGATACTAACGAACAGGTGGGAGGCCGGCGAGGCTACTTGTTCTCGAACAAGGTGATCCAAAACACCAAGCCAGTCACCCACCGACCCTCTTGGCAGTGTGGCCCCTCTCCGGGGCCATTCTGCATTCACGGTCACAACGTTCCGAGTTCTTCCCTGACCCCTGACCCCTGACCTAGCTTCGCGTCGACCCCTCCCAATCCGCATGCATGGACGCGTAGACACCACCGGCTGCCAAGAGCAGCGTGTGCGAACCGTCCTCGACAATCGCTCCGTCGTCGAATACGAGCACTCGATCTGATGCCTCAGCGGTTGAAAGCCGGTGCGCAACGGTGATCGATGTACGACCTTGGGTGACACGTTCGATGGCATTGCGGATCTGTACCTCGAGAGCGGGATCGACCGCTGACGTCGCCTCATCGAGGACAAGGACCGAAGGGTCTGCGATCCACGCACGAACGAGGGCAACGAGCTGGCGCTCCCCCGCTGACAGATTCCCACCGAGCTCACCCACCTCCGTGTCAACGCCCCGCGGCAGCGACTCGACCCAGTCGAACAACTCGAGATCCTCGAACGCCGCGCGTACCCGATCATCGGAAACACCCGGCCTGCCATATCGAACGTTGTCCGCCACGGAGGCATCGAACAGGAATCCTTCCTGCGGGACATACGCGATGTGCGACCGGAGCGAGTCGAACGGAACGTCATCCACCGGCACTCCCCCAATGTGGACCGACCCAACCTGAGGTACGAGCAGACGGGTGGCAACCTTCGCGAACGTCGTCTTGCCCGAACCTGTCTCACCGACCACTGCGACACGTTCACCTGCAGATATGTGGATATCGATGTGTTTGAGGATGTCGGGCCCATTGGGATAGCGGAAGGTGACATCGTTGAACTCGACCCGCAGACTTCGGTCGGGCAACCGCGTTCCACCGACAGGATCGGGAATCGAGATCGGCGTGTCGATGACGTTCAGGATCTTGCGCAGACCCGCACCGGCAGACTGTGCCTGATCAATCGTCTCGACGAGGCGCTGGATGGGTTCGATGAGGAGGTTCACGAGGAAGAGGAACGCGACCAGGGTTCCTGCCGACATACCCCAACCAGGACCGAAAACGACCCCGATACCAACTACTACCGCTGTGAGGAACCCGGCGAACAACTCTGCACTCGAGAACAAGCTGGACGCAAAGATCGCGGTACTCACTTCTGCCCTGAATTGATCGTCGAGCTTGCCGTCCACCCGGTCCATCACAACTTCCTCCATGCCGTAGGCACGGACCGTCGACAACCCAGAGATCGCCTCGCCCGTGACCGCGAGAGAGTCCGCAACTCGCTCGCGCACTTTGTCATGCGCCCTCGAGAGCACCCGCTGGAAGACCAGGACCATCACCGTGTACACCGCAACACCGGCAACAACGAGGAGTGCAAGCTGCCAGCCGTAGAGGAACATCACCAACAAAGCGAGGAAGATCTGTGCCAGACCGAGAACCATCCCCACGCCGCCCCACTCCATCCAACTCTGGATCGCCTCGATGTCAGAGGTGACCCTGGCAACAAGTGCGCCCCTCCGCTCTGCCTGCAATTCGAGCATCGATAGACGGTGAAGATGATCGAACGTCCTGATTCGCAGCTGGGCGAGCCCCGACGCGGATGACCGGACAAGTCTGCGCAAGGACACGAATCTCGCAACCATCGCAAGCACGACAGCCACCAGGGCAAATCCGCCACGCCGAAGCACTGCCGCAGTATCGATCTCACCCGGTCCGAGAATCTCGGTGTCGATGATCTGCTGCAGCACAACCGGAACCACGATCTGTAGAGCTGTACCGATGACAGCAAGAACCAGGGTGAGGATCAGTCCCGTTCGCAGCTCCGGTGCGATCTTGAATGACCGCGCCAGGGCGGCCGACGTCTTCATCGGCGAGTCAGTTGTCACTGCCCATCGCCGATCGCTGCCCGCGCGGTCGCATCGGCCGTCCGAGCAGCCGCACCGCTGCTCCGCGCAGCGGCATC
>CAZWMX010000092.1:0-5280 GCA_964635205.1 uncultured Acidimicrobiaceae bacterium | reverse complement strand
CGCTGCTCCGCGCAGCGGCATCCTCTTCATACGCCGTGATCAAACGCACGTATCCCGGTGTCGACACCATGAGTTCGTCGTGAGATCCCTGTTGCACGACCGTTCCGTCCTCGATGAACACCACCTCGTCTGCCAGAGCGATGGACGCTTTGCGATAGGCCACGATCACGACGGTCGATGGAAGCTCAGACCTCCTGAGCCCCTTGAGAATCCGCGTCTCAACGGATGGATCCACCGCTGAGGTTGCATCATCGAGAATGAGTACCCGCGGACGTCGCACGAGTGCCCGCGCAAGAGCGATTCGCTGTCGCTCGCCACCGGACAACGACAATCCCCTTTCGCCGATGCGCGTGTCGAATCCGTACTCGAGCTCGTCGATGAACTGCTGGGCGCCCGCAAGGTGGGCCGCTGCCCTGACATCGTCACGCGACAGGTCCGCACCGAGGGTGATGTTCCCTTCGACCGTGTCATCGAACAGGAACGACTCCTGTGCAACATGCGCAACCTCTCCTGCGAGCTCGGACCGAGCGAAATCCTTCACATCTCGGCCGTCCACAGTGATGCGGCCCTTCTCGGGATCCCACAGCCGCGCAAAGAGCAGGGCCAGCGTGGACTTGCCCGAGCCGGTGGGTCCGACGATGGCGATCGTACGGCCACCTCCGATATCGAGATCCACATTCCTGAGCACGAGCTCGTCAACGGAGTATCCGAACGAGACAGATCTACTTTCGAGAGCGCCACCGCTCACCTCGTCGCTGGCCTGCTCAGCGCCGTGGGCGACGACATCCCGAGAATCGAGGATCGCCTGCACACGCTCCCAGGCTGCCGTTGAGTGGGCCATCTCCCAGATGACGAAACCGAGAAGGGATACCGGCATGGTGAGGAGAGACAACAAGTACGCGATCGTGACGAGGTCTCCGGCTGAAATTGTTCCGGAGCCGAGCCGGAGAACACCGACAACAAGAATCGCGAGGGTGATGATCGTCGGGATCGACTCGACAACAGCCCGATAGCCGACCCAGGTGGAGTTGACGCCGATGAGCTCGTCCCTGAGGCGGTTCGAGGCTTCAGCGAAGCGCTCGGTCTCCTCCTTTCTCCTGCCCAATGCCTTGATCGTGAGCGCACCATCGATCGACTCATGGGCGACTCCGGACACACGACCGCGCTCTTCCTGGACGTCAACGAAAGGCTGGTAGGTCCTAAAGGCACCGTTGATGTCGATCGCCAGCATCGCGATGAGACCAGCGAGAACGATGCCACCGAGGAACAAGTCGCTGGTCGCAACCAGGACGACCGTCCCTATGAGGAGGAAGAACGACCCTGTAGCGAACGGAAACGGGGCGAGAACGAACGTACCCTGATTCGTGTCAGCCTCGCTGACGGACAAGAGATCCCCCGTGGACCTGCTGTCGTACCAGGCCAGTTCCAGACGCATCTGGTGTTCGATGAGGCGCTTGCGGGCATCTGTTCTTGTGCCGAACTGGAGCCATCCAGCGGCAGATCTGCGCAGCGTGATCCCGATCGATTTCCAGACGGCCACGCCGGCAATCAGCGACAGTGCAGGCCAGAGGCGACCAGCCGTTGACTTCCCATCCTCGAGAACCGGGATGATCAGCGTATCGGTGATATGGCCGGCAACGATTGCCGAAGCAACGATTGCCGAGACGAACAGGAGGGCCCCGAGGACCGCAAGCGTGAACGACCATGGTCGGCGCTTGACGAACCCGAAGGTGAGCTTCAACCCACCGCCGAGAACATCCTTGAGCGGCGGAGGACCAAGAGCGATGGCCTGGGTTGTGTCGGACATGATCGGAGGGTATCGCCGACGACAGGTGACACGTGACGGGAAGGCGCTACTGGGGAATTGGGGCCACGTCCTCGGGCGTCGGGGGACGGTACGAGCGGTTCCACGTCTCGAGGTAGGCCGCTTCTTCGGTTTCCCATCGGGCATCGTCCCAGCCGAGCTCTTCTGCGCAGATGTCCTTGACGCGGGGAAGGATCTCAGCACCGCCGCCTTCGAGCAGCAGCCCGAGCCGCACCCGTCGCAGCAGCAGGTCCTCGAGATGCACGACACCCTCGTTCTTGGCAGCCCACCGCAGCTCGGCCCACAGCCGAGATGTTCCCGCTATCGGCTCGAGCTCTCCGTCACGGGCTGTTCCGACAACGGTATCCGCCACCGTGCCGCGCCACTTGGCCATCCCCCGTTTTCTGCTGCGCAGTCCCTTCTCCCGCATCCGTGTGACAAACGATTGGCCTTCGGCCGCATCCTCGATCTTGCGAAGGGCGTCGCGGGCGATGAGCCGGAAGGTCGTGAGCTTGCCGCCGGTGACGGTCACCAGACCGTTCTCTTCCCAAACCACGTGATCGCGGGATTCCTTCGAAGGGTCGATCTCACCTGTGGCGATCACGGGGCGCACCCCTGCAAATGTGGACAACACGTCTTCGTGGCCGATGGCCAGTGAAGGGAAGAGGTCGTGGAGGAAAGCCATGAGGTAGGCAGTCTCTCCGGGCGTGATTCGGGGCTCGACGCTGAGGGAAGGCTCATGGTCCTCGTCGGTTGTGCCCACGATGGTCGCCCCCTCCCAGGGGAGGGCGAAGACGGGTCGGCCGTCCCACGGATGCGGCTTGGAGACCGCCTGGGGAAGCGGAAGGCGCCATTGGGGAAGCACGAGGTGGCTCCCCCTCAGTGGCCGAATCCGGGGTGCACCACCCACCTGCTCGCGCAGCCGGTCGACCCAGGCTCCGGTGGCATTGATCACGAACCCGGCCCTCACACTGGTGACGCGATCGGATTCTGTGTCGCGGAGCGCCAGCCCGGTCACCCGTCCCGCCTTGCGCGTCAGTTCCTCGGCCCGCACATAGTTGATGGCAGAAGCGCCTTCGGCTGCAGCCCTGCGGATCAGCTCGAGAGTGAGGCGAGCGTCGTCGGTGACAGCCTCGCCGAAGCGGAACCCTCCATTCAATCCCTCCTGTTGAAGGTTGGGCACGATGAGCCGCATTTGGGAGGGTGAGTATCTCTCGTGGTCCCACTGGCCTGCGAGCAAGTCGTAGACACTCAGGCCCAGCCGGTACTGCCATGGGCTCGGATGGACTCCTTCGTATGTTGCGAGGGAGAATCCCAGTGGGCTGATGAGGTCGGGATACTCGTCGAGGAGGAGTTTCCGTTCACGGGCGGAGGCCCGGGTCAGACCGAGTTTGCCCTCCTTGAGATACCGCAGGCCGCCGTGTACGAGCTTGGACGATCGGCTCGACGCGCCCCAGGCGAAATCCCGCTGCTCCACCAACAGAGCGCTCCATCCACGCTGCACCGCTGCACCCAGGATCGCTGCGCCGGTGATCCCCCCTCCGACGATGACCACGTCCCATTCTCGGTCCAGATCCTCCCAGATGCGCTCCCTCCAGCCCGAGCTCCATTGCACCGGCGAATTCATCGGACGAGCTTTCCTGGGTTCATGATCCCCTCGGGGTCGAGAGCTCCGAGCGCGGCCCGCAGCGCGGAAAGCCCTGCGGCCGACTTCTCGGCTTCCAGGTATGGGCGATGGTCGGTCCCGACACCGTGCTGGTGGCTGATGGTGCCACCGTTGCCTGCGATCGCTCGACTGGCGGCGTTCTTGAGTGTCTTCCACCGCGACAGGGTCTCGTCCGGATCGGGCGATGACCGGAAGACGTAGGTGACGTAGGTCGCAGCACCATCGGGATAGACATGGGAGATGTGAGAGAACACCAAGACGCGCTCATTGGGCAGCGCACCGCTCAGCGCATCGTCGATGGCAGTCATCAATCCGGGGAGCGCCTTCCATGTGGTCGCCGTCTCGAGCGTGTCGACGGCGTAGCCCATGTCCCACAGCGTGTTGCGCAGGTAGGGCAGAGCGAAGCGCCCCTTCTTCCATCGAGCACCAAGGGATCGGCCCAGCGGCACACCTCCGTGGGATCGCACTACCTGGAGGCCCACACGCCGAGCTCGTCTCGCCTGCGCACCGGTGAATCCCATCAGCAGCATGGCCTTCTCGCTGCCGACACCGCGGGCACCGAGGTATCGCTCCAGTAGGGCCAACTGCCGGCGATGCCCCGCAAGCGTGAGCGACACGCGGGTCTCATCCGCGGTGCTCAGCCGCAGCATCGAGAGAGGGAGCTGCTCCTGGACGAGGTTGCGGATTGCCTCTCGTCCCCCGGCGAAGTCGGGGAAGAACGCGGCATGGAACTCCTCGCTCTCCGGCAGCGGAACCACCCTGACCGTTGCCTCCGTGACCACGCCTGCCCTGCCCTCGGAACCGAGCACGAGTTGACGGAGATCGGGTCCTGCTGCCGACGCCGGGAGCGGCGGCAGGGAGACCACACCGGCGGGTGAGCGCAAGACTCCACCCGCAAAGAGGTCCTCGATGCGGCCATACCCGAGAGACTGCTGGCCGCTGGACCGTGTCGCGATCCAACCCCCGAGCGTCGAGTATTCGAACGACTGAGGAAAGTGCCCGAGGGTGAGGCCTACGGCGCGCAGTTGTGCCTCGAGCTCGGGACCGGAGACACCTGCCTGGAAGGTCGCGAGGCGGCTCTCCGCGTCGAGATCGAGCAACCGATTCATCCGGCGCAGGTCGATCGTCACCGTTGGAGTGTCACCCTCCTGTGGATTCACATGGCCCACGACGCTGGTCCCCCCGCCGAACGGGATCGCTGCGGCTCCCCAGGTGAGGGCGCGATCAAGGAGCTCGTCGACCTCCTCGGGATGTTGGGGACGGGCGACGCCGTCCGGGAAAACACCGATTCGTCCGCTTCGCAACGCCACCCAGTCGGGGAGACTCTGGCCTCTGGCGTGGCGCAGGCGTTCGTTCGGGTCAACGGACACAAGGGAATGCGCAGGGAGCCGGGAGGTAGGGACGGTAGCAAGCACGTCATCGAGCGTTGCGTCCCTCGGCGGCGTTCCGGGACCAAGCTCGTCGGCGAGCATCCGTGCAGCCGTCGGCTGCACCGGATGGGCTATCGAATCATCCCCCCAGCCGTTCCAGCGCTGCATCATGGTCCTCCCGCAGATTCGAAGACATCCCGGTCCGAGCTCATGATATTCGCAGTCAGACGCCAGAAGTCAGAAGCCTGATGTCTGGTTTCTGGATTCTGTACCATGTTGTCATGCATTCACTCATTCTTGCTGCCGAAAACGTCGAGCAGGTGACAACGGGACCGGCCGGTGACGAGTTCATGACGGTCGCTCTTGTCATGCTTGCCATTGCAATGGTCATCGCCGCGATCGCAACCCTGCGCGTTACCCCCAAGGCCGACCACCACTAG
>CAZWMX010000091.1:0-10352 GCA_964635205.1 uncultured Acidimicrobiaceae bacterium | reverse complement strand
ACTACGTACTACGTAATACGCCGGAACACGGAGGCTCATGCCTCTGTGTTCGGCTGGTGCAACCCCACGATCATGCCGGATGTATCGGTGAAGTAGCAGCCGTATCCGATGCCGGGGATGGCGAATCTCGGGACCACGATCTCGCCCCCTGCGAAGATGACCTTGCCCATGTACCCCTCGAGATCGTCGACGGTGATCGTGGCAACGGTGAGCGGTTGGCCGTCCTGTGACGTGGTGAAACCCGTGTCGATGCCTGGTTCTTCACCGTGGCTCGCAACGAAGTAGTCCTCGGCGCCCCACGGTTGGGGGTTCCAGTCGAAGACCTCCTTGTAGAACGTCGTCGACGTCTCGATGTCTCCGCTGTTGAACTCGACGTAGGTGACGTATGCCATGGTGCTCTCCGTGTGGGGGAGGTTGAGCATATAGCGAACGAGAGAAGGGGAGCGGTCGGTCCGCTCCCCTTCTCGTCTGCATCCCGGGGCCGACCTATTCCATGCCCTCCATGCCTTCCATACCCTCGTGGTGGGCCTTCTGGGAGTCTGCGAAGAGCTCGCCCACTACACCGATGCTCGCAAGGATCGATGTTGTCTCCATTGGCAGGTAGATCTTCGTCGCTCTGCCGTCCGCGATGCCCTGGAGCGCCTTGAGGTACTCGATCGCAATGAGGTCGGGTGTCGGATCGCCGGTGTGAATGGCGCCGAATACTCGCTCGATCGCCTGGCCCTCACCTTCAGCGACGGTCAGCTTCTGATACTTCTCAGCGTCCGCGACTTCCATGATGGCTTTCGCCTGGCCCTCAGCATCGAGGATCCGCGCCTGCTTCACACCCTCCGCGCCGAGGATGGCTGCTCGCTTCTCGCCCTCCGCTTCGGTGACGATTGCACGACGATCGCGCTCGGCCTTCATCTGGCGGTGCATGGCGTCCGTGACGTCCGCAGGTGGATCGATCCTCTGGATCTCGACACGTACAACCCGTGTGCCCCATACATCGGTCGCCTCATCGAGGATGGTCCGGAGCTCGTTGTTGATGACTTCTCTCGACGTCAATGCAGCGTCGAGATCCATGTCGCCTATGACGTTCCTGAGGTTGGTCTGGGCGAGCTTCGTCGCTGCCAGGATGAAATTCGCCACGTTGTAGGCGAGTTTCACCGGATCGGTGGCCTGGTAGTAGACCACTGCGTCAACCGTGACAACAACGTTGTCCTTCGTGATGACCTCTTGCGGTGGCACGTCGACCACCTGCTCACGCATGTCGATCTTCTGCACCTTGTCGATGAACGGGATGATCATGTGGAATCCCGGATCGAGGGTGGCGCGGTACCTACCGAATCTCTCTGCTAGGCCCAATTCATGCTGCTGGATGATCTTGATCGCCAACGCGACGTAGATGATCAGCACAAAGATCAGGATCAGAATGATCGCTGGTGCCATGATTCCCGTTCCTCTCTGGTAGTTGGTCTGTTGGTGTCTAGTTGACTTGTTCGACGACGAGTCTGGCTCCGCGAACTTCGACAACGCGCACCTCGGCGCCCTCCGGTATCTCGTCGTTCCCATCGGTCGTTGCGCGCCATTCCTCGGTACCCATCTTCACCATTCCGATTTGCAGTCGGCCGACCGGCTCGAGTACGACGGCCGATGCGCCGATGTAGCGCGCTGCACCCACCGGGAGCAGATCACCGTGGATGTCCCTCTTGGCGAAGCGTTGCAGCAGCCACAAGGAGAGCACAGATACGACGACGAAGGTGATGATCTGGAGCGGGACGCTTACCGAGAGCAGCGCGAGGATACCTGCGATCGCTGCTCCTGCCGCAAAGGGGAGCAGGAAGAACCCTGCCGTCACCATTTCGCCGATGGCGAGCACACCTGCGGCAATGAGCCACATGGAAACCCACCCGGCCTCATTCACAGATTCGTCGCGAGGTGCGAGAATGGCGACGGCAACAACGAGCAGGACGATCACAGCGAGGCCGGCCCAGAGCCCCACGGTCGATTTCGTGGAGGACTCGCGGGGGAGGGATGGCTCGCTCAGTGGCTTCGGTCCGCGATCAGCAGCCGCCCATTCCTCGGCGAAGGCGTTGATGTCGGGTCCGGTCACCGCGTCGATGGCCTTGCCTGCCGACACAGCCTCCCTCAGATGTGATCGGAGTTCGACGGCCATTGCGTTCGTGGTATCGATGCTGACGCCTGACCCTCGCCAGTACGTTCGACATTGATCGACGACCTGATCGGTGGTCAGTTCTGTCACGCTCCTGCTCCCTTCACAACCTGGTTGACCCCGATACTGAGGTCGGACCATTCACTTGTCCATTCTGTCAGCTTTCGGGACCCTTCCGCCGCAATGCGGTAGTACTTGCGCGGCGGCCCTGATCCGTCGGCTTCGACGAAGTAGCCCTCGATCAGACCCGAGCGCTGCATCCTCGAAAGCGTCGGATAGATCGACCCTTCGCTCGAGAGCGTGAGCCCTCGCGTGGACAGCTTGTCCGCCATCTCGTATCCGTAGCTTGGTTCCTCACTGATTATGGCAAGGAGGCACATGTCAAGCACACCCTTGAGAAGCTGGCTCCGGTGATCCATACCGAGTTTCCCGTGTTTGCTAGATAGGTTCGCTACATATCAAGGTGTCTTAGATACCTTGCAAAGAAGGATATCAAGTATTGAGTAGGTTGTCAAGAAGAAGACCCACACGCTTCTTGCGTCAGTGAGTCCGGAATACCGGACTCACTGACGCAAGAACGGGTTAGGTGAAGGTGAGGGCGTGGCCATCGCTTGCGATGGTGACGGTGGAGCCTTCGGGGAGGGCGCCTTCGAGGACTCGGCTGGCGAGGGGGTTTGCTACTGCGGTTTGGAGGAGGCGCTTGAGGGGGCGGGCGCCGTAGACGGGGTCGTAGCCGTTGTCCGTCAGCCAATCGATGGCGTCGTCGGTCAACTCGACCTCGATCTTGCGGTCCGCCAGCCTGTCGCGCAGGGACCCGAACTGGATCTCCACGATCTGGCGTAGATCGTCCTTGGAGAGTCTGTGGAACACGATCGTGTCGTCGATGCGGTTCAGGAACTCTGGGCGGAAGTGGTTCCGCACGACCTCCATCACGCGTGACTCGATCACGTCGTAGGGCATGTCTGGGTCAATGAACTCCGAACCGAGGTTCGATGTCATCACGAGCACCGTGTTCGTGAAGTCCACGGTTCGCCCATGCCCGTCGGTCATACGACCGTCGTCGAGGACCTGAAGCAGCGCGTTGAAGACCTCCGGGTGTGCCTTCTCGACCTCGTCGAGGAGCACAACCGAGTAGGGCCGACGACGTACTGCCTCGGTGAGCTGCCCACCCTCGTCGTAGCCGACATAGCCCGGAGGGGCGCCGATGAGTCGGGACACGGAGTGTTTCTCCATGTACTCGGACATGTCGATGCGCACCATGGCCCGCTCGTCGTCAAAGAGAAACTCAGCCAAAGCCCTTGCAAGCTCAGTCTTGCCCACTCCCGTCGGTCCGAGGAAGAGGAAGGACCCGATCGGTCGGTGCGGATCCGATAGGCCCGCCCGGGACCGTCTGATAGCGTTCGAAATAGCAGACACGGCATCGTCCTGGCCGATGACGCGTCTGTGGAGATGTTCCTCGAGATGCACGAGTTTCTGCATCTCACCCTCGAGCAGCTTGGACACCGGTACGCCCGTCCAGCGGCTCACGACCTCGGCAACGTCCTCCTCGTCGACTTCCTCCTTGAGCATCTTGAGGTCCGACTGGAGCTCATCGAGCTTCTCCTGTCCCTCTACCAACTGCTGCTGAAGGGCAGGCAGTGTTGCATAGCGAAGCTCGGCGGCCTTTTCGAGGTCGCCTTCCCGCTCGGCTCGCTCGGCTTCGCTACGCGCCTCTTCGACCTGCTCCTTGGTTGAACGGATGGCGCCAATCGACTCCTTCTCGAGCTGCCAGTGGGCGCTCAACGCATCGAGCTTCTCACCGAGGTTGGCGAGTTCTTCCTCGATTGCAGCGAGTCGCTCCGCAGACGCCTCGTCCTCTTCTTTGGACAATGCCTGTTTCTCGATCTCGAGTTGCCTGCGACGCCTCTCGAGCTCGTCGATCTCATCCGGCATCGAATCGATCTCGATGCGGAGCTTCGATGCAGCCTCGTCTACCAGGTCGATGGCCTTGTCGGGAAGATGCCTACCGGAGACATATCGGTCGGATAGAACAGCCGCACCGATGAGCGCAGCGTCGGTGATCCGCACGCCGTGGTGTACCTCGTAGCGCTCCTTCAATCCACGCAGGATCCCGATCGTTTCGTCGACCGAGGGCGGCTCAACGAGCACGGGCTGGAAGCGGCGCTCGAGCGCGGCATCCTTCTCGATGTACTTGCGGTACTCGTCAAGCGTCGTGGCTCCGACCATCCGAAGCTCACCGCGCGCAAGCATCGGTTTCAACATGTTTGATGCGTCCATTGATCCCTCGGCCGCTCCCGCTCCGACGATGGTGTGCATCTCGTCGAGAAACGTGATGATGCGACCCTCCGATGCCTTGATCTCGTTGAGCACGGCCTTGAGGCGTTCCTCGAACTCGCCGCGGTACTTGGCTCCTGCGACCATCGATCCGATGTCGAGCGACACCAGCTTGCGGTTCTTCAGGCTCTCAGGAACGTCACCATCGACGATGCGCTGGGCAAGGCCTTCAGCGATGGCTGTCTTCCCTGTGCCCGGTTCTCCGATGAGTATGGGGTTGTTCTTCGTGCGCCTCGACAGCACCTGGATGACGCGACGGATCTCGTCATCGCGGCCGATCACGGGGTCGAGCTTGCCGGCGCGTGCGTCCTCGGTGAGGTCGCGGCCGTACTGCTCGAGGGGGGCGAATGTGTCCTCGGGGTTCTGGCTCGTGACCCGCTGTGCGCCCCGCACCTCGGTGAGCGCCTGGAGCACGGTGTTCTTCGTCACACCCGCAGATCGCAGGATGTCGCCCACGGCCGTCTGAGACTCCGCAAGGGCGATGACGATGTGCTCGACGGAGACATACGAGTCACGAAGCGCGTCCTTCTGCGCTGTTGCTGCTTCGAGGATGTCCAGCGATTCTGCGGTGAAGGCCGCTTCTGCGCCACCAACGACGGATGGGAATGCGGCGAGGGCCCGGTCGACCGGTCCACGGATGTCGGTGACGTGGGCGCCGAGCTTGGCGAGCAGGGGGTAGACGATGCCGTCTGTCTGTGCCAGGAGTGCATCGAGCAGGTGCTCGGGGTACACATACTGGTGGTTGCGTTGCTCGGCGTTGTTCTTCGCAGCGAGGATCGCCTCCTGGCTGCGTTGTGTGAAGTTATTGATGTCCATGTGTTTTGTGGATCCTTGGTGTAATACTACAACCTACAACCACAGGGTAGTATAGATTATGCCAGAAAATATGAGTCGATCCGACTCAGATATGGAGCGTGGCACGGGCTGGGTCGTAGCTCAGGGTGTGATCTTTGTCTTCTTCCTGATCGCCGTCGTGTTCGGTGACACCGTTGAGGATATACCCGGCCTCATCTTCGCCCAGATCGTTGGGTTGATCATCGCCGTTTCCGGTGCGGCAGTGTCGGTGTGGGCGCTCCTCCAGCATGGCTGGCACGTATCACCATTCCCGAAACCCCTCGACGGCGCCCATCTTGTTGATACCGGTCCCTACCGATACGTGCGCCACCCCATGTATACGGGCATCGTCATCTTCACGCTCGGTGTCGGCCTGGCCTATGCGAATCCGGTTGTGCTGCTGTCGTCTGTGACCTTCCTCGTCTTCTTCACGGCCAAGACCGGTCGGGAAGAAGAGATGCTCATCGCGAGACTCGATGGTTACCGGGTGTATCGCTCCAACGTCGCCTGGCGAATCATTCCATTCGTCGTCTAGGGCGAACGGGGACCGGTGAGCGGGATGTCTACGGTTTACGGTCAGAAACGCGGCTGACACCGAATGTGAGTGGTTCAGACGCCTTGGTGAGAGTTCTTCGGGATCTCTCTGGTCCCCGCCTTGAGAGCGAGATCGTCGGCAGCGATTCGCGCAGCTCATGGTCGGTTCAATCGGTCGACGAACCGATCTGCCGACCACGGGGATCTCGTGGCCACATGGCCTTGAACACAACAACCAGGAAGATGATGCCGCCGATAACAGCGAGCAGTCCTCCCAGTCCCATGAATGTCATTCCGCCGATCTGTTGAAGTGATTCGAGTCCTTGGGCGCTTCCGGCCGTCTTGCGTTGTACCCCGTAGCCGCCGGAGAATGCAAGTCCGAACACGTGCATCAGCTGGCCTGTTCCATAGATGACGGGCTGCATCCGTGCCGATCTTCCTTTCGGTTTCCTGAATCCGAGACGCGGCAGCATGTGATAGGTGATACCCATGAATGCGACAGTGACGGCGATGACGGAGCCGTGGTAGTGGGCAGGGATGGTCACGTTGCTGCCGCTGATCAGGAAGCCGATCGCACCTCCGACACCGAACAAAAGAATCGAGAACACGAGAGCGTTTCGCTCGGGTCGCACATCGTCGTGTGCACGCCCGGCGGACACGAGAGCGAGTACGATCACGATTCCCAACGGCAACGCAGCCAGACCGCCGCCCCACCGCATGAGCCAAGTGAAGCCAAGGGTGTGGTCGACAGACCCCACGTCATATGCCAGGTAGATGTATGGAGTCGCGAGAGCAGGCAACACGCCGAGCGCGAACAGGAGAAGTGCGATCCGGGGACTCAGCTTCGGCGGTGCGCCCGATGCTGTGGAGAGCCACAACCACGTCACGAGCATCAGGAGGACGTAGGTGAATTGGATCGTATGTCCGCCACCCCAGAACAGCAGTTCGTAGTAGGACTCACCCTGGGCGGTGTCAGGAATGCCAAGCCAGGAAGCGATCACGGCTGCGACTGAGATCAGTGCTGCCACAAGTGCTGCGAACAGGCCGAAGCGGAGCGCGGCGCGCCCGGTGTTGGTTTCCCCGATGGGGAATGAGAGCGCGAGGCCGCGAAGCACGAGAAGCGTGAAACCGAGACCGAATAGCCCCAATCCGACGAAGAAGATCGGATCCTCGAGCACAGGGACGTAGTTGTTCAGCAGAGGTTGACCCGCCCCAACGAACGGAGCGGCGGTGATCAGTGCGGTGCCGGCTGCACAGAACGACAACGCGGTCCATCCGAGGGCGGTGAATCGGTCTGAGCTGTTGAAGCTCCAGAGAATCCCTGCGAACGACAAGAACCACACGAGAACCGTGACGTTGACGTGAACCACGAGGGCAGTGTCGAAGAAGTCGATCCAGGGGAAGATGTCCTGGATCCCCGGAGTCCTCGACAGCACGATCATCACCGTGAGGAGGCCACCGATCACGAGCGACAACAACGCGAGCATCAGCCAGCCGGTGGCGAGCTGGCGGGACTCCGACCCTGGAGAATCGAGGGAGAAGCCCTCGGTCAGCATGGGGCTGTGCTGTTGCTGTGTCGCCTCCATCCCAGCCTCCGAATCACTACTGGCGGCAATGTCGCCGGCAACCACGATTGGGGTTCTACTCGTTCGAGGTTCCGGCGTTGAAACGAGGGTACCGTGCGGCCCACGCTGAGTACTGACGGTCTCCCGCGGCTCCTCTGCCTACGGTCGGGTGTAGGTACCTACGAGCTCGGTCTGATCGAGGATCTTGCCTTCCATCGCTTTGAGCACATCCTCCTTGGTCGACCCCTCCGGTAGCTCGAGGGTCCCATCCAGAGCGAAGAGCCTGAAGAAGTAGCGGTGCGTACCGGTCGGAGGGCAAGGTCCGCCGTATCCCATCACGCCCCACGAGTTGCTTCCGCCAATGCCGAGGAGAGGAATGCCTTGAGGGATCACGTCGGTTGGCGGAAAGTCGAATGCAACCCAGTGAACCCAGGTGCCTCCGGGCGCATCGGGGTCGTCCATGATCAGGGCCAGAGTCACTGTGTTGGCCGGCAGGTTCTCGATGTTCAGTTCCGGTGAGGTATCGTCACCTTCGCAGGAGAACTCTTTCGGTATCCCCTTGCCTTGTTCAAAACTCGGCGAAGTGAGCAGCATCGTGATGCCCTCCGTGGTTGTGGTTGCGGGAGCAACCGTTGTCGATACTGGCGCCGTCGTGGTCGTAGCCACTGTGACCGTGGTCGTTGATGCTTCCGAGGTTGTCGGAGCCGCTGTTGTTGCCGATGATGAGTCATCCGCAGGCGTCGACGAACACGCCGCGGCGACAAGAACAATTGCGACGAAAAGGATCGAATGCCTCGACATAGGTGCCTCTCATGTTTGACCGTTGTTCCGAGGCCCCACTCTACGCGAGCGGGGGAGCAGATTGCACGGGAATGTGCATGACGTGCGAATCGTTGTGTGAGACGAACCGATCAGAGGGAACGAGTGGCAACAGCAACGTGGAACGGCGCGGTCATCGCGAAGAGCGAGAACACGATCATGGTGGAGGGGAATCACTACTTCCCACCCGAGTCCGTGGGCTCGACGTACCTACGAACGTCGCACAAGCAGACGCGATGCCCGTGGAAAGGCACTGCTGACTACTACGACATCGTCGTCGACGGCAGTGTGAACGAGGGCGCTGCCTGGTACTACCCGGATCCGAAACCTGCAGCATCTGACATCAAGAACTACGTCGCCTTCTGGCGGGGAGTCACCGTCGAGGTCTGAGGATCTATCTCCGCGCCCACGCTTAGGCTGACCCCATGCTGCCTATCCAGATGGTTGAGACAGAGCGAGACGACTTCGACGGCACGATCGTCGAGATGTGGCGAGGGGACGACTTCATCGGCATGGTGTTCTGGGACGGCGAGACACCCGTCGTGCAGATCTACTCGGACGCTGACGGAGACGTTCATGATCTCGACGTCCGAGAACTGCAGCGCCTGTTGGACACAGCGGTCCAGATCATCGATCCCCATGCGTTCGACGAGGACTTGGCCTCACTCAGGGAAGCCGTCGCCGAGGCGGCCGAGGACTCATCCGATGTGCACCCGGCGACGGCAGCACTGCTGGGAGAGTTCGATGACCGTGCCGTCTATCGCACCGGGGACGGCGAGGGTTTCTTCAAGCGTGGTGACGCCGAGGCGTTCATCGAGAAGTGTGAAGAGCTCGATCTCGGCGTCGTCGAGATGGAAGGCTTCGATCTCGAAGGTGCGAAGTTGATCCCACGTCCGAAGCTGGATCTCGTCGTCACCCCACAAAAGATGATGTCGTGGTCGGAATTCAGGACGTACGCAAACGCGACGGCCGCCGACACGCTTCGCATCTGGCCCTCTCGTGGCTCGCTCGTGGTTGCCTTCGTCATCCAGCAACCCGATGCGGAG
This sequence comes from uncultured Acidimicrobiaceae bacterium, assembly GCA_964635205.1. Classification (GTDB taxonomy): domain Bacteria; phylum Actinomycetota; class Acidimicrobiia; order Spongiisociales; family UBA5794; genus B3-G11. Next base: position 1,065 of record CAZWMX010000091.1, on the reverse strand, counting down.
ACGATTGTCGCCTGACCCCTACAGGTGTCAGGTATCACGTGTCAGGTGTCAGGGAAGAAGATGGCGGATCATGCGGTCGCGGCTACCAGTACGCCCAGGACCAGGTAGATCGCGCCGATGAGAACGGGCATGTTGGTGATCACCGTCTCAGTTCCACGAGGTGTTTCCCATTTCGCACCGTTGATCAGTAGATCAAGGAACGACCCGGCGATCGGGCCGAGGATCATCGTCATGAGCCCGAGTCCGACCATGAGATAACCGGCCATCGTCTGCACGGCAACGTCACTACACGGCTTGCCGATAGTTGCGTCGTCACAGAATCCGGGCCAGACGGGAGCAAGCAGCACGGCGACGGCGAAGCTCGCACCGACACCGAGCACGAACAGAATGATCGTGCGCACCAACCGTGATCTGAACGGGTTCATGATGGAACCGTAGACAACCGAACAGAGCAGTGAGCGCGGGGCTCAGGGCACAGTTCCGGCTGGAACGATCCACTCTGTTGGCTGATGGGTCACATCCGCAATCAGGTCGAAGTCATGGTCGTAGTGCAACACCACGAGTTCGGCTGCCTCTGCTGCCGCGGCAATCAGCAGATCCGCAATCTTGGCACCGCGTTGTTGGCTTCTCCCTGCAAGCTCGTCCTGGACCGAGACTGCTCGATCGAGGATGGACTGGTCCATGGGTACAAACGGCCATGCAGAGCGGAACTCCCTCATGGCTCGGTGCGATGCCGGGCTTGTGGAGGAGAATCCGGCTTCCAGGTCAGTCGGTGTGCACCGCGCTACGAGTCCACCTTCAAGCAGCGGTATGAGACGTTCGGCGATCACGGGCTGCGTCACCCGCGCCAACGCGGACGTGTCCCCCAGGTAATGCGGCCTCAGCCCCACGCGGATTGGCGGTCAGCGGAATCCGCCAGCTCACTGAGATCGACTCCATGCTCAGCGAGTAGTGCTCGACGACGTGCTGCGAGAGCGAGAACTTCGTCGAACGCGCTGTCGACCGTCGCTTTCAAGGTTCCCGTGTCCAGGAGCGTTCTCACTGCTTCGAGTTTGTTGTCATCAA
>CAZWMX010000090.1:3266-10440 GCA_964635205.1 uncultured Acidimicrobiaceae bacterium | reverse complement strand
AACACTCCTAGCATCCAACCCATGCAAGACCTACATGTCGCGATAGACGCAGCGAGGGCTGGGGGCGCGATCATCGCGAAGCACTTCGGTGCATCACCGGACCCAACGTACAAGGGAAAGTTCGACCCTGTCACAGCGGTCGATCTTGCCTCGGAGTCCGCAGTGTTGGCCGTCATCGATTCGCACCGTCCGGACGACCCGGTCATGGCGGAGGAGAGTGGTGGCAGCCAGCACACCGGGCGGCACTGGATCGTCGACCCGCTCGACGGAACGGTCAATTTCGTCCACGGGATTCCCCACGTGTCTGTCTCGGTCGCTCTCTATGAGGGAGACAAGGGTCTCGTCGGCGTGGTGTACGACCCGCTTCGCGACGAGCTATTCACCGCAGCCGACGGAGAGGGCGCGAGGCTCAACGGACACGTCATAAGCGTCTCACCGACAGCCCAACTCGAAAGGGCCGTCGTTGCGACGGGCTTTCCATATGACCACGACGTCAAGGCTGACGAATTGTCTGTCGTACTTCGGGAGGTTCTCAGACAGGTCAACGGACTCAGACGTTTCGGCTCTGCAGCACTCGACCTTGCATGGGTCGCAGCAGGCAGGTACGACGGTTATTGGGAATTCGGAATCGCCCCCTGGGATGGGGCTGCGGGCCTCATCCTCGTTCGAGAGGCAGGCGGTACCGTGACCGATCCGCTTGGTCGCGACTCGACACCGTCGATGGGCCTGGTTGTTGCAACGAACGGCACCCTCCACAAGAACCTGCGCGCGATCATCGAGTCCTGGATGCCCCTCGGACAGATCGATCCGTGAGGAAACTGATTTCCGCTGATGCGGTCGCGACGGGCACAGGCGTCACCGGTGATTCGATCCTGATCGTCGACGGCAAGGTCGCCAATGTTGGCAATCGATCCGACATGGATATCGCAGATATCGTTGAGGAGCGCTACGACGGCGCGACGATCGTGCCCGGTCTGCGGGACGCTCACTTCCATCCGGTGTCTTACGCGGCGCTCTTGGACGGCTGCTCCCTCAACGCCGCAGTAGATATCGAGGATCTCCAGGTACGGCTCGTTCAACACGCCTCATCCCTTGTGGGCCGACAACCTGTTGTGGCCACACGGCTCGACGACGAGAGTCTCGCCGAACGGCGGCTCCCGACGCGCAAGGACCTCGATGCAGCCCTGCCTGATCGTCCCGTTGTCATCTACCGGTATTGCGGGCACATCACAGTTGCAAACACGATGGCCCTTGATGCATCGGGAATCACGGTCGACACACCCGACCCCGCAGGCGGAACAATCGACAGGGATCCGGACGGCCGGCCAACCGGCGTGCTGCGCGAAACAGCGGCAGGTCTCGTTTCAGCCGCGCTCGCGCGGGGTACCCGGCTGAGCGAAGAGCAACTGCTTGGGGCTCTGAGAGGTCTCGCAGGGTTGGGGATCACGTCGATCGGTGCAATGATCGGCTACGGCGAGCGCCCGTGCGAGCAGCTGGAGGCCGAACTCGAACTATGGGCGAAGATCGCAGGCCGGCTGCCGATCAGGGTGCATGGTCTCGTGATCACCGACACACCCGCTCGACTCGAGGTGTCGGCACGATCCCTCACAGGTGTAGATCCCCGATTGTCATGGCTCGGCGTCAAGCGTTTCGCCGACGGCAGTCTCGGAGGTCACACGGCGGCCATGCGCGAACCATTCGCGGATGTTGACACCATGGGCACATATCGGCTCACCGCACAAGACAAAGCCGTCTCCCAACGAAGCATCGAACTGGGTGGCATGGTCGCCATTCACGCGATCGGCGACCGCGCAGTCGACGGAGTTCTCGACGTGTTCGACGAACTCATCACAGGCGGTGCGGACCCGAGTGATCTGCGCATGGAACATGTCTCAGTGATCAGCCCGCCACAGGCTGCTCGTTTCAGAGACCTCGGCGTATCGGCGGTGGTACAGCCGGCCTTCCTTGCCTCGGAGTCGGAGTGGGTCGAGAATCGGGTCGGTCGGGACCGAGCGCGGTGGTTGTATCCGTTCCGGTCGCTGCTCGAAGCAGGGGTTCCGATTGCCGGTTCGTCCGACTGTCCTGTCGAACCACCACAGCCCCTGTGGGGCATGGCGGCAGCGATGGATCGTTTCGGTGTCAATCCGGCGGAGCAGTTGACCGGGACCGAGGCGCTTGCTCTGTTCACGACCGGTGCGGCGCGGGTTCTGCGAGAGCCGGAGCCATTCTCTGAGGGTAGTCCGGCCGACTTCGCGGTCCTCGACACGAACCCGATAACGGCAACCGCGGAGGAAGTGCGAAATACCCGGGTGCTCGACACCTTCGTCGACGGTGTGGCGGTTGACGTCGACCGGTCGATTTCAGTCTGGACAGATTAGTGGCTACGAACCGCTGCCCAACAGTTCGGGCAGTACGCACCCCACTCCCCGTATCGGGGATCGTGAGCGATCTGAGTTCCACATCCAGTGCAGCGGGCAGACAAGAAATCATCTGCGACGCGCACGAAAGGTCCATCCTTGGACAGGAGGTCGGTCACGAGAACCGTATTGGAGTGTCCGGCGGGCATGGACGGAAGGTATCGCCCGAATCCAGATACTGCCCCGGTGGTCAACTCTCGTTGGTTGGAATAGGACCGATGATCTCATCGAGCGAGTCCATCACTTCTTCGATCGTCGCGTGGCGTCCGAGTTCCGTCTTCGAGAAGATCAGATCGCCACCCACGATGACCTCGAAGACACCTCCGCTCGACGGAATCAGAGTGATATCGCCGATGTGGTGCTCGTACCTACCGAGAATTGCCTGAACCATGCTCACGGCACGGTCGGTATACCCTCAAGCTGCACAGTATTCGATGGATAGGTGCATGGGAGGAACGTAGTACGTATCAGGTAGTACGTGGTACGACTGACTACTGATGGCCGAAAGCTGATGGCCGAAAGCTGATGGCCATCAGCTGAGGACTGCTCCGCTCTCTGCGGAACCCACGAGCTTCGCGTACTTGGCGAGGGCTCCTGTTGTGTATCTCGCAGCGATCGGTTCCCATGCGTCTCTTCGCTTTTCAAGGACCGCCTCGTCGACGAGGAGATCGAGGCTTCGGTTCGGGACGTCGACCCTGATCCTGTCTCCTGTCTCAACTATGCCCAACGGTCCGCCCATCGCTGCTTCGGGGGCGACATGGCCGATGCACAGACCGGTCGTCCCACCCGAGAAACGACCGTCGGTGATGAGGAGCACATCGTTGCCAAGACCTGCTCCCTTGATCGCTGCTGTGATCGCAAGCATCTCGCGCATCCCCGGGCCGCCCTTTGGGCCTTCGTAGCGGATGACCACGACGTCGTTTTGCTCGAGCTCATGGTTCCACAATGCGTCGAGCGCGTCTTGCTCATCGTCGAATACCCTGGCTGTACCTTCGAACACGACAAGCTCGATTCCTGCGATCTTCACGACCGCTCCCTCGGGTGCAAGCGACCCGCGCAGGATTGCGATTCCGCCTTCGGCGGCAAGCGGCTCTGAGATCGGATGGACGACGTTCTGATCGGTTGGCACGAAGCCGGCGGCGAGGTTCGACGCCATCGTCCGGCCGGTGACCGTCATCACGTCGCCGTGGAGGTACCCGGCATCCAGGAGCGAGCGAAGGATCACGGGGATACCACCGATGCGATCGAGGTCGACCATGTGGTACTTGCCGAATGGCTTCATATCGGCGATGTGCGGGGTCCGACGGGAGATCTCGTCGAAATCTTCGAGGGTCAGATCCACCCCTGCTTCGTTCGCTATTGCCATGAGGTGCAGAACCGCATTGGTTGAGCCACCAAGAGCCATCACCGTTGTGATCGCGTTCTCGAACGCCTCACGAGTCATGATGTCGCGTGGGCGGATGTCGGCTTCCAGGAGAGCGACTACTGCTTCGCCCGACTTCCTGGCGTAGTCCTCGAGACGCCCGTCGACGGCAGGGACGGTGGCCGATCCGGGGAGCGACATGCCGATTGCCTCACCCACCGATGCCATGGTGTTCGCCGTGAACATGCCTGCGCACGAGCCCACCCCAGGGCATGCCTTCTGTTCGATCCGTAGGAGTTGATCGTCAGAGATCGTCCCCTCGCTGTGGGCTCCGATACCTTCGAATACGTCGACGATGGAGATGTCCTTGCCATCGATGTTGCCGGGCAGCGACGCCCCGCCGTACAGGAACACAGAAGGAAGATTGTGGCGGGCAGCAGCCATCAACATACCCGGCAGCGACTTGTCACATCCCGCAACAGACACCATGCCGTCGAATCGCTCGGCATGCATGACGAGCTCGACAGAGTCTGCGATCACCTCCCGCGATACGAGTGAGGCGCGCATCCCCTCGTGACCCATTGCAATGCCATCGGACACCGCAATCGTTGCGAATTCCAGACCGACCGCTCCCGCCTCTCGAACACCGATCTTGGCGAATCCGGTGAGCTTCGGACCCGTGATATTGCAGGGAGTGACTTCGTTTCCGGCGGAAACAAGCCCTATCTGGGATCGAGCGAAATCGTCCTCACCCAGGCCGACTGCCCGCAGCATGGCGCGTGCACCTGCTCTGGCCGGACCGATGGTCACGTCTTGGGAGTGGATCTTCCTCGGCATCGTGCCAGCGTACCGGCTGCTGGGATTCTCGCCCACCGTCTTCAGAGAGAATGCAGATGAGACTGTTTCCCGCGCGATACTCGGGTTGACCATCTACCCTCGCTCCATCATGTCTTCCACCACCGAAACGTTCCCAGAGATCCCGCGCGTCCAGGCGGATGCTTCGAAGGGCCTGGAACCGCCGAAGCGGCGCTGGAGCCTTGCGCAGAAGTTCATTCTCAGCATCCTCGGATTGTTGGTGCTCCTCGTCTTCGGAGGCTACGGATTTCTCCAGTTCACCGAGGGCAAGATCGACCGCATTCCGGCGAGCGAGCTCACTTCGCTAGACACCGTCGCAGCCGGATCCGACGAAGTCGTCAACATTCTGTTGGTGGGTGTCGATGATCGATCGACACTCCCGGACGATTGGGACTACGGAAAATATGGTGACTTCGCCGGACGACGCACCGACGTCATGATCCTTGCCCATCTCGTACCAGGAGAGTCCATACAGATGCTCAGCATTCCCCGTGACCTCAAGGCCAACATTCCTGGGTACGGTACGAACAGGGTCAATGCCTCATATGTGTTCGGAGGCCCCGACCTGCTGATCCAGACCATCCAGTCCGAGACAGGGATCCCGATTCACCACTATGTCGAGATCGACTTCGCGGGAGTGGGAGCCATCGTTGATTCGCTTGGTGGTGTGACCCTCGACTTCACGTACCCGGGGCGCGACGGCAAATCCGGATTCGAAACCGATGCCGGCCGCCACACTCTCAACGGTGAACAGGCCGTGGCGTACGCCAGGTCTCGTCAGTACGAGATCCTCAAGAACGGCAAGTGGACGAGTACGAGCGGCGGTGACATCTCGCGCACGGGGCGTCAGCAAGAGCTCCTGATCGCCCTGTTCGACCAGGTGACCTCACCTTCGAGCGCCTTCAACCTGCCGACATTCCTGCCTACGTTTGCGGATCAGATCACTGCCGACGAGGGACTGAGCCTCGCGATGATGACCGATCTCGGCAAGGACGCGCTGACGCTCAGATCGAAGAACATCGACAACGCAACACTGCCGGTGAAGAACTCGAAGGGGAGCGACGGGCGTGCCTACGTAGTGCCGACGGATGCCGCCCAAGCCGTGATCGACGCGTTCCTGGCAGGAGAACCGTTCCCCAAGCCGTAGTACGTAATACGTAGTACGTACTACGTATTCCTAGGCGATCACTCGCATCGCCTCGACCAGGCTCTCGATCTCGTCCTCCGTATTGAAGGCGTGAAAGGACGCTCGCACGAGACCATCGATCTCTCGTTCGTGCATGTCGACGGGTGATGAGAAAGGCGTCGAGATCGATACGTTGATCGATCGCTCCGAAAGTAACTCGCGCACCTCGATCACGTCGCGGCCCTCGACCTCGAACGTGACAATGCCACCCTTCACGGCCCCGAGATCTCGCACCGTGACACCATCGATTTCATCAAGCAGTTGCCGTGCGGTCGCACCGAGTGCCTGGATCCGCTCCCAGATCGCATCGACGCCGATCTCCATGGCGTACTGGACGGCAGTGCCCATGCCGAGCACATTCGCGTAGTTCTTCTCCCACGTTTCGAAACGTCGGGCGTCGTCGCGGAGTTCGTATCGGTCCGGCAGGACGACAGGCGCCGAGTGCAACTCCACGAATACGGGTTCGAGCTGATGCAGGAAGTCAGACCGAACGTACAGGAATCCCTCACCCCTTGGCCCCCTCAGGAACTTGCGAGACGTCGCCGACAACATGTCGCAACCGATCTCGTCAACGTCGATGGGTAGTTGACCCACCGCTTGGCATGCGTCGAGCAGGTAGGGAATCCCGTGCTCTCGAGCGACCCTGCCTACGTCGGCGGCCGGGTTCACGACGCCTCCGTTTGTGGGTATGTGGTTGAGGCTGATGAGCTTCACGGTGCCATCGATCATCGAGTCAAGGGCAGCGACGTCTATCTCACCGGCCGGCGTGTTGGGTACAACGTCAACGATGATTCCCTTCGCGTTACGAAGCTGGAGATAGGCGGCCCAGTTCGACACGTACTCCGTGGTCGTGGTGAGGATGCGATCGCCCTCGTTGAAAGGCATCGAGTAGAAAGCCATGTCCCAGGCTCTCGTCGCGGAATCGTTGATCGCTATTTCAGATGATTCGGCGTTGATCAGCTCTGCGATGGTGCCATACACCCCGTCAAGCTCATTCGCGAATGCTCGATGTGTCTCGTATCCCCCGTATCCGATCTCATGGTCGAGATATCTGAGGATGGCATCGATCACAGGCTGAGGCATGAGCGATGACCCGGCATTGTTGAGATGGATCACGTTCTCGGTTCCGGGGGTTTCAGCCCGAAGCTTGTCAACATCAATCATGGAACTGCGCTCCTATCGGTGACACGATAAGGGCCGACGGGCTGACACCTGATACCGGTTCTATCCCCAGGTACCGACGGTGTCGATCTCGATCTCGTAGTTGACCCTCACTTCGCCGGGGACACCGAACTGACACGAGTCGTGTCCGAGGTACTTGTTGGCGAGCTCGTCGATGAGCCATGTCCCATC
>CAZWMX010000090.1:0-3166 GCA_964635205.1 uncultured Acidimicrobiaceae bacterium | reverse complement strand
CCGCCTTGATTTCTTCGGGAAGCTGCATGACGTCCTTTTGTTCGGGCCGACCACGATAGGTGGCACCGCCGTCGTCCGTTGTCATTCTTCAGGCATCAGGCGTCAGGTGGTCGCCGTCTCGCGCTTCCCTCGCTTCTCTCACGGCAGCGGCTTCGCGGCGGAAGTGGGCGGCGAGCTCCTTGGCATCCGAGCGCTTCTGTGCCGCACCTTGTTCGTTGATGAATCTGAGGAAGGCCTGCCAACGATCCGCCCTGATCGTTCCGTCCCTCACAGCAGCCCGGATCGCACAGCCGGGTTCCTGGTGATGTGCACAGTCCCTGAATCTGCACTCGGACGCGAGCTCCTCGATGTCCGAGAACAGAGACTCGACCCCCTCACCCTCTGCCGAAAGACCCAGCGCACGAATACCAGGATTATCGATGATCATCCCGCCACCCGGCAGAAGATGCAGCTCCCGGTGGGATGTGACGTGACGCCCCTTGGCATCGGTTTCTCGCACCTCCCCGACCCAGGCGACCTCGTCCTCCATCAGCGCATTCACGAGCGACGACTTCCCGGCCCCAGATTCCCCGATGAACGTGCCGGTCCTACCTTTCAGCAACCTGAAAACGTCCGCAATTCCCTCCCCTGTGTCGATCGACGTCCGGAGAATCTCGACATCAGGCAGCCACTCCGCGACCTGCTCGACAGCCTCATCGACTCCATCGATGAGATCGACCTTGGAGATGACCACAATCGGCTTTGCCCCGATATCCCAGGCAAACGCAACAAACCGCATCACCTTGGACTGCCTCAGCGGTCGGTCTGATCCGAACACGACGAGCACCAGATCGACGTTCGCTGCAATGAGCTGCGGTCCACGGATCTCGTGGTCCCGCTCGAGCACGGTGCGTCTCGGACACAACGCCTGAACGGTCTCGTGCTCGACGAGTACCCAGTCGCCCACGGCAAGTGGCAACGATCGAGGGAACGACACGTGTTCCACGGAAACGCCGTCCGAGACAAGCACCTTGACGCCGTCGTGACGCACAATACGGTGCGGATCACCCGGAGCGTCCAAGCCCTCGCGTTCTTGCTGCCAGGTGTCGTCCCACCCGAGGTCGGCCAAACCTCTCAACCAAGCGCCCGATCGAGATCAGACAGAAGATCGTCGACATGCTCTACACCAACAGAGAGTCTGATCAGATCCTGGGGCACTTCGAGGTCGGTGCCCTCAACAGACAGATGGGTCATCTCGGCCGGAAGCTCGATGAGGGACTCAACACCACCGAGTGACTCGGCAAGGAAGAAGAGGCGAGTCTTCTTGACAATCGAGTGAGCCGACTCGAGACCACCGGTCGGCGTGAACGAGATCATGCCCCCGAACCCAGCCATCTGCCTGCGGGCGGTCTCGTGCCCCGGGTCTGTCGGAAGACCCGGATACCAGACGTTGGCAACGCGAGCATCATCCTCGAGGAATCGAGCGATCATCGCTGCGTTCTGGTTGTGACGCTCCATCCGCAACGCAAGCGTCTTGATTCCTCGAAGCACCAGGTACGAATCGAACGGGCCGGGGATCGGACCTGTCGCGTTCTGCAGGAACCGGAGACGGTCGAGGAGCTCGGCGTCGTTCGTGACGATGGCACCGCCGACGGTATCGGAGTGGCCACCGAGGTACTTGGTTGAGCTGTGCACAACCATGTCCGCGCCAAGGCCCAACGGCTGTTGGAGATACGGAGTGGCGAACGTATTGTCGACGACCAACCACGCTCCACAGGCCCTCGCTGCTTCGGCGCCCGCAGCAATGTCGACGATGCGAAGAAGCGGATTCGTCGGGGTCTCGACCCAGATCAACTTCGTCTTGCTTGTGATCGCCGCATCGAAGCCTTCGATCGTGGTGAGATCACCTGCGGTCCACTCGATGCCGTGTTCTGTGAGGACCTTGGCAACAAGTCGGAACGTGCCGCCATATGCGTCGTTCGGGAGCACGATATGGTCACCAGGATTGAGGAGATAGCCGATCATCGCGGTGGCAGCGAGACCCGAGGACGTCGCCACACATCCGCCGTCATCTCCCTCACGTACGCCCTCGAGCGCAGCGAGCTGCGTCTGGAGCGCGGTGCGAGTCGGATTGTCCGTGCGGGAATACTCGTACCCCTTATGCACCCCAGGCGCTTCCTGCACATAGGTTGACGTGGCATAGATGGGCACGACCGCGGCGCCGGTGGTCGGGTCGGGTTCCTGCCCTGCATGGATTGCGATCGTCTCGAACTGGTCTTCAGTCATGGTGCCATCATCCTACGGTCACCGGCGGGACCGACCCAACGTTCAGCCTCGAGATCGTGCAAATGCGCGTATCTCAATCGCTCCCGTATTACCACCCGTGGAAACGGCCACATCGAATCTGAGCACCTGACCTGTGAACTCGACTTCGGTGAAGCCAGGGTCACTCTGATCGCCTGCAGGGAACGGACCGTAGGTCTCGCCGTCGTCAACGGTCACCGTGTACTCGGTCGTTGTCGCGGTGCCATCGCTCATCGTGCGGGTGATGAACTCGACCCCGGCGATCGGCTGAGCAGAGCCGAGATCGATCACGATGTAGGCATCGTCTCCGCTCCCCTTTGTGGCCCACTCGGTCGTCATGTCGCCATCGAACGCATTCTGCCCAGACCATGACCCAGAGAAGACGGAGCTGACGTCGAGGACGGTTGCACCCTCGGCGACGTTGGCACCGCGGTCGACCATCGATTCCCCTCCGCTATCGGGAACCTCGGGAAGGGTGAATGTGGCAATGGCGCTCTGATAGACATTTCCCTCTGCATCTGCCCCCTGCACACGGAACTTGTACGTCTTGCCCGGTTCGGCGTCCACGAGAATCACCTCGTGTTCGTCATGTGCGGCACCGCCCATGTCGTCGTCCGTGCCGATCGTACCGAGCGCGTCTGTCTCGCCGTACGAGATCGAACACGCAGCATCGATGCTCGTTGATACGGTCATCCTTGCTACACCGTTCGCATCGACGGTGAACTCGAAATCACTGGACTGGATCTCGCTGAAATCGCGTATCACACCATCGCCACCCGAACTGGAACATGCGGCAGCGATGAGTGCCACTACACCGAACATCATGACGAGCCGTATCCGACGTCTCGAATGGGGTATCACTGAATCTCCTGGGTTGGTCATC
>CAZWMX010000089.1:0-10494 GCA_964635205.1 uncultured Acidimicrobiaceae bacterium | reverse complement strand
TGCTGTTCTTACAAGCCCACAATGCAACAACTCCCCATAACCCCGCACTAACTAGACACCAACGGTGGGAAAACATCCCTGGCGCCTTTTCCACGACACACCGCTAGGTTGCACCCATGGCTCGCAAAGACATCACCATGACCAATGCAGAGATCACGGTGTTCCTCACCGAGGGTGCAAAGGTCCTCCAACTAGCCACCATCGGCAAGGACGGGGCACCTCACCAGGCCCCTATGTGGTTCACGATGGACGACGGCAAGATCGTGTTCCGCTCCTTCACTAAATCCCAGAAGATCGTCAACCTGATGCGTGACCCGCGCCTGTCCGTTCTCGTCGAGGCGGGGGACGGATACGCCCAGCTACAGGGCGTGATGATCCGGGGGACCGCAACGCTTGTCACAGATCCACAGTACGTGCTCGGGATCTACGGACGGCTCGCCGCGAGGTATGCCATGCTCGGTGATGAACCGGTTGACATGGATGACCAGTCGCTCGAGAACGCATTCGGCAGATTCGCACCGAAGAACACCGCTGTGATCGTTGAACCAACGAAGATCACAAGCTGGGATCACAGAAAACTCGGCGGCGCCTACTAACGCCAATGATTCGGTACTGAGACAGGCGATGTGCTGGATGGCCCGACCCCATCCCCCCGTGCGAATTCGAGGATGTGACATATCGAGCCGTTCGGACGCGGCCTCTCCGTGAGTTTCTCGGCCCGCGTGGCCAGTGCCATGAGGTCGCCCCGCATCACCTGGAGATCAGCGATCTGGCGAGTGATGGCCTCAACCTTGTCATCGAGAGAGGCCGCAACACGCCGCCGCATCCCACACCGAAGACCCGCCGTCGCTATCCGGTCACCGTGATGGTTGCCCTCATGGTCGGATGGATCGAACAGAAGTATGTGTACGTACCGGGCTCGGTAAAGGTCAACTCGAACTCGTCACCAGGCCGGAGCGTCTCCGACGCCCACAGCCCATCGTCCGCCGTCGTGTCGTGAGGGATCCCCGACTCCTTGTTCGTCCACCTGATCGTCTCACCAACCGACACGGTGAGGTCGGATGGGCCGAACAGGAAGTTCTCGATGGATACATCCGACACCTCGCCCGGAGGTGGCGTGGTGACCGTGCTGTCCGGCGTGCTGTCTGGCGACGAGCCCCCGCACGCTGCGAGTAGCAACGCTCCACCCACGACGCCAACGAACAAGATCATGCGTCTCGTCATACTCTTCTCCTGACTCACGAAACCTTCCCTGATACGGCAAAGAACGATCAAGGCTCCGAAGTAGTTCCGATGGATCAGACGTCCGACCCGAACGGCCGCCGTGTCGTACGGAAGCCGCGCAAGAGTGGTTGGCGGTGTCCTAGCTCTTGCGGATCGCTGTACGGACGCCGGACACGAGGAGGGCAACTCCGATGACGAGGAAGGCTCCAGGGAGAATCCACCCTGATACCGAGAAGTCGAAGTTCATGTCCCACAACACGCTGGCTGTGAAGGCAAGGAACAGGGCTCCGAAGATGAACGAGATGATGTCGAACTTGTGTGCTTCCATGCTCTATCCCTCGTTTTGGTCATCGGCGTAGTACTTGCCGAGCTGCTGAATGTTGATTCGTCCCGTGCCGACCTTCAGATCGAGCACGAAATCGCGCGGCGGCACACCCAGGTCGTAGGACTTGGACATACCGACACCCGAGTCCGAACGCCACTCTTGCCATCCGTACTCGCCGTAGTCGATCTCGATATCATTGAGACTGTTCCCGTTCAGGAACCTGTCTTCACACTCGTCGTCGCCAAACCCGTAAGCGAGGCATTCCTCGAAGGCGTCGAACCTCACCTCTGGAGGTGCTCCGTAGACCTCGTGAAACCGCACGCCGATCTCCACCGAGCCCGCTCCTACGTCCGCCTTCACGACCGTGCCTGCACCGAGGGGCAGCACAACAAAGAGTTCTCCCAACGAGACAGAGGCCTCGATCGTCCCGACCTCAGCAAGTTCCTCCGGTGTGAGGCGGGAGAGATCGATCGTGAGCTGACCAACACCGAGCGAGTAGGAGTCCTGGACCTGTTGAACAGATGCCGGCGCATAACTGGGATCGCCGATCGTCCACTCGGCGACGTTGGGCAGCAGTGAGGCGAAGAAGAGCCACGGCGCAAGCAGGATCCCGATGATGATCAGCCAACGGGCCCTCCCAATCCATGCTCCGACGAGCAGCCCGACAGCAATGATCCCCATGCCGACGGCGAGATACTCGACGGGCTGGAAGCGTGCCCAGCCTGAGAGCTCCACGAGCACCATCGCTGAGAGTGCAATGAGCAGAACAGCCATGGTGAGGCGCCCCAGCATTGACGGTGGCGGCTTCGGCTTCTTCACCTTCGGCGGCTTCTTGGCCTTGGGAGGCTTGGTCGCAACGGCAGACGCTACCGAAGCCCCGGCCAAGGGAGTGTCGGCCGGGGCTGGTGCGTCGGCATCCCTGGAGGCCGGCTCTGCATCAGGTACCGGTTCGTCCTCGTCGGTGTAGTGCGGACCACCACCCTGTGGTCTGTCGGGCGGACGAAGGTCACCTCGGTACAGGAGCACTCCGACGACGGCAAGAACACCTGCTGCCACGAGGGCTCCCGATACGCGGAAGAACTGGTTGAGGATGACCACGCCCGCCACTCCGATGAGCACAACTCCGAAGATCGTGCCGACGTCGGAGAGGTCGAGCCCTTCCATCCAGCTCGTAGCGACGGAGTCGTCCTCGGTCTCCTTCGGGATGAGGACCCAGGCAATGATGTAGAAGAAGATGCCGGCGAATCCGAAGAGTGTCAGGATGATGAATGCCCACCGGAACCACCATGCACTGACCCCGAACTGCTCGCCGAGGCCGCCGCAGACGCCGGCGATGATGCTGTCATCGACCGACCGGGTGACTCGGGATATTTCGTTACGTTGTTCAGTCATGTCCGTATCGTGTCGAAAGGCGCGCGTTCCCACAATCGGGAACCATCCTCTTGATTCCTGAGGTCTCAGGGTTCACTCAGGGTCGTCCCCAGTTGTGACAGCACACGGGCTGTGACACCATTGGAGCACTGTGGCAGTCACCTCTGAACAACGATCCATCGATTGGCCCTTTCGGCGCTCCACGAGTGATCGGCTACTGACGGGCGTGGCCGGCGGCGTTGGTGAGTGGCTCGGCATCAGACCCATCTATATCCGCGCTGCTTTCCTGTCGGCGATACTCGCGGCCGGTTTCGGACTGATCGTGTACGTATTTGCAGCGCTCCTCGTGCCCGAGGCAGAAGATCGGCCTGATCCATCAAAGACGACGACCCAGCAGAAGCTCGGCATCGGAGTGATGTTCGCTGCAGGGATGTTTCTCTTCCAGGGAGTCGGCCTGTGGTTCGGTGCCGTCACATGGCCGATCGTCCTCGTGCTCTTCGGACTTGCGATCGCCATTGACACGAGTGGCTTCAACTACGAACAGTCGCTCCAAGGTGTCATGGGCACCTCGAGACGTCCCTGGTGGCTTGTTCTCGCGGGGCTGGGAATGATGATCGCCGGCCTCGCCTTTGTTCTGACCTCGCTTGATGCACTTCAGTCGGCAGGTGCCCTCGTCATCGCGACGATCCTGACGCTCGTCGGACTCCTGATCGTCGGCGGTCCCTGGCTCTGGTCGGTGGTTGAAGACCTCGGGACGGAACGCCGCGCTCGTATTCGCTCAGAAGAGCGTGCTGAGATGGCGGCTCACCTCCACGACTCTGTACTCCAGTCGCTTGCTCTCATCCAGCGCACTGACGATCCGAAGAAGATGGTCACCCTCGCCCGTGCCCAGGAGCGCGATCTGCGGGCCTGGCTTTTCGACCCGGACGCTTCTGATGAAGACACACTTCGTGGTGCACTCGGAGCAGCCGCGGCCAGAGTCGAAGAGGCTCATGACATCCCTGTGTCCGTAGTCGTTGTTGGGGAGGACGAGCTGCCAGCGACCGGTCAGAAGGCGCTCGTGGGCGCCGCGACGGAGGCGATGATGAACGCCGCACGTCACTCTGGTGCAGACAAGGTTTCGGTGTTCGCCGAAGCGACCGACAAAGGTGTCGACGTGTTCGTGACTGATCAGGGCAGGGGTTTCGGTCCCGAGGCCGTCGACGGGGACCGTAAGGGGATCGCGGAGTCGATCCGCGGGCGGATGATTCGCAACGGGGGAACCGCCGTGATCGACTCCTCCGACGGGGTTGGCACCGAGGTGCATCTCACGATGCCGAGGGAGAACACATGACCTCCGTATTCCTCGTCGACGACCACGCTCTCTTCCTCACCGGTGTCCGGGCCGAGCTCGAGAACGACTTCGACGTCGTGGGAGTTGCCGGCGACGTCGACGCGGCCATCGACGATATCCGTTCCAAGAGGCCGGACGTCGTGCTCGTTGATGTCCACATGCCCGGCGGCGGCGGCGTAGCTGTTGTGACCAACGTCGCTGAAACCAACCCGAAGATCCGGTTCCTCGCACTCTCTGTGTCGGACGCCCCGGAAGACGTGATCGCGATGATCCGGGCCGGGTGCCGCGGGTACGTGACGAAGTCGATCAGCCCACAAGAACTCGCCGATGCGATCCGCAGGGTCGACACCGGCGACGCCGTGTTCTCGCCATCTCTTGCAGGGTTCGTCCTCGAGGCCTTCTCCAAGGCGGTACCTGTCGAGGAGGACCCCGAACTCGACCAGCTCACACCCCGCGAGCAGGAAGTCCTCCGCCAGATCGCCCGCGGCTACCAGTACAAGCAGGTCGCTCGACGTCTGGATATCTCAACGAAGACCGTCGAAACCCATGTCTCAGCGGTCCTGCGCAAGCTCCAGCTCTCCAACCGCCACGAGCTCGCCCGCTGGGCCTCGGACCGCCGCATCGTCTGACGAAGCGGAGCTTCCCAGTAGTACGAAGTACGGATGACGTAGTACTACGGATGGCAATCTGGTGATCCACAGTTTGTTACCGTGGGTGCGCACCGAAGGGAGGTGAGATGGGTACACGATATGAGCGTCTGATGACGCCGATGGTCAGGATCGACGGGGAGCTGCGACCAACGAACTGGGATACAGCGTTGGCCAAAGCCGCGGCAGGATTCAAACGCAACCCTGGGCAGGCAACAGGGATGTTCTCGTGTTCGAAGGCGACCAACGAGATGAATTTCGTCGCGCAGAAGTTTGCCCGCACGGTTCTCGGTACGAACAACGTCGATAGCTGCAACCGCACCTGACACGCTCCTAGCGTCGCCGGTCTGGCGGCAGTCCTCGGAGCAGGCGGCGGCACGTCGTCATATGAAGAGATCGAAATCACGGACCTCATCATCCTGTGGGGTTCGAACGCGCGCAACGCCCACCCGATCTTCTTCCATCATCTCGCCAAAGGTGTCCGCAACGGCGCCAAGATGTACACCGTCGACCCCAGGCGCACAGAGTCCGCAGAGTGGGCAGACACCTGGCTCGGCATCGACGTCGGCTCCGATATTGCCCTCTCCAATACTGTCGCCAGCGAGATCATCACCGCAGGTCTCGTCAACACCGAGTTCGTCGAACACTCAACCTCCGGTTTCGACGAGTATGCAGAGTCGGTCGAGTCGTGGACACTCGAACGAGGCGAGGAGATCACCGGTGTACCTGCCGATGCGATCCGCGCGTTGGCCCACGACTACGCAAAGGCGCGCACCGCACAGTTGTGTTGGACGCTCGGAATCACGGAGCACGCAAACGCAACAGACAACGTGCTCTCCCTCATCAACCTCTCGCTTCTCACCGGTCACGTCGGCAGGTGGGGTTCGGGCCTCGTCCCCATTCGTGGACAGAACAACGTACAGGGCGGCGGAGACATGGGAGCCCTGCCGAACAAGTTCCCCGGGTTCCAGGACATCACCGACCCTGATGTCAGGGCGAAGTTCGAGGAGACCTGGGAAACAGACGTGCCCCCCGAACCGGGATGGCACGTTTCCGAGATGATCGACGCGATGGAGAGCGGAGACCTCACTGCGCTGTACGTCATCGGTGAGAACCCGGCGCAATCCGAGGCAGACGTGAGCAGAGCCATACGACTTCTCGAAGGCCTTGACCATCTCGTGGTCCAGGACATCTTCCTCACGAAGACCGCTCGGATGGCAGACGTTGTGTTCCCTGCCGCAGCAGGCTGGGCCGAGACCGATGGCACAGTCACGTCCTCGGAGCGCCGTGTTCAGCGAGTACGAAAGGCGCTCGACCCGCCGGGTGACGCAAAGGATGACATCGAGATTCTGACAATGCTCGCGAACGAACTCGGCCACGACTGGGAACTCCGGGATGCCGAGGCGATCTGGGACGAACTCCGCAGCCTCTCTCCGATGCACGCCGGAATGTCCTACGAACGACTCGAAGCACTCGGTGGGCTGCAATGGCCCTGCCCCGACGAGAACCACCCCGGAACACCTTTCCTCCACGGTTGGCTGTGGGAAGGAACGCTCCCCCGAGAACCCGCGCCCTTCTCGCCCGTGGAGTGGGTGCCTCCCGTCGACCCTCTTGACGACGACTTCCCGATCAGGCTGACAACCGGTCGAAGACTCGACTCGTACAACACGGGAGTCCAGTCGGGTGGCTACCGGTCCCCGATCCGGGCAGACTCGGTGTTGGACATGACAAAGGAGCAGGCCGCAGATCTTGACGTCGCTGAGGGCGAGATCGTCAAGGTGTCATCCCGCCGCGGTTCCATCGATGTTCCTGTTCGATTCGTTCCAGGTCTGCGCAGAGGTCTTGTGTTCATGGCGTTCCACGCACCGGACGACGTCGACGTGAACCAACTGACGATCGACGCATGGGACCCCAAGTCGGGCACCGCCGAATTCAAGGCCACCGCCGTACGCATCGACAGGATCGCAGAGAGCTAGGAACACCACCATCGACTACCGAACAACAACAGACTCCCCTACCGCAGCGGAACGAACTGTGGTCGACGAACTTCTTGGTCCACCCGAATCGACTTGGTCGGGCGCCGAGAAACGAACCTCGACCGACGACCACGTCTCCCACGGGGGATTCCACGGTGCGTCTGCGAGGCGCCACCTGCTGCTCCCCGCCCTCCACACCGTCCAGGATGCAATCGGCTTCGTGAGCCACGGGGCACTCAACTACATCTCCCAACGCATTCCTGTGGCTCCCGCCGAGGCGTACGGTGTCGCAACGTTCTACGACCTCATTGCCACGGATCAGCAGCCGGCGAGGGTGGCTCGTGTCTGTGATGACATCGTCTGTCTGGCCTCAGGAGCAGACAGCCTCATCACAGACCTCGAAACGGAGATCGGGCCCGCAGGCATCCCGAACGGTGATGGCATGTGGATACGATCCGCCTGTCTCGGTCACTGCGAGAAAGGGTCCGCCGCCTTCATCCAGCGTGCAGGCGAGGAGGCCATCACAATCGCTCCGGCAACCGCCCCGGCGATCGCCGGCATCCTCGATGGTGGCACGGTCGACAATCCACCCCCCAGACTCCCCCCACAACCCGTCCCTTCTGTTTCCAAGGCGCGCGAAATGGGGCCGGAGGCCGTTCTCGCGCAGGTCACGGCCTCCGGTATCCGCGGGCGGGGAGGTGCGGCATTTCCGGCCGGCGTCAAATGGGAGGCCGTCGCCAACGCCACGAGTGAGACGAAATATGTGGTGTGCAACGCAGACGAATCCGAACCGGGGACGTTCAAGGACCGCCACATCATCGACACGAACCCGATGGCGGTCATCGAAGGCCTCGCCATCTGTGGCTACGCCACCCGTGCGACGAAAGGTTTCATCTACATCCGGGGTGAGTACCGCGAGCAGGAGCGTCTCCTCACAGCGGCCCTCGAAGCTGCAGATCCGAATCTTGGCTTCGACATCGAGATCCGAAGAGGCGCTGGTGCCTACATCTGTGGCGAAGAGACGGCGCTGTTCAACTCCATCGAGGGTTACCGGGGCCAGCCACGCCAGAAGCCACCTTTCCCAACGGTGGAGGGGCTCTTCGGCAAGCCCACGGTTGTGAACAACGTCGAGACACTGGCAGCGATCCCTGGGATCATCAGGGACGGCGGAACGGCGTTCGCCCAGCTCGGAACCACCGACTCAACGGGGCTGAAGCTGTTCTGCGTGAGTGGCGACGTCGATGCCCCCGGGGTGTTCCAGGTCGAGTTCGGTGTGACGATCCGAGAGCTCATAGGTCTCGCAGGTGGGGTCAAGGGTGAGCTTCGGGCAGTGCTCACGGGTGGAGCAGCAGGATCGTTCATCACGGAGACCCAGCTCGACGTTCCCATGACATTCGAGGACACGAGTGATGCAGGGGTTTCTCTCGGATCGGGAGCGATCGTGGTGTTCAACAGCAACGTCGACATGATGGCGATCACCCACCGGATCGCCGAGTTCTTCGCCCACGAGTCATGCGGACTGTGCGTGCCATGCAGGGTCGGAACGAGCGAGCAACTCGACATCGTCGGGCGGATTCGTGACGGTATCGATACGCACACCGACCGCAACAACCTCGACAATATCGGCTGGGTGATGCGTGACGCCTCGATCTGCGGGCTTGGCCACACCGCAGCGAACGCCGTCGAGTCGGCGATCCGCATCGGGCTGATCGGGGGTGACGAGTGATCGAGACCACCGTCCCTGATCCCCGCCGTGTGAACATACGTATCAATGGTGACACGGTGCTCGCCCCTGTCGGATCAACGATCCTCGACGTGTGCCGCGCCGAGGGCATCGACATCCCAACGATGTGCTTCCTCGAGACACTGAGCCCGTTCAACTCCTGCCGGCTGTGCGTGGTCGAGGTGACAGGGTCGCGCACACTCGTGCCCTCCTGCTCGCGCCCGATCGTGGGCGACATGGAGATAACGACTGATTCTGAGCGTATCTCGAACACGCGCCGCACGCTGTACGAGCTGTACGCCTCCACAGTCGACCTCTCCCTTGCCGACGAGGACACACAGCGCTGGATGAAGCAGTACGACGTCGACTCCGACCGCTTCGGGCAGTACGAGCCGCACCGTGAAGTGAAAGTACAGGACGACCTGTACATCCGTGACTACGACAAATGTGTTCTCTGTTACCGCTGTGTTGCCGCATGTGGCGCCGACGCCCAGAACACCTTCGCCATCGACGTCGCCGGCCGAGGATTGTCCGCCACCATCTCGACGGAGTTCGACGTCGTGTTGCCCGACTCCGCTTGTGTCTACTGCGGGAATTGCATCGGAGTGTGCCCGACGGGTGCCCTCATGTTCAAGTCAGAGTTCGATATGCGTGAAGCAGGCACATGGGACGAGACCCGCCAGACGGTGACCACAACCATCTGTTCGTTCTGCGGAGTCGGCTGCAACCTGGAGCTATACGTCCAGGAGAACCGAGTGGTGAAGGTGGCCTCCCCGATGGATCACGACGTGACGAGCGGCCACCTCTGCATCAAGGGCCGATTCGGGTATGCCTACCTGCAAAGCGACTCCGAGTGACGCCGGTCACGCCACGCTTGAGGCCCATCACTCGCTACTCGGAGTCCGGAGCGGAGGAGACCACGGACGAGCTCGTTGAGGAAGCTCCTGTCGAGTTCCGGTTGGATGGCGTCCCGATTGCCGTACTCATGCGCACTCCCGGAGACGACGAGAACCTCGGACTCGGATTCGCCCTCACCGAGGGGATCGTGCTCAACCCGGGAGAAGTGGCCGGCATCAACCGCGTAGAGGGTTCTGCGGAAGGCGACCGCTACGACATCATCCTCGCCGATGGCGTCCGGGTGGACCCCGAACAGTTCAGACGCAACATGTTCACATCGTCGTCGTGTGGAGTCTGCGGCAAGGCGTCCATCGACGCGGTCAGGGTCACAGCACGCACCCTCCCTGAAGGGCCGGTACTCGACGCCGAACTTCTGCGGTCGCTTCCGGCCGCCATGCAGGCCTCCCAAACGATGTTCGAACGTACAGGAAGCGTCCACGGCGCCGCAGCATTCACGCCACGAGGTGAGCTTCTGGGCATCGCAGAGGATGTCGGCAGACACAACGCGGTCGACAAACTCGTTGGCAGCCTCTCAGGGGACCGCTGGCCGCTGACCGGCCTCGTCCTCGTCGTATCGGGTCGCCTCAGCTTCGAGATGGTGCAGAAGGCGGCTGTTGCCGGCATGCCGATCATCGCCGGTGTCTCAGGTGCGTCGTCCCTCGCTGTGGAACTCGGGGAAGAGCTCGGTATGACCGTGATCGGATTCCTCAGAGACGACGGCTTCAATCTCTACTGCGGCAAGAACCGAATCGGCTAGCTGATCCGCTTCCTTGGACGACGCTGCCGGTCCAACTCGATTACTACGTTGGGATGGCGCGCATCTCCACCCCAACTGTGGCTTTCGAAGTCTTCGAGCGTGTCGGGCAACGCTGAAGGAGGAATCGTCACGTCGATGCCGTTCGTCGCGAACGTGATCTCAGATCGCACATGGGCAGATGTCGTCAGACGCACCACATAGGTTCCAGGCATCACAACACAGTCAACAACACCACCGTCGA